>NZ_PVLV01000100.1 GCF_002982015.1 Streptomyces solincola
GCTGGCCGGCCCCGACGGCACCGCCCGGGCCCGGGCGGTGCCGTCGGGGCCGGCCAGCGCGGAGAGCCCGACGAAGTCGAACTCGCCCTCGACGCCGACCCGGTTGGCGTACGCGAGGTAGAGCTGGTTCTCGAAGGCGCGCACCGGGACGACCGACTCGGCGACGATCTCTGCGGGGTGCATCAGCGCGGTGGGCACGACCAGCAGCTCGGTGCCGGCCAGGGCGTGCGCCCGGACGTTCTCCGGGAACTCCACGTCGTAGCAGATGATCAGCCCGATCCGGACGCCGTTCAGCTCGGTCTGCACGACCGGCAGGTCGCCGGGGGTGAAGGCGTCCGCCTCGAAGCCGCCGTAGAGATGGGTCTTGCGGTAGTTCGCGAGCCTCGCGCCGTCCGGGCCGATGATCTGCGCGGAGTTGTGGACGCTGTCGCCGTCGCGCTCCGGGTAGCCGTAGGTGATAGCGAGGCCGTGCCGGACGGCGACGGCGGCGACCGCGTCGGCGCCGGGCCCGTCGGCGGGCTCGGCGAGCCGGGCGATGCCGTCGCCGATGGCGTATCCGGTCAGGAACATCTCGGGGGCGACCAGCAGTGCGGCGCCGGTGGCGGCGGCCCGGCCGGCGGCCTCGTCCAGGACCTTGAGGTTGGCGGCGACGTCACCGGGCTGTCCGGAGCTCTGGAGCAGGGCGGTGCGCAGCGGCGGCATCGGCGACCTCGGGGTGTGTCGGGCGGTACGGCGGGAACGGCGCCCGGGCGGGATGCGCGCGGTCCGGGCGGGCGGCCCGGGTGCATCGCGGCATCGCAGCGTGCCGGGGACGTTCAAAACGGTACGGTCCGGTGCTCATATGGGACAAGCCGCGACCGTTGCGCACCGACCATCGATCCGTTGCGCTCGTACGCGACCGGGCGGCGATTCATTGCGCGCCGAGCGTGGCGGGTGGGGCGCCCGTGGCTCCGGGCGGGCGGCGGCCCGTGGCCGCGGCGGGTGTGCGGCGGCCCGTGGCCGGGCGGCTCAGGCGGGCGAGCCGGAGGAGAAGCGCCGCAGCAGCGGTGAGAGCACCAGCACCGACTTGGTGCGCTCCACGAACGGCTCGCCGGCGATGCGCTCCAGCACCCGCTCGAAGTGGCGCATGTCGGAGGCGAAGACCTGGACGATCGCGTCCGCCTCCCCGGTGACGGTGGAGGCGGACGCGACTTCCGGATACCGCTCCAGGCCGCGCTGGATGGTCTCCGGGGAGGTGTTGCCCCGTGCGTAGATCTCGATGAAGCCCTCGGTCTCCCAGCCGAGCGCCGCCGGGTCCACCCGGACGGTGAAGCCGGTGATGGCCCCTTCCGCCCGGAGCCGGTCCACCCGGCGCTTGACGGCGGGGGCGGAGAGGCCGACCAGCGATCCGATGTCGGCGAAGGAGCGGCGGGCGTCCTCGGCGAGGGCGTGGACGATGCGTTCGTCGAGATCGTTCAGGCGCACGGGGGGTGGATCACTTCTCTGCGGTGGCCAGTCGGGAGCGGCGCATGCCGTAGAGGAAGTAGAACACGAGACCGGCGGCCATCCAGCAACCGAAGACCACCCAGGTCACGGTGTCCAGGCTGAACATGTTGTAGACGCAGAAGGCGAAGCCGAGGACGGGGAAGGTCCAGCCCAGCGGCGCCTTGAAGGTGCGCGGCATGTCGGGGCGGGTGCGGCGCAGGATCACCACCGCGACGTTGACCAGCGCGAAGGCGAAGAGGGTGCCGATGCTGGTGGCGTCGACGAGCTTGCCGAGCGGGATGACCGAGGCGAGCGCGCCGCAGAACAGCGAGACCAGGACGGTGTTGACCCGCGGGGTGCCGGTCTTGCCGCTGACCTTGCCGAAGACCTTGGGCACCAGGCCGTCGCGGGACATCGCGAACAGCACCCGGGTCTGGCCGTAGAGCACGGTCAGCACCACGCTGGCGATGGAGATGACGGCGCCGGCCGCGAGCAGGGTGCCCCAGAAGGTCTGGCCGCTGACGTCGTTCATGATCGCGGTCAGCGAGGCGGAGGAGCCCTCGAACTTGGTCCACTTCCAGGCGCCCACGGCGACCGCCGCGACCAGCACGTACAGCGCGGTGACGATGATCAGCGACAGCATGATCGCGCGCGGCAGGTCGCGCTGCGGGTTCTTCGCCTCCTCACCGGCGGTGGAGGCGGCGTCGAAGCCGATGTACGAGAAGAACAGGCTGGCTCCGGCGGCGCTGACCCCGGCCACGCCCAGCGGCATGAAGTCGGCGTAGTTGCCGGACTGGAAGCCGGTGAAGCCGATGGCGCAGAACAGCAGCAGCGCCGCGATCTTGACGATCACCATGATGGTGTTGGCCCGCGCGGACTCCTTGGCGCCGCCGAGCAGGAAGACCATGGCCAGCAGCACGACGAGGAGGCCGGGCAGGTTGATGACCCCGCCCTCGCCGGGCGCGGAGGACAGCACCGCCGGGATGGTGACGCCTATCGTCCCGTTGAGCAGCTCGTTGAGGTACTCGCCCCAGCCGACCGCGACCGCGGCCACCGACACGCCGTACTCCAGCACCAGGCACCAGCCGCAGACCCAGGCGACCAGTTCGCCCATCGTTGCGTACGCATACGAGTACGAGGAGCCCGCGACCGGGATGGTGCCGGCCAGCTCGGCGTAGGAGAGGGCGGAGAAGAGAGCCGTCAGACCGGCCAGCACGAAGGCGATGGTGATCGCCGGGCCGGCCTTGGGCACGCTGTCGCCGAGGACGACGAAGATGCCGGTGCCCAGGGTGGCGCCGATGCTGATCATGGTGAGCTGCCACATGGACAGGGTCCGGCGGAGCGTGCCGCCTTCACCCTTGCCACCCTCCTCTACCAGCACATCCACCGGCTTGCGGCGCATGAGGACGGAGAGGCCGGACGCCTTGCGGGCGGGAGGCTCGGTGGCGGGAGAGGCTGTGCCTTGGTCCAGCACTGCTGGGGGCTCCTTCTGCGCTGCGGATGGCTTGACGGCGTACGCCAGGCGGCTCGCGGGCAGCGGGACGAAGCCCGTTGGATGGGGAGACCGCCGAGCCGGCGGTCGCCGCCACTCCTGGTACGGGGCACGAGCCTAAACCCCATCGCTTCGCGACCGTAATGCACCGTTGTTGCGTTCCGGCAGTTGATCATTGCGTGCTGGGGTCCCCGACGGGGAAACATTGCGCTCCGGCACACGAATCGGAACATCGGGGGCAGGCGGGCCTCTGGCCCCGCCGCCCCCACCCGCCACAGGAGGACGGACCGACGATGGACGACTGGCTGGCCCCGGAGCCGTTCCTGCGCGGCACCTCGTGGTTCGACGGGGACGGCCGCCCGGTGCGCGCCGACCCCGGCGACCTGGCCCGGCTGCCGTGGGACACCACCGCACGGGCCGAGGTGCCGACCGGGGTGCGGCTGGAGTTCGCCGCGTCCCCCGGCGTCCGCGCCGTGGCACTGCGCTACCGGGCAGCCGTACCCGGCCCGCGGGAGCGGACACGTGAGCTCCCTCACTGCTTCGGCCTGTGGCAGGACGGGGCCGAGGTGTGCGAGGTCCTGGCCGACCCCGTGGAGGAGGCCGAGGTGACCGTCCCGCTGCCCTCGCCCCGCTCCTCGCACCCCTTCACCGTCTATCCGCCGGAGAGCCGGGCGCCCCGGTTCACCGGCATCCGGGCCGTCGGCGGGCGCATCGCCCCCGCGCCGGGACGGCCCCGCTGGCTGGTGCACGGCGACTCGATCACCGAGGGCTGGCTCGCCACCCGGCCCGCGCGCGCCTGGCCGGCCGCCGCCGGGCGGATCCTCGGGCTCGACCCGGTCAACCTCGGCTACGCCGGCTCGGCGCGCGGCGACCTCGCGCTGGCCCAGCAGCTCGGGCGGCTGCCCGCGCCCGCCCTGACCACGCTCGCCTTCGGCACCAACTGCTGGTTCGGCGTGCCTTGTTCGGCCGCCCTGTTGTACGAGACGGTCCGCACGTTCGTCGCGCTGGTGCGGGCCGGTCACCCGGACACCCCGCTGCTCGTGGTCTCCCCGCTGCTGCGGCCCGAGGCGGAGCACACCGCCAACCCGGCGGGTGCCACCCTCGCCGCGCTGCGGGCCGCCATGGAGGAGGCGGCCCGGGACACCGCGGCCGCCGGGGACGGCCGGCTGGCGCTGCTGCCCGGACGGGACGTGCTGGGCCCGGAGCACCTGGCGGACGGACTGCACCCGGACGACGCGGGGCACGCCCGGCTCGCCCGCGCGGTCGCGGCCGCCGTGCGGGGCGCCTGGCCCGGTCTTGCGGCCGGTCCGCGGCCGTCCGGCAGGCATGCCCGGGCGGACTGCGGGTAGCCGCGCCTTCGATCGGTGACATCGGTGACGTCGAGACGAGGAGGGGCCGTGGACCGGAGGGCATGTCCGGCGCTGTCGTCCCGGCAGCCGCACACCGCGTCCTTCGCGCTCGCGCACACCGTCCGCGCGCGTTCGGCCGCGTGTGAGATACCCGACGGCCCGCGCCCCGCCGCGTCCGCGCCGGCGCGGACGGCCGGGGCGCCCTCCGCACAGGGGTCGGCCGCCTGGTGAGCGGGCGCAGGGGCGGTGGCCGGCTCGGTCGGACCGCCCCTCGCGCCGCCCGCCGCGGCACCGCCCGGCAGGGCGCGCGCGGCGTCGACGCCCACGACGACGACCGGCCGGATGCGACGATGGAAGGCCGTCCGGAGGCCGGCGCCCGTCGCCCCGCCGCCCCGGCCCCGAACCGCCGCCGAACGCGAAAGGTGCTTGTGTACACGGTGAAGCAGTCGCCACGCCGCCCGGCCGGACCCTCCGGCCGCCCCCCGGCAGGCGACCGCGCGACGACCCCCGCGGCCGGGCATCCCGCCCCCGTGGACACGGCGACGACCGCCGTCCGCACGGGTGCGACGACGGCTGCCGTACGCCCGGGAGCGGCCGCCCCGCCGTACGCCCGGGAGCGGCGGCGGACGCCGTACGTACGGGCACGGCGACGACTTCCGTGCGTCCGGACGCCGGCGCACCGCGCGGCGCGGCCCCGCCCCCTCACGCCCGGTTCCGGGAGGCGTCGTGACCGTACGGCATGAGGGAAGGGCGCTCGGGGCTCCGGTGGTCGCGCCGCGCCGCCCGGCGGACGACATGGACGGCGTGCCCCTGCGGCCCGCCGGGCGGCCGTCCGCGCCGCCCGCCGGGCAGCGGGCCGGCGACGGGACCGCGCGCTACCCGGCCGCCTCCGAGGAGGACCTGCTGGCCCTGCGCCACGCGGTGCGCGCGGCCACCGTGGAGGCCGGTTTCGGGCTGGTCGACCAGACCAGGATCGTCACCGCCGCCAGCGAGCTGGCCCGCAACGCCTTCGTGTACGGGGGCGGCGGCACCGTGGAGATCCGGCCGCTCGTCTCGGCCGGGCGGTCCGGGCTGCGCCTGACGGTCAGCGACGACGGCCCCGGCATCGCCGACCTGGAGCGCTGCCTCACCGACGGCTACACCACCGGCTCGGGCCTCGGACACGGTCTGGGCGGCGCCCGGCGGCTGATGCACGACTTCCGGGTGGACACCGCCCCTGGACAGGGCACCACGGTCGTCGTCACCCGGTGGAGGGACCGCTGATGTCCCGGGCGGCCGCCCAGACCGTGTCCGAGGCC
>NZ_PVLV01000101.1 GCF_002982015.1 Streptomyces solincola
GTCCCGCACCTGCGTGGCACACCTGCATCGACCTCAGCCGCGGCACGGTCCGGATGATTCCAGACCGCACCGCGGCTGAGGGCACAACCTGTGGTGGCGGGGTCAGTGCGCCGCCACCGCGCGCAGCCGGACGTCGGCGCGCCGCTCGGCGGCGGCGTCCGAGTCGGACTTGGCGCGCTCCAGCGCGCGCTCGGCGCGCTGGGTGTCGATCTCGTCCGCCAGCTCGGCGATCTCCGCCAGCAGCGACAGCTTGTCGTCGGCGAAGGAGATGAACCCGCCGTGGACGGCGGCGACGACGGTCCCGCCGCCGGTGGTGCGGATGGTCACCGGGCCCGACTCCAGCACTCCCAGCAGCGGCTGGTGGCCGGGCATGACGCCGATGTCACCGGAGGTGGTGCGGGCGATGACCAGGGTGGCCTCGCCGGACCAGACACTCCGGTCCGCGGCGACCAGCTCGACGTGCAGCTCAGCGGCCAAGGGTGGCTCCTCGGGTCTCCACCCGGCGGCTCGGCCGGGTGTCAGGTCGTAAGTCTAGTGGGGCGCCGGGCGCCGGTGGGCGCCCGTCCCCGGGGTGGTGCGGGGCGGACGCCGGGGGGCGGGGGCGGACCCCGCCCCCCGGCGTCCGGACCGGATGGTCCGGGCTGCGGCGTGTCTTACGAGACGCCGAGCTCCTTGGCGTTCTTCTTCAGGTCCTCGAGACCACCGCACATGAAGAAGGCCTGCTCGGGGAAGTGGTCGTACTCGCCGTCGCAGATGGCGTTGAACGCGGCGATGGACTCGTCCAGCGGCACGTCCGAGCCGTCCACGCCGGTGAACTGCTTGGCGGCGTGGGTGTTCTGGGACAGGAAGCGCTCCACGCGACGGGCGCGGTGGACGACGAGCTTGTCCTCTTCGCCCAGCTCGTCGATGCCGAGGATCGCGATGATGTCCTGGAGGTCCTTGTACTTCTGAAGGATCCCCTTGACGCGGCTGGCCGCGGCGTAGTGGTCCTGCGTGATGTAGCGCGGGTCCAGGATGCGGGACGTGGAGTCCAGCGGGTCCACGGCCGGGTAGATGCCCTTCTCCGAGATCGGACGGGAGAGCACCGTCGTCGCGTCGAGGTGGGCGAAGGTGGTGGCCGGGGCCGGGTCGGTCAGGTCGTCGGCGGGGACGTAGATCGCCTGCATGGAGGTGATCGAGTGACCGCGGGTCGAGGTGATGCGCTCCTGGAGGAGGCCCATCTCGTCCGCCAGGTTCGGCTGGTAGCCCACCGCGGACGGCATGCGGCCGAGCAGGGTGGACACCTCGGAACCGGCCTGGGTGAACCGGAAGATGTTGTCGATGAAGAAGAGGACGTCCTGCTTCTGGACGTCACGGAAGTACTCCGCCATCGTCAGACCGGCCAGGGCGACCCGCAGACGGGTGCCCGGGGGCTCGTCCATCTGGCCGAAGACCAGGGCGGTCTTGTCCAGAACGCCGGCCTCCTCCATCTCGACCATGAGGTCGTTGCCCTCACGGGTGCGCTCGCCGACGCCCGCGAAGACCGACACACCGTCGTGCAGCTTGGCCACACGGACGATCATTTCCTGGATCAGCACGGTCTTGCCGACGCCGGCGCCGCCGAACAGGCCGATCTTTCCACCCTTGACGTACGGGGTGAGGAGGTCGACGACCTTCAGGCCGGTCTCGAACATCTCGGTCTTGGACTCGAGCTGGTCGAAGGCCGGGGCCTTGCGGTGGATCGTCCAGCGGTCGGCGCTCGCCACCGAGGACGGGTCGTCGTTGAGCACCTCGCCCAGGGTGTTGAACACCCGGCCCTTGGTGACGTCGCCGACGGGCACGGTGATACCGGTGCCGGTGTCGCGCACCGCGGCCTGGCGGACCAGACCGTCGGTGGGCTGCATGGAGATGGTGCGGACCAGGCCGTCACCCAGGTGCTGGGCGACCTCCAGGGTCAGCGTCTTGGTCGCGCCGGGGGTCGCCGGGTCCGGGACCTCGACGTGCAGCGCGTTGTAGATCTCCGGCATCGCGTCGACGGGGAACTCCACGTCGACGACCGGGCCGATGACCCGGGCGACGCGGCCCGTGGCGGCGGCCGTCTCAACTGTCGTCGTCATTACTTGTCACTCCCCGCGGCGTCGGCGAGGGCTGCGGAGCCACCGACGATCTCGCTGATTTCCTGGGTGATTTCGGCCTGGCGGGCCGCGTTGGCAAGCCGGGAGAGGCTGTTGATCAGGTCTCCGGCGTTGTCCGTCGCCGACTTCATCGCGCGGCGGCGGGCGGCGTGCTCGGAAGCGGCGGCCTGGAGCAGCGCGTTGTAGACGCGACTCTCGACGTACCGCGGCAGCAGGGCGTCGAGGACGTCCTCGGCCGACGGCTCGAACTCGAACAGCGGGAGGATCTCGCCCTTGGCGGGGGCCTCCTCGGCCTGGTCGAGGCTGAGCGGCAGCATCCGGTTCTGCACGGGCGTCTGCGTCATCATCGAGACGAACTCGGTGAAGACGATGTGGAGCTCGTCCACGCCGCCCGCGGCCGTGTCCGCCGTGATGGCCTCGATGAGCGGCGCGGCGACCTTCTTGGCGTCCGCGTAGCTCGGGCTGTCGGTGAAGCCGGTCCACGACTCCGCGACCTTGCGCTCGCGGAAGCCGTAGTAGGCCACGCCCTTGCGGCCGACGATGTAGCTGTCGACCTCCTTGCCCTCGCCGCGCAGCCGCTCGGTGAGCTGGTCCGCGGCCTTGATGGCGTTGGACGAGTAACCGCCGGCCAGACCCCGGTCGCTCGTGAGGAGCAGGACCGCGGCCCGGGTCGGGCTGTCCGTCTCGGTGGTCAGCGGGTGCGTGGTGTTCGACCCGGTGGCCACCGCCGTGACCGCGCGGGTCAGCTCGGTCGCGTACGGCGTGGAGGCCGCCACCTTGCGCTGCGCCTTGACGATGCGCGAGGCGGCGATCATCTCCATCGCCTTGGTGATCTTCTTGGTCGCCGTGACGGATTTGATGCGACGCTTGTAGACCCGGAGCTGCGCTCCCATGAGTCAGGTCCCTTCCGTCGTCACTTCGAGAGGTCGGCGGCGGCCGGGGCGTCCTCGGCCAGCAGCTTCCCGTCCGAGGTCTCGAACTGCTTCTTGAAGCCGGCGATGGCGTCGGACACCGAGGTCAGGGTGTCGTCGGACATCTTCCCGCCCTCGCGGATCGAGTCCATCAGGCCCTTGTGGTCGCGGTGCAGGTGCTCCAGCAGCTCCGACTCGAAGCGGCGGATGTCCTCGACCGGGACGTCGTCCATGCGGCCGGTGGTGCCGGCCCACACCGAGACGACCTGGTTCTCGGTCGGCATCGGCTGGTACTGGGCCTGCTTCAGCAGCTCGACCATGCGCTTGCCGCGCTCCAGCGACGCCTTCGAGGCCGCGTCCAGGTCGGAACCGAAGGCGGCGAACGCCTCCAGCTCACGGAACTGGGCGAGGTCCACGCGAAGCCGGCCGGAGACCTGCTTCATGGCCTTGTGCTGGGCGGAGCCACCGACGCGGGAGACCGAGATGCCGACGTTCAGGGCCGGGCGCTGGCCGGCGTTGAACAGGTCGGACTCCAGGAAGCACTGGCCGTCGGTGATGGAGATGACGTTGGTCGGGATGAACGCCGAGACGTCGTTCGCCTTGGTCTCGACGATCGGCAGACCGGTCATCGAGCCGGAGCCCATCTCGTCGGAGAGCTTGGCGCAGCGCTCCAGCAGACGGGAGTGCAGGTAGAAGACGTCGCCCGGGTAGGCCTCGCGGCCCGGCGGGCGGCGCAGCAGCAGGGAGACGGCGCGGTAGGCGTCGGCCTGCTTCGACAGGTCGTCGAAGACGATCAGGACGTGCTTGCCCTGGTACATCCAGTGCTGGCCGATGGCGGAGCCGGTGTAGGGCGCCAGGTACTTGAAGCCGGCCGGGTCGGACGCCGGGGCGGCGACGATGGTCGTGTACTCCAGCGCGCCGGCGTCCTCCAGGGCACCGCGCACCGAGGCGATGGTGGAGCCCTTCTGGCCGATGGCGACGTAGATGCAGCGGACCTGCTTGTCCGGGTCGCCCGAACGCCAGTTGTCACGCTGGTTGATGATCGTGTCGACGGCGAGGGCGGTCTTGCCGGTCTGCCGGTCGCCGATGATGAGCTGGCGCTGGCCGCGGCCGATCGGGGTCATGGCGTCGACGGCCTTGTAGCCCGTCTCCATCGGCTGGTGCACCGACTTGCGCTGCATGACCGTGGGGGCCTGCAGTTCGAGGGCGCGGCGGCCCTCGGTCGCGATCTCGCCGAGGCCGTCGATCGGGTTGCCGAGCGGGTCGACGACGCGACCCAGGTAGCCCTCGCCGACGGCGACGGACAGGACCTCGCCGGTACGGCTGACCGACTGGCCCTCCTCGATGCCGCTGAACTCACCGAGGACGATGGCACCGATCTCGCGCTCCTCGAGGTTGAGGGCGAGGCCGAGGGTGCCGTCCTCGAACTTCAGCAGCTCGTTCGCCATGGCGGAGGGCAGGCCCTCCACCTTCGCGATGCCGTCGCCGGCCAGGCTGACCGTTCCGACCTCCTCGCGCGAGGCCGCGTCCGGCTTGTACGACTGGACGAAGTTCTCCAGCGCGTCCCGGATCTCCTCCGGCCGGATCGTGAGCTCCGCCATCTGGGTTCCCTGCTCTCCTTGTTGGGCCCGAAGTCTTCATGGGGGTCTGGGGCTGTGCTGCCCGGTGCGGCTGGCGCCGCGGGCCCCCAGAGCTTCTGCATCCTGTGCACGGCCCAACCGGGCCGTCGGTGTTGCTTCGGTACTGCTTGCTTCTGTCAGACCGGCGTCAGCCGGCCAGGCGGCGCTCCGCCTCGTCGAGGCGGCTGGCGACGCTGCCGTCGATCAGCTCGTCGCCGACCCGCACCTGGATCCCGCCGAGGACCTGGGGGTCCACGTCGAGGTTGAGGTGCATCGGGCGGCCGTACAGCGCGGCCAGTGCGGCGCCGAGGCGCTGCTTCTGCCCTTCGCTGAGCGGCACGGCCGAGGTGACGACCGCGACCATCCGGTCCCGCCGCGCGGCGGCGAGCTTGGACAGGGACTCCAGTCCCGCTTCCAGGCTACGTCCCCGCGGCGCGGTGACCAGACGCGCGACCAGGCGCTCGGTGACCGGGTTGGCCCGGCCGCCCAGCAGGTCGCGCACCAGGCCGGCCTTGGCGGTGCCGGTGGCGGCCTTGTCGGTGAGCGCGGAGCGCAGCTCCGTGCTCGCCCCGACGATCCGGCCGAACCGGAACAGCTCGTCCTCGACGTCGTCCAGGCCGCCGGTCCGCTGCGCCGCCGTGAGGTCGGCGGTGCTCGCCAGTTCCTCGACGGCGTCGACCAGGTCGCGCGACTGGGACCAGCGGGAGCGGACCATGCCGGCCACCAGGTCGGCGGTGTCGCCGCCCACCTGGCCGGCGAGCAGCCGGGCGGCCAGCGTGGCCTTCGCCTCGCCGGGCTGCGCCGGGTCGGTGAGGACCCGACGCAGCGAGACCTCGCGGTCGAGCAGCGCGGTGACGGCGGCCAGTTCGCCCGCGATCGCCGCCGCGTCGGCCGACGTGGTGTCGGTCAGCGCGTCGAGCCGCTCGCGTGCGGCGGCCAGTGCCTCGCGGCTCGCTCCGTTCATCGGGCGGCCTCGGCCTTCTCCTCAAGCTCGTCGAGGAAACGGTCGATGGTGCGCGACTGGCGGGCGTGGTCCTCCAGGGACTCGCCGACCAGCTTGCCGGCCAGGTCGGTGGCGAGCTTGCCCACGTCCTGACGGAGCGCGGTGGCCGCGGACTTGCGGTCGGCCGCGATCTGGGCGTGGCCGGCGGCGATGATGTCCTCGCGCTGGCGCTGGCCCTCCGCGCGCATCTCGGCGATGATCGCGGTGCCCTGCTCCTGAGCCTCCTGGCGCAGGCGCGCGGCCTCGTGCCGGGCCTCGGCGAGCTGGGCCTTGTACTGCTCCAGAACGCTCTCGGCCTCGGCCTTGGCCGCATCGGCCTTCTCCATGCCGCCTTCGATGGCCTCGCGGCGCTCTTCCAGAACCTTGTTGATGTTCGGGAGGAGCTTCTTGGCGAGGACGCCGAAGACGATGGCGAAGGCGATCAGGCCGATGACGAGCTCGGGGATCGGCGGGAGGAGAGGGTTCTGGATCTCCTCCTGCGCAAGCTGAACCAGGTGGCTCATGTCAGTGCCTTTCGTCGAAAAAGGTGGTCCGACGATCCGGTTCAGCTGGGGACCGGGTAGACGAACGGCATGACCAGACCGATGAGGGCGAGCGCCTCACAGAGCACGAAGCCGAGGATCTGGTTGGAGCGGATCAGGCCGGCCGCCTCGGGCTGACGGGCCAGAGCCTGGGTGCCGTTGCCGAAGATGATGCCGACGCCGACGCCGGGGCCGATGGCCGCGAGGCCGTAGCCGATCGCGCCGAGGTTGCCCTGGAGGTTGACGGCGGCGAGGGTGTCGAGAGCAGACATGCCGTTTCTTCCTTCTCTTTCACGGACCGGTGGTGGTTGGCCACCGACGACTGGGGGTTGGGTGGGGCCTGCGGGTCAGTGGTGCTCGGCGAGAGCGCCCTGGATGTAGTTGCAGGCCAGGAGGACGAAGACGTAGGCCTGGAGCGCCTGGATGAACAGCTCGAACACCGTCAGCAGGAGCACCATGACGAAGGAGATGCCGGCGTAGGCGATGCCGATGCCGTTGAGCAGGTACCAGCTCGCGATGGTGAAGATCAGCAGCAGGACGTGCCCGGCGAACATGTTGGCGAAGAGCCGCACCGCGTGGGTGAAGGGCCGGATCAGCAGGTTCGAGAAGAGCTCGATCAGCATGACGGCCGGCAGCACCGCGCCGAGCGACTTGTCGTAGCCGGCGATGTTCTTCCAGCCGCCGACGAAGCCGTGGCGCTTGAAGGTCAGGCTGACCCACATCACGTAGACGATCGCCGCCAGGCCGACCGGGAAGGCGATCACGGAGGTCACCGGGAACTGGGCGACCGGGACGATCGACCAGATGTTCATGATCCAGATGAAGAAGAACATCGAGACCATGATCGGGACGTACTTCTCGCCCTCGCGCTTGCCCAGGGTCTCGTAGACGACGCCGCGGCGGATGAAGTCGTAGCCCGCCTCACCGACCATCTGGAGCTTGCCGGGGATCAGCTTCGGCTTGTTGAACGCCGCCCAGAAGAAGCCCACGACCACCAGGGTGCTCACCAGCGCCAGGAGCATCGGCTTGTTGAAGTCGATGCCTCCGACGGTGAACAGCGGCTCGAAGACAAAGGAGTGCAGGCCGGGAGCCGGGAAGCCGCATCCGTCGAAGATGTGGCAGTCGGTCTCGAAGGCGAGCACCTGCGTCGGGTCAGCACTCACCGCGGGCTCCTTCAGCGTGGCGCATGGGTACGGCAACCTCGTTGTGTCGGCGCGGCGCGAGGCCGCGGTTCGGCACTGGACTGGTGTTACGGATGTGGGGGCGGCGGTCGGGCTGTGCGCCTCGCGCTGGAACAGGCGTCGGCTCGGATGCCCGCGCCCGCAGTGCCGCAGTTGGCACCGGACGATAGCAGTTCGTCGAACGCGCCTTTATCCCGGCCCTACCCCGCACGGTGACGGCCCCGGCCCCTTGGTCTGCTCGCACGTCAGGAAGCCGTGGTCCGCTCGCTCGGACGGCTGGACTCCGGTTCGACGTACAGGGTCTTGGCCTTCATGTGCGCCACCGTCTGCGCGCCGATCCAGGTCAGGGTGGTCGCGATCAGCGAGAAGGCGAAGGCCCGCGGGTGGAACAGCGTGGTGTTCTTGAAGACGGCGAGAAAGACGAACAGCAGCAGGATCTGCGTGGTGTAGAGCAGCAGACCCATCGCCTGGAAGAGGTGGGGCATGCTCCTGGCGGTCCGCTGGAGGACCAGCAGTCCGCCGGCCATGAACAGCACCGTCACCACGGTCGCGACAACGCCGCCGACCGCCCCCTTGCCGCCGGCGACCACTCCGCTCACGACGGCGGCGATGGCGCCGACTCCGAGGGTGGGTACGGCTGCGGACAGAAGGGTGCGTGCGTCGTTGGACGGCATGGCGGCAGCTCCGCTTGCTTGGTGGGGGCAGGGTGTCGTCATGGACGAGCGTAGGCCCGGTCCGAGGCGTGTCTCGGGGCTGAGGGACCGTCGCACTACGGTCCTTCGGCTCTGTCGCCGGGTCTCGTGAACGGTATCACAAACTATTTGAATAGGTCTTTACCCATAAGGTGTGCTTACTCTCACACATGAGAGTGACCCTGCGCGTGTGTGCACGACACGGTCGCACTTTGTCTGGTATTGGCCGGCGATACGCGGTTCGTCAGCCCCGCGTTCCGGCCTTCCTCCGGTCGTGCACCCCGGACAGGGCGCCCAGCGCGGTCGCCCCGTTGACCCCCGCCGGTACCGGCTCCGGCTCAGCCTCCTCCGGCCATACGTCCGCCTGGTCGTCCGCCGGATGCCCGGACCCCGGCCCGTGCGGCTCGGCGGCCGCCGGCCGGCGCCTGCGCCGCCGGTAGCGCGGCGGGACGAAGGACTCCGCCCAGCGCGGGGCGCGCGGCGTGAAGCGCGGCAGCAGCAGGAGCACCAGCCCGATCGCGCTCAGGCCCACGATCGCCAGGACGATCCACATGGACGCCGAGTGCACCGAGTAGGACAGCGTCCCGAACGCGATCAGCGCCGACCAGAAGTACATGATCAGCACCGCCCGGCTGTGCGAGTGCCCGATGTCCAGCAGCCGGTGGTGCATGTGCCCCCGGTCCGCCGCGAACGGCGACTGGCCGTTCCAGGTCCGGCGCACGATCGCCAGCACCAAATCGGCCACCGGGATCGCGATGATGGTCAGCGGCAGCAGCAGCGGGATGAACACCGGCAGCGCCGCGTGGGTGGCCTGCCGGGTGGAGCCCTCGAAGATCTTCAGCGCGTCCGGGTCCACCTGGCCGGTGATCGAGATCGCCGAGGCGGCCAGGATCAGGCCGATCAGCATCGAGCCGGAGTCGCCCATGAAGATCCGCGCCGGGTGCATGTTGTGCGGCAGGAAGCCCAGGCACATGCCCATCAGGATGGCCGCGAACAGCGTCGCCGGGGCGGCCGCCTCGATGCCGTAGCTGTACCAGATGCGGTACGCGTACAGGAAGAACGCGCAGGCCGCGATGCACACCATGCCCGAGGCCAGCCCGTCCAGGCCGTCCACGAAGTTCACCGCGTTGATGGTGATCACCACCAGCGCCACCGTGAGCAGGGTGCCCTGCCACTGAGTGAGCGCGACCGTGCCGATGCCGGGGATCGGCAGCCACAGGATGGTGAGCCCCTGCATCACCATCACGCCGGCGGCGATCATCTGGCCGCCCAGCTTGATCAGCGCGTCGATCTCGAACTTGTCGTCCAGCACGCCGATCAGCCAGATCAGCGCCGCGCCCGAGAGCAGTGCCCGGGGCTCGTTGGACAGCTCGAAGACACTGTTGAGGTTCGACAGGTGGTCGGCGGTCAGCAGCCCCGCGCACAGCCCGAAGAACATCGCGATCCCGCCGAGCCTCGGCGTCGGCTCGCGGTGCACGTCCCGGGCCCGGATCGCCGGCATCGCGCCGACCGCGATGGCGAACTTCCGCACCGGGCCGGTCAGCAGATACGTCACCGCGGCCGTGACGCAGAGCGTCAGCAGGTAATCACGCACGGGCTGCCCCACAGAAAGTCGCCGGCCATCTCAGCCCCACACCCTAGCTCCGCCGCCCCGAGGGGAAGGACACCCCGGCCCCGCGGGACGGTTCCGCGGAAGCCTCCGTCACTCCCTGGCGACCGTTCGGCGCATGCGTCCGCCACTCCGCGCCGACAGTTCCCCGCACGCCACCGTCACTCTTCGGCGACGGTCGCGCGCACGCGTCCGTCACTCCCCCGCGACCGTCCCGGCGAATCGCGGGAAGGCCGACGCCAGCTCGCGCACCCGGCCGCGCAGCCGGGCCGCCGCGTCCGGATGCGGGCCGTGCAGCAGCGCCGCCGCGCACAGCTCGGCCACCGCCGCCATCTCCGGCGGGCCCATGCCCTGGGTGGTCACCGCGGCGGCGCCCAGCCGCAGGCCGCGCCGCCCGTCCCCGTACGGCAGCGCGCAACTGTCCAGCACGATGCCGGCCGCCGCCAGGCGGGCCCGGGCCGCCCGCCCGTCCACGCCCAGCGGCGCCGGGTCGGCCACGATCAGATGGGTGTCGGTGCCGCCGGTGACGATCCCCACACCGCGCTCGGCCAGCCCGCCGGCGAGCGCCCGGGCGTTCATCACCACCCGCCCGGTGTACTCCGAGAAGTCCGCCGTCGCCGCCTCCCCGAAGGCCACCGCCTTCGCCGCCACGGTGTGCATCTGCGCCCCGCTCTGGGTGAACGGGAACACCGCCCGGTCCATCCGCTCGGCCAGCTCCGCCCCGCACAGCAGCATCCCGCCGCGCGGCCCGCGCAGCACCTTGTGGGTGGTGGCGCACACCACGTCCGCGTACGGCACCGGGCTGGGCGCGCTGCCGCCGGCCACCAGGCCGATCGGATGCGCCGCGTCCACGATCAGCAGCGCCCCGACCTCGTCGGCGATCTCCCGGAACGCCGCGTAGTCCGGGTGCCGGGGGTAGCTGATCGACCCGCACACCAGCGCCCGCGGCCGGATCTCCCGCGCCAGCTCCCGCACCTGCGCGTAGTCGATCAGGCCGGTCTCCGGGTCGGTGCGGTAGGCGGTGAAGTCGAAGCAGCGGCCGGAGAGGTTCGCCGGCGAGCCGTGCGTCAGGTGCCCGCCGTGGCGCAGCCCCAGGGCCAGCACCGCGTCCCCGGGCCGCAGCAGCGCCGCGTACGCCGCGAGGACCGCCGAGGAGCCGGAGTGCGGCTGCACGTTGGCGTGCCCGGCGCCGAACAGCGCCCGGGCGCGGGCCGCCGCGATCCGCTCGGCCTCGTCGGCCGCCTCGCAGCCGCCGTGGTGCCGGGCGCCCGGATAGCCCTCGGCGTACTTGTCGGCGAGCGGGGAGGCGAGCGCGGCCAGCACCGCGGGGGAGGCGAAGTTCTCGGCGGCCACCAGTTGCAGGCCCTCCGCCTGCCGCCGCCGCTCGGCGTCCAGCACGCCGGCCAGCTCGGGGTCCTGCCGCGCCAGGGCCGCCGCCGAAGGCCCGTACGCCGGGCTCGGCGGCGCCTGGTCGGCCGCATCCGGCGTCCCTCGCGTCCCTCGCGCGGATGCGTCGGCGGCGTCGGTGACCGGCATGGTGGCTCCAGGCTTACGTACGGGGCCCGTATCCCCAATGTAGGCCGGGCCGCCGCCGGCGGCGCGCCGGAGCGGGAGCGCTCAGCGGCCGGTCGGTACGCCGGTCAGCGCGGTGACGACCGGTTCCAGGGCCTCGTTGATCTCGTCGCCGACCGAGCGGAAGTACGTGATCGGCGCCCCGTAGGGGTCGTTCACCTCGTCGGCCTCGGCGCTGGGCGCCAGCAGCCAGCCGCGCAGCGCGGCGGCGGCCCGCACCAGCGCCCGGGCCCGCTCCACCATGCCGTCGTGCAGCGGGTCGGGCAGCGTCGCCGGGTCTATCGCCCGCACCAGGCGGGTGAACTCCTTCAGCGTGAAGGTGCGCAGCCCCGCGGAGTGGCCCATGGAGATGACCTGCGCCCGGTGGTCGCGGGTCGCGGTCAGCACCAGGTCGGCGCGGATCACGTGCTCGTCGAGCAGTTCGCGCCCGGTGAAGCCGCTGGCGTCGGCGCCGAAGTCGGCGAGCACCGCCTCGGCGTTGGCCTCCATCGGGGCGCCCTCGTGGCCCCAGGTGCCCGCGCTCTCCACGATCAGCCCGCCGGCCGTGTCGACCGCGGCGCCGCCCAGCCGGTGGCCCAGGGCATGGCGGGTCAGCCGCTCGGTGATCGGTGAGCGGCAGACGTTGCCGGTGCTGACGTGGAGGATGCGGAACACGTCCGTGCCTATGCCACGCCCCTCAGGGACGGTCAACTGGCCACCTCGAGGTCGGGTACCACCTTGCGCAGCTCGTCGGCGTCGATGGAGCCGGCCCGCAGCAGCACCGGGCGGCTGCCGGTGACGTCCACGATGGAGGACGGGACGATCCCGGGGGTGGGGCCGCCGTCCAGGTAGACCGAGACGGAGTCGCCGAGCATCTGCTGGGCGGCGTCGCAGTCCTCCGGGGAGGGGTGGCCGGAGAGGTTGGCGGAGGAGACGGCCATCGGGCCGACCTCGGTGAGCAATTCGATCGCGACCGGGTGCAGCGGCATGCGGATGCCGACGGTGCCGCGGGTCTCGCCGAGGTCCCACTGGAGGGAGGGCTGGTGGCGGGCGATGAGGGTCAGGCCGCCCGGCCAGAACGCGTCGACCAGCTCCCAGGCCTGCTCGGAGAAGTCGGTGACCAGGCCGTGCAGGGTGTTGGGCGAGCCGATGAGCACCGGGGACGGCATGGAGCGGCCGCGGCCCTTGGCGGCCAGCAGGTCGCCCACGGCCTCCGGGCTGAAGGCGTCGGCGCCGATGCCGTAGACGGTGTCGGTGGGCAGCACCACGAGCTCCCCGCGGCGCACGGCGGACGCGGCCTCGCGCAGACCGGTGGTGCGGTCCGTCGCGTCGTTGGTGTCGTAACGCCGTGCCATCAGCGGTGCCTACTTTCTGTGGTCACTCGGTACGTCACGGCGTCGCCTTGCGGGCCGTGGCGAAGCGGGGGCGGTTGTTCAGGTCGGGGTGGTCGGCGGCGTCGGACCAGCCGGCCGCCTCGTGGAAGATCCACGGCACCTGGCCGCCCTGGGTGTCGGCGTGCTCGATGACGACCAGTCCGCCGGGCCGCAGCAGCCGGTGGGCGGTGCGCTCGATGCCGCGGATGGCGTCCAGGCCGTCCTCGCCGGAGAACAGCGCCATCTGCGGGTCGTGGTCGCGGGCCTCGGGCGCGACGTACTCCCACTCGGTGAGCGGGATGTACGGCGGGTTGGAGATCACCAAATCGACCTGGCCGTCGAGTTCGGGCAGCGCGCTGAGCGCGTCGCCCTGGTGGACGCTGACCCGGGAGCCCTGGGCGTTCTTGCGGGTCCAGACCAGGGCGTCCTCGGACAGCTCCACGGCGTGCACCCGGGAGCGCGGCACCTCCTGGGCCATGGCGAGCGCGATGGCGCCGGAGCCGGAGCACAGGTCGACGATCAGCGGCTCGACCACGTCCATGGCGCGCACCGCGTCTATGGCCCAGCCGACGACCGACTCGGTCTCCGGGCGGGGCACGAAGACACCGGGGCCGACCTGGAGCTCCAGGTAGCGGAAGAAGGCGCGGCCGGTGATGTGCTGGAGCGGCTCGCGGGCCTCCCGGCGGGCGACGGCCTCCCAGTAGCGGGCGTCGAAGTCGCCGTCCTGGACCAGGTGCAGCTCGCCGCGCTTGACGCCGTGCACGAACGCGGCCAGTTCCTCGGCGTCGAAGCGCGGCGAGGGCACGCCGGCGTCCGCCAGCCGCTGGGTGGCCTGGGCCACCTCGGCAAGCAGCAGGCTGCGGGGGCCTGGGGTGCGCCCCCCGGTGTGTGGCTGCACGCGGGTCCTCCGGATGGACTTCTCGACGCTGTCGGTGCGGGTGTTACGCGGCGGCGAGCTTCGCGGCGGAGTCCGCGTCGACGCAGGCCTGGATGACGGCGTCGAGTTCGCCGTCGAGGACCTGGTCGAGGTTGTACGCCTTGAAGCCGACGCGGTGGTCGGAGATGCGGTTCTCCGGGAAGTTGTAGGTGCGGATCTTCTCGGAGCGGTCCACGGTGCGGACCTGGCTGCGCCGGGCGTCGGCGGCGTTGCGCTCGGCCTCCTCCTGGGCGGCGGCCAGCAGCCGGGAGCGCAGGATGCGCAGGGCCTGCTCCTTGTTCTGGAGCTGGCTCTTCTCGTTCTGGCAGGAGGCGACGACACCGGTCGGCAGGTGGGTGATGCGCACCGCGGAATCGGTGGTGTTGACCGACTGGCCGCCGGGGCCCGAGGAGCGGTAGACGTCGATCCGCAGGTCGTTGGGGTTGACCTCGACGTCGATCTCCTCGGCCTCGGGCGTGACGAGCACGCCGGCGGCGGAGGTGTGGATGCGGCCCTGGGACTCGGTGGCGGGCACCCGCTGCACACGGTGCACCCCGCCCTCGTACTTCAGCCGGGCCCAGACGCCCTGGCCGGGCTCCTGCTGGCCGCGGGCCTTGACGGCCACCTGGACGTCCTTGTAGCCGCCGAGCTCGGAGTCGGTGGAGTCGATGATCTCGGTCTTCCAGCCGACGCGCTCGGCGTAGCGCAGGTACATCCGGAGCAGGTCGCCGGCGAACAGGGCGGACTCGTCGCCGCCGGCGCCGGCCTTGATCTCCAGGATGACGTCCTTGTCGTCGCTGGGGTCGCGCGGGACGAGCAGCAGCCGCAGCCGGTCGGTCAGCTCCTCGCGCTGCTTCTCCAGCTCCTTGACCTCGGCGGCGAAGTCCGGGTCCTCGGCGGCGAGTTCACGCGCGGTGGCGATGTCCTCGCCGGTCTGCTTCCAGGAGCGGTACGCGGCGACGATCGGCGTCAGCTCGGCGTAGCGCTTGTTGAGGGTGCGGGCGCGGGCCTGGTCGGAGTGGACCGCGGGGTCGGCGAGCGTCGTTTCGAGGTCGGCGTGCTCGCCGACGAGTTCCTCGACCGCCTCGAACATCGAAGGCTCCTGGATTCAGGTACGGGGGGAGTGCTGCCACAGCAACGGGGGCGCCTGCTGCGAGACGACGAACGCCGGTCCCGGCCGCCCCTGCGCGGAGCGGCCGGGAACCGGCGCGTCGACGGGCTACTTCGCGGAGCCGGCCTTCTTGCCGAAGCGGGCCTCGAAGCGGGCCACGCGGCCACCGGTGTCGAGGATCTTCTGCTTGCCCGTGTAGAACGGGTGGCACTCGGAGCAGACCTCGGCACGGATGTTGCCGTTGCCGATCGTGCTGCGGGTGGTGAACGACGCGCCGCAGGTGCAGCTCACCTGGGTCTCGACGTACTCGGGGTGGATGTCGCGCTTCAAGGTGTCTCCTAGGTCGTGGAGGGCGCCGGGTCGCAATCGCGCGGGCTTGCGCGTGCGTGAACCGGGGCCGACGTACCAGTCTGCCAGGACCGGCCGTATCTCCCAAAACCGGGGTGCGGGCCGATCTATTCCGGCCTGCTTCGCCTCACCGCACGACGTCGGCGGCGTGGCCGGTGGCGGCGTCCTTCGTGGCGGAGGCCGGGATCGGCCGGTCCGCGCGCAGCGCCTGCCAGACCTGCGCGGTCTGCTTCTCCAGCGGGATGACGCGGTCGGGGTCGGCCGGGTCGTACTGCACGGGCAGGGTGACCATGTGCACGTCGTCGGGGCCGAGGTCCTTCAGCGAGCCGGCGAAGTCGGACAGCTCCTTGACGCCGTCCAGCTCGGAGTCCGGGGTGATGGTCTTGGTGGCGGTGTCGGCGAGATCCCACAGCTTCTTGGGGTTGCCGAACACGCCGACCGAGGTGGCCTGCTCGATGAACGCCTTCATGAAGGCCTGCTGGAGCTGGATGCGGCCGAGGTCGCTGCCGTCGCCGACGCCCTTGCGGGTGCGGACCAGGCCGAGGGACTGCTCGCCGTTCAGGGTGTGGGTGCCGGCCGCCAGGTCGAGGTGGCTGCTCTTGTCCTCGATGGGCCGGGTGGTGGTGACCTCCACCCCGCCGAGGTCGTCGATGAGCTTCTTGAAGCCGGTGAAGTCGACCTGCATGAAGTGGTCCATGCGGATGCCGGACATGCCCTCGACGGTCTTGACCGCGCAGGCGGGGCCGCCGGCCTCGAAGGCGGTGTTGAACATGGCGTGCCGCTGCCCGGAGACGGTGGAGCCGTCGGCGGCCTTGCAGTCGGGCCGCTGGACGATGGTGTCCCGGGGCACGGAGACCACGCTGGCCTTCTTGTGGCCTTCGTACAGGTGGACGATCATCGCGGTGTCGGAACGGGCGGCGCCCTCGTCCCTGCCGTAGTCGCCGTTGGCGCCGGCCCGCGAGTCGGAGCCGAGGACCAGGATGTCCATGGAGCCGTCGTCCACGTCCTGCGGGCGGCTGTCGCCGCCCAGCGCGGCGTTGATGTCGACGCTGTCGATGTTGCCGTTGAGCGTGTAGTACGCGTAGCCGACGCCGCAGCCGCCCACCAGGACGACGCCGGCAGCGGACCAGGCGGCTATGCGCGCCGCGCGGCGCCCCTTGCCCGGCGGCCGGCGGCGGCGCCCGGTGGCGCGTATGCGGCTGCTCTTGCCCTGCTCGGCCATGCTCTCCCCAGTCCTTGCTGATCCCGCTACCCCCCGGCCGGGACAAGCGGACGCTGTCCGGCTTGTCAGACGGGGAGGCGGCACTCAGGGTTGCACGGGCTCCTAAGAGGTTCCGAAGAACGCGGTGCGCCCACCGGGCGGGGCCCGGTGGGCGCGATATGCGGCATGAGCTGCGGTTTCCTCCCGCCGAGAGACACCCGGGACGCCTCGGCCGGCGACCGGTCGAGGTGGCGTAAGTCGCACCCCGACCGCCTCCGGCGGGGCCTGCGGCCGCCTCGGGGCAGGCCACTGCCCACCGCACAGGGCGGTGGGCAGTGGGAGGTCTGTGCTGCGTTCTCAGCCGAACAGGTTGTACGCCTGCCAGCCGCTGCCGAAGGCGACGCGGGCGTGGAAACCGCCGTTGCCCTTGCCGGGGTAGAGCCAGAGCTTGCCGGCGGTGTCCCGGGCGAACACGTCGGCGTGGCCGTCGCTGTTGACGTCACCGGTGGTGGTCAGGGCGTTCATGCTGGCGAAGGCGCCGACCAGCACGGACGCCGACCACGGCTTGGCGGCGACGCCGGTGCCCTTGTACAGGTAGGTCTTGCCGTCGCTCTTGCGGGCGAAGATGTCGGCCTTGCCGTCGGCGGTGAAGTCGCCGTGGCCGCGCACCATGGTGAAGGCGCCCCAGCCTGAGCCGACGCTCACCGGGGCGGCGAAGCCGCCGTCGCCCTTGCCGGGGTAGATCCGCATGGTGCCGGCGGAGTCGACCGCGATCATGTCCGGCAGCTCGTCACCGGTGACGTCACCGGGGGTGAGGATCTGCTTGTGCTTGCCCCAGCCCTTGGCGACCAGTTTCTGCTGCCACTCGCCGGCGGCCCGGACGAAGCGCTCCCAGTACACGTCGCCGCCGGCGGTCCGGTACAGCACGTCCTGGATGCCGTCGCGGTTCAGGTCGGTCTGGAGGAGCAGGGTGACGCCGCCGAAGTCACCGTGGTTGGCGACGCGGGTCAGACCGGTGACCTTGGAGTGCCAACTGAACAGCGACGTGTCCGAGGTACGACGGGCCAGCAGGTCAGCCGTGTGGTCGTCGTTCCAGTTGGTGTCGTCGACGCGGGACTGGATCGGCGCGGAGTACGTGGTGGCCTTGGCGTAGACGCCGAACTTGCCCTTGGCCGAGCAGTCCTCGTCACCCCAGGAGACGATGCCGGCGAGCTTGCCGCCGACGACCAGCGGGCCGCCGGAGTCGCCGTTGCAGGTGGTCTCCGAGGTGGCGTCGGACCCGGTGGGCGCGGCTCCGGCACAGAGCATGTGGCCCTTGATGAAGCCGTCCGGGTACGCCGCCGCGCACGAGGCGTCGGAGACGATGTCGGCGTCGGCGACCTTCAGCTTCGGCGAGCCGCTGTCGAGGACGGTGGAGCTGGTGCGGCCCCAGCCGTAGACCTTGCCGTCGCGCCCCGCCTGGTAGAGCGCGGAGTCGGTCGGCTGCGCCAGCGGCAGGATCTTGACGTTGCTCGGCACCGGGGTGTCCAGCGTGAGCACGGCCACGTCGTTGTCGAGCGAGTAGGCGTCATACAGCGGGTGGTTCCACTGGCGGTGGGCGCCGATCGCCATTCCGCCGTTCAGGCCGGTGGTCTGGCCGGGGCTGGGCGGCGTCGCGAGCGTCCGGTCGGTACCGACCACGACCACGCCCTTGTCGTACCACTTGACACCCTTGACGCAGTGCGCCGCGGTGGCGATCTTCGTCGGGGCGATGACCGCGCCGCCGCAGAAGTAGCTGTCGCCCGCACCGTCCTCGAAGTAGAGCTGCGCCATCCACGGTGCCGCGGAGATGGTGGTGGTGGAGCCGCCGATGATGCGGGCGCCGGGCTTGCCCTGGCCGCTCCCGGCGGCGGGCGCGTCCTCGCGGGCGGCGGCGTCCGGCTGCCGCACGAGGGAGCGCTGGTTCTTCGCACCGGCCTTCAGCATCTTGGCCAGCCGGGCGCTCAGCTCCTGCTGGGAGATCGGCGCGGGCGTCGACGGGCCGGCGCTGAGCTGCGGCGTCTGGCTGGCCTCGGCGGAGCCGGAGCCGGTGACGACGATGCCGGCCCCGGTCAGTGCGGCGACGGCGGCGACGGCCGGCAGCGCGAGGCGCATACGACGCTTGTGCCGGCCCCCGCGGGTGCGTATCTGCACTCAGGTGTCCTTCGGTAGGCCCGGCAGGGCACGGCGCCCCGCCGGAGAACGTCTCTCGGACGGCGGGGCACGGCAAGCGTTGCGGGCAGCGCGGCTCGTGGGCCCCCCGGCCCGGCCGCAGCTGCGCAGTGGAAATCCCCCCACCCGATCGGCTGATCATACGCGGGCGCGCTGACGCCCTACCAGCGGGTTGCGGGTGTCCGCGGAAAACGGGACCGCCCCGTCACCTCGGGGGTGACGGGGCGGTCCGGTGACGCCGGTGGACGCGGTGTGTCAGTCGTTGTTGCCGTTGCCGGCCGACGGGGTCGTCTTCTGGATCTGCATCAGGAACTCGCCGTTCGACTTGTGCTGCTTCATCTTGTCCAGCAGCAGTTCGACGGCCTGCTGCTGGTCGAGCGCGTGCAGCACCCGGCGCAGCTTCCAGACGATGGCCAGCTCGTCGCTGCCGAGGAGGATCTCCTCCTTGCGCGTGCCGGAGGCGTCGACGTCGACGGCCGGGAAGATGCGCTTGTCGGCGAGCTTCCGGTCGAGCTTGAGCTCCATGTTGCCGGTGCCCTTGAACTCCTCGAAGATCACCTCGTCCATCCGCGAGCCGGTGTCGACCAGCGCGGTGGCCAGGATGGTCAGCGAGCCGCCGTCCTCGATGTTGCGCGCCGCGCCGAAGAAGCGCTTCGGCGGGTACAGCGCGGTGGAGTCCACACCACCGGACAGGATGCGGCCGGAGGCGGGCGCCGCGAGGTTGTAGGCGCGGCCCAGGCGGGTGATGGAGTCCAGCAGGACGACCACGTCGTGGCCCAGCTCCACCAGGCGCTTGGCGCGCTCGATGGCCAGCTCGGCGACGGTGGTGTGGTCCTCGGCGGGCCGGTCGAAGGTCGAGGAGATGACCTCGCCCTTGACCGACCGCTGCATGTCGGTGACCTCTTCGGGCCGCTCGTCGACCAGGACGACCATCAGGTGGCACTCGGGGTTGTTGCGGGTGATCGCGTTGGCGACCGCCTGCATGATCATGGTCTTGCCGGTCTTCGGCGGGGCCACGATCAGACCGCGCTGGCCCTTGCCGATCGGCGACACCAGGTCGATGATCCGCGTGGTCAGCACGCCCGGGTCGGTCTCCAGGCGGAGCCGGTCCTGAGGGTAGAGCGGGGTGAGCTTGTTGAACTCCGGCCGTCCGCGCCCGGATTCGGCGGCCATGCCGTTGGCGGAGTCCAGGCGCACCAGCGCGTTGAACTTCTCGCGGCGCTCGCCCTCCTTGGGCTGGCGCACCGCGCCGGTGACGTGGTCGCCCTTGCGCAGGCCGTTCTTGCGGACCTGGGCGAGCGAGACGTACACGTCGTTGGGCCCGGGCAGGTAGCCGGAGGTCCGGATGAACGCGTAGTTGTCGAGGATGTCGAGGATGCCGGCGACCGGGATCAGCACGTCGTCCTCGGAGACCTGCGGCTCGGTGCCGAAGTCGTCACGCCCGCGGCGCCCGCGGCGGTCGCGGTAGCGTCCGCGGCGCCCGCGGCGCCCGCCGTCGTCGTCGAAGTCGTCCTGCGGGCCGGACTGGCCGCCCTGCTGGCCGCCCTGGCGCTGCTGACGCTGGCCGCCGCCGCCCTGCTGGTCGTCGCCCTTGCCGCGGCCCTGCCGGTCCTGGCGGTCGCGCTGGCGGTCCTGCCGGTCCTGGCGGTCGCGCTGGCGCTCGCGCTGGCGGTCCCGGCGGGAGCCCTCGGCGCCGCCGTCCTGCTGCTGGTCCTTGCCGCCGGCCCCGGCCTCGGGCTGGGTCTCGGTCCGGGCGTCCGCGCGCACCTCGGTACGGGTGTCGGCGCGGGTGTCCCCGTCGGGGCTGCCGGCCGGCGCGGTGGCGCGGCGGCGGCGGCGCTCGCCGGCGGGCTGCTCGTCGGCGGCCTGCTCGGCCGGGGCGGCCTTGGCCGCGGCCTGCCCGGAGGGCTGGCCGGGGATGTCGATCTGCTGCTGGGCGACGGCCTGCTCGGCGGCCTTGCCGGCCGGAGCGGCGTCCTGGGGGGCCTTCGCGGCCTTCGCCGTCCTGGCGGGCTTGTCGGCCTTGCCCTCGGCGTCGTCGCCGGTGCGCGTACGGGAGGTGGCGCGCCGCTTCGGCTTGGTCTCGCCGGCCGCCGGGTCGGCGGCCTTCGGGGCGGCGGAGCCGCCGGAGGCCTGCGCCTCCTTGATGACCTCGATCAACTGGCCCTTGCGCATCCGCGCGGTGCCCCTGATGCCGAGGCCGGAGGCGACCTGCTGCAGCTCGGCCAGGACCATGCCCTCCAGGCCGGTGCCGGAGCGGCGGCGCCGTGCGGTGGTGCCGGTGGCAGCACCTTCGGCGGGCGCGGGGTTGTCGACGGCGGAGTCGGCAGTCACGCCCATCAGATCGGTGGTGTCGCTCACGAAGGGTCCTTCCCTGGAGCGGACGTCGGCCTTCTGGCTCGGCGACCGGTTGTGCTGTCCGACGGCGGTCCTCGATGGCGGACCGTGTCGGGGCGGTGGTCCCGCCGGGTACGGCGGAGGGGAGATGACGTGCTGTCCGGCCCGAGGCCCCCTGCTCGGCCCTCTGCTGAGACAAGCGAGGGGTGTCGCGCGCCGGTTCCGGAGCGTGCTCGAAACTGCTCAGGCAGGCTGCTCAGGCAGTGGAGGAGGCTCCCGGAAGAACGGTGGTCCCGGAAGGGGACACTCAGCACCGCGCCATGACGGCAGCGGGTGCAGACTTGAGGTTAACACTACCGGCTCCAACAAACATTCCCCCTCTCCCACACCGGCAATCGCGCCCCTACGGGGCCAGCGGCAGCACGCACGCCCCGCCGGCGTCCAGCGCGAGCCGGGTGGCGGCCCAGTCGTCGCCGGCCAGCGCCGCGACCTTGTCGGCGGTGCCCTCGTCGGCCAGCGCCAGCACGGTGGGGCCGGCGCCGGAGATGACCGCGGGCACGCCCTCGGTGCGCAGCCGGTGCACCAGCTCCAGGCTCCGCGGCATGGCGGGGCCCCGGTACTCCTGGTGCAGCCGGTCCTCGGTGGCGGCGAGCAGCAGCTCGGGGCGGCGGGTCAGGGCCTCGACCAGCAGCGCGGCCCGGCCGGCGTTGACCGCGGCGTCCACGTGCGGGACGGTGCGCGGCAGCAGGCCGCGGGCGGTCTCGGTGAGCACCGGCTTGCCGGGGACGAACACCAGCGGGGCGACGGTGGCGGCCGGGTCCATCCGGACCGCGCGGGCCGAGCCGCCGTCCGTCCAGGCCAGGGTGAAGCCGCCGAGCAGGCAGGCGGCGACGTTGTCGGGGTGCCCCTCGATCTCGGTGGCGAGCTCCAGCAGCGCCGCGTCGTCGAGCTTGGCGTCGCCCCCTATGGTCACCGCGCGGGCGGCGACGATGCCGGCGCAGATGGCGGCGGAGGACGACCCGAGGCCACGGCCGTGCGGGATGCGGTTGGCGCAGACGACCTCCAGGCCGCGCGGCTGCCCGCCGAGCAGGTCGAAGGCGGTGCGCAGGGAGCGTACGAGCAGATGGCTCTCGTCGCGCGGGAGCGTCTCGGCGCCCTCACCGGCGATGTCGACGTGCAGTCCGGTGTCGGCGACCCGGACGACCACGTCGTCGTAGAGCCCCAGCGACAGCCCGAAGGCGTCGAAGCCCGGGCCGAGGTTGGCGCTGGTGGCGGGAACGCGCACCCGGACGGCGGCGGCGCGGAACGCGGGACCGGCCATCGGTCGGTGACTCTCCTTGGGTGTGGCGGCGTGGGGAAGGGGTTCTACCGGGACCCTGCGGCGGCCGCGTCGGCGGGACGGCGACCGCGCCGCGGCATATGCGGCGGACGGGTTCGGTACAGACTATCGAAGGAAGGTTCAGCGGCGACATAGGGCGCACGGGAGGCGCACGATGCGTGTCGCGTCCGGCCCGTGCCTCCCGGCCCGGGGCCGGCTGCGGACCGCCCCGTCCGGCCCCCGACACCTGGTGGAGGGCCGTCCCGGGACCGGCCGCCCGACCGCTCGCGGACGCTACCGGCCGGGCGCCCGCCGCCGGCGCCGGCCGACCCCGCACGGCCGGTTTCCGGCCGCGCGACCGGTGCGGTCGGCAGCCCTCCGCACGCGGCCGCCCCGTCCTTCGGCGGGCGGCCAATGGCGCGATTTCGGCGGTACGGGGATGGGGCCCGGCCTTCCGGCGGGGCGGCCGCGTCGGCGGGCGTCCAGAGGCTGCGCGGTGGGGCTGCCGCCCCGCAGGGCGACCCGTCGACGGGCGCTTCCAGGCGGCGAGGCCGCCCCCTGGGGGCGAACTGTCCGCGGCCCCGCCGAGGCTGCCCCGATGGGGCCGGCCTGGTGGAGCCCGGCGGACGCAGCCCTGCGACGCGGTCCCTGGCGGACGCCCCCGCTTGGGCCGCACCCGCCGTCGACGTGACGCCGACCTGACGGAGAGCCCCCTGCGGACCCCTGCCGGCGCACCGGGCCGGAGCGTCCCGGTGCGCCCGGCCAGGCGGCCCGGCGAGAGCGGTCTCGCGGGCTTCCGGGCTTGGGCTCCCGGGCTCGGGCTGCCAGGCTCGGGCTTTCCGGGCTCGGGCTCGCAGGCTCGGGCTTTCGGGGCTTGGGCTTTCAGGGCTTGTGCTTTCCGGGCCCTGGTGAGGGGCCCGGGAGCCGCTGCCGTCAGGCCAGTCCGAGCTTCTCCGCCGCCGCGGTCGCGTCGATCGGGACGGTGACCGGCTGCGGCGCACCGGCGACGGCCCAGTCCGGGTCCTTCAGCCCGTTGCCGGTGACCGTGCAGACGATCCTCTGCCCCGGGTCGACCTTGCCCTGCTCCGCGGCCTTCAGCAGACCGGCGACCGACGCGGCCGACGCGGGCTCGACGAAGACGCCCTCCTGGGACGCCAACAGCCGGTAGGCGCGCAGGATCTCACGGTCGGTCACCTCGTCGATGAAGCCGCCGGACTCGTCCCGGGCGGCCAGCGCGTAGTTCCAGGACGCCGGGTTGCCGATGCGGATCGCGGTGGCGATCGTCGAGGGGTCCTTGACCACCTCGCCGCGCACCAGCGGCGCCGAACCGGACGCCTGGAAGCCCCACATGCGCGGGGTGCGGGAGGAGACACCGTCGGCGGCGTACTCCTTGTACCCCTTCCAGTACGCGGTGATGTTGCCCGCGTTGCCCACCGGCAGCACGTGGATGTCCGGGGCGTCGCCGAGCATGTCGACGATCTCGAACGCCGCGGTCTTCTGGCCCTCGATACGGACCGGGTTGACCGAATTGACCAGCGCCACCGGGTAGTTGTCGGAGAGCGCGCGGGCCAGCGTCAGGCAGTCGTCGAAGTTCCCGTCCACCTGGAGGATCTTGGCGCCGTGCACGAGGGCCTGGCCCATCTTGCCGAGCGCGATCTTGCCCTGCGGCACGAGCACCGCCGACACCATCCCGGCGCGCACCGCGTACGCCGCCGCGGAGGCCGACGTGTTGCCCGTCGAGGCGCAGATGACGGCCTGCGCGCCCTCCTCCTTCGCCCGCGTGATCGCCATGGTCATGCCACGGTCCTTGAAGGAACCGGTCGGGTTGGCGCCCTCGACCTTCAGGTGCACCTCGCAGCCGGTGCTCTCGGAGAGCACCTGCGCGGGCACGAGCGGCGTGCCGCCCTCGCGGAGGGTGACGACTGGCGTCGTGTCCGTGACCGGCAGCCGGTCCCGGTACTCCTCGATGATTCCGCGCCACTGGTGGGTCATTGCTGGTTACTCTCCTTCAACCCGCATGATGCTGGCGACACCGCGCACGGTGTCGAGCTTGCGCAGCGCCTCGACCGTCCCCGCGAGGGCGGCGTCGGGCGCGCGGTGGGTGACGACGACGAGGGAGGCCTCGCCGCCCTCGCGTCCCTCGGCGGTGGCGCCGTCGCCACCGCCGCTGTCCCGGCCCTGCTGGCGGACCGTGTCGATGGACACCCCCTGCTCGGCGAAGACCGTCGCCACCTGGGCGAGCACGCCTGGCTTGTCGGCCACGTCGAGACTGATGTGGTACCGGGTGACGACCTCGCCCATGGGGCTGACCGGCAGCCGGGTGTACGCGGAGTCGCCGGGCCCGGTGGCCCCGTTGACCAGGTTGCGGCAGACCGCGACCAGGTCCCCGAGGACGGCCGACGCCGTCGGCGCCCCGCCGGCCCCCGGCCCGTAGAACATGAGCTGCCCGGCCGCGTCGGCCTCCACGAAGACCGCGTTGTACGCGCCGCGCACCGAGGCCAGCGGGTGGCTGAGCGGGATCATCGCCGGGTGGACGCGGGCGGTGACCGACTCGCCGTCGGCGGCGCGCTCGCAGATGGCGAGGAGCTTGATGGTGCAGCCCATCCGCTTGGCCGACGCGAAGTCCGCGGCGGTGACCTCGGTCATCCCCTCCCGGTACACGTCGTCCAGCCGCACCCGGGTGTGGAACGCGATGCCGGCCAGGATCGCCGCCTTGGCCGCGGCGTCGAAGCCCTCCACGTCGGCGGTCGGGTCGGCCTCGGCGTACCCGAGGGCGGTGGCCTCGTCCAGCGCCTCGCTGTAGCCGGCGCCGGACCCGTCCATCTTGTCGAGGATGAAGTTGGTGGTGCCGTTGACGATGCCGAGGACCCGGTTGACCTTGTCCCCGGCCAGCGACTCCCGCAGCGGCCGGATCAGCGGGATCGCCCCCGCCACCGCGGCCTCGTAGTACAGGTCCCGGCCGTTCGCCTCCGCCGCCGCGTGCAGCGCCGCCCCGTCCTCCGCCAGCAGCGCCTTGTTCGCGGACACCACCGAGGCGCCGTGCTCGAACGCCGCGGTGATCAGCCCGCGGGCGGGCTCCACGCCCCCGATGACCTCCACCACGACGTCGATGTCGCCGCGTTTGACCAGGGCGGTCGCGTCGGTGGTGATCAGCTCCTGCGGGATGCCCGCGCGCACCCGGTCGGGGCGCCGGACGGCGACCCCGGCCAGTTCGACCGGGGCCCCGATGCGGGCGGCGAGGTCGTCGGCGTGCGTCGTCATGATGCGCGCCACCTCTGAGCCGACCACTCCACAGCCCAGCAGCGCCACCTTCAGCGGACGCGTACGCATCATCCGACCTCACTTCTCACTACGTCAGCGGCCTGTCACGGGGGCCTGCCCCGGCCCGTCGCGGCCTATTACAGCGGAAACCAGTCTCACTCACCGGACGGGGATTTCCTCCCCGTGTCCGAATCATGAGACGCATTTTTCACCAGGTGACCATCCGGCCACCCGGGTCGTCACCCGGGTCGTCCCGTCCGGACCGGCGCGGACGCCCCGCGCCCGCCCCGGTGCCGGGCGGGATCGTCATCCGACGTCGAGGCGCAGCAGGTCCTCCTCCGTCTCCCGCCGGACGATCACCCGCGCCTCCCCGTCCTTCACCGCCACGACCGGCGGCCGCAGCGCGTGGTTGTAGTTGCTGGCCATCGACCGGCAGTAGGCCCCGGTGGCCGGCACCGCCAGCAGGTCGCCCGGCGCAAGGTCGGCCGGCAGGAAAGCGTCCCGTACGACGATGTCGCCGCTCTCGCAGTGCTTGCCGACCACCCGGCTGAGCATGGGCCCGGCATCCGAGGTGCGCGACACCAGCGCGACGCTGTACTCGGCGTCGTACAGCGCGGTGCGGATGTTGTCCGACATCCCGCCGTCCACGCTGACGTACGTCCGCAGCCCCTCCAGCGGCTTGACCGTGCCCACCTCGTACAGCGTGAACGCCGTCGGGCCGACGATCGCCCGCCCCGGCTCCACCGAGATCCGCGGCGAGCGCAGGCCGGCGCTCTCGCACTCGCGCCCCACGATCTCCTTCAACGCCTTGGCGATCTCCTGGGGTTCCCGCGGATCGTCGTCCGAGGTGTAGGCGATGCCCAGCCCGCCCCCCAGATCGATCTCCGGCAGCTCCACCCCGTGCTCGTCGCGGATCTGCGCCAGCAGCTGCACGACCCGCCGGGCCGACACCTCGAAACCCGCCATGTCGAAGATCTGCGAGCCGATGTGCGAGTGGATGCCGATCAGCTCCAGCCCGTCCAGGGTCAGCGCCCGCCGCACCGCCTCCGCGGCCTGCCCCCCGGCCAGCGCCAGCCCGAACTTCTGGTCCTCGTGGGCGGTGGCGATGAACTCGTGCGTGTGAGCCTCGACGCCCACCGTCACGCGGATCTGCACCCGCTGCCGCACGCCCAGCTCCTGCGCGACGTGAGCGACCCGCGCGATCTCCTGGAACGAGTCCAGCACGATCCGCCCGACGCCCGCGCGCACCGCCCGCTCGATCTCCCGCACGCTCTTGTTGTTGCCGTGCAGCGCGATCCGCTCGGCGGGCATGCCGGCGGCCAGCGCGGTGGCCAGCTCCCCCTCGGAGCAGACGTCGAGGTTGAGCCCCTCCTCGTGCAGCCAGCGCACCACCGCCCGGGACAGGAACGCCTTGCCCGCGTAGAACACGTCCGCGTCCGTCCCGAACGCCGCCACCCACGCGCGGCAGCGCTCCCGGAAGTCCACCTCGTCGAGGTAGTACCCGGGTGTCCCGAACTCCTCCGCGAGCCGGGTCACCGGAACGCCCCCCACCTCCACGACCCCGTCGGCGCTCCTGCGCACCGTCCGCGACCACACCTTCGGGTCGAGCTGGTTCAGGTCCGCGGGCGGTGCCGAGTAGTGCCCCTCGGGCAGGACGTCCCCGTGGCGGGGTCCGGCGGGATGTGCGGAACGGCTCATGTCACTCTCACTACGGTCAAAGATGGTCAGGTGCGCTCACGCCGAGCAGGGCCAGGCCGCCGGGCCAGCACCGTCCCGGCGGCCTGGCCCTGCTCGGCGTGAGCGCACCTGACCATCTT
>NZ_PVLV01000102.1 GCF_002982015.1 Streptomyces solincola
GGGTGCGGCGGTGCGAGGACCTCGGCGTTCCTCTCTCCTCTGTCGTCTCTTCTGGTCGCGGGCCGCCGAAACAAACGGATGTGAACCCGGCCCCGGGGCCGTGCTAATGTTCAGGTGTCGCCAGGGGACGCCGCCGGAAACGGCGGGGAAACCACGCAAGCAACACCCAATGCGCGGGTGGCGGAATAGGCAGACGCGCTGGATTCAGGTTCCAGTGCCCGAAAGGGCGTGGGGGTTCAACTCCCCCCTCGCGCACAGCAAGGCTCCGGCCGGCATCGTCAAGACGATGCCGGCCGGAGCTGTTTGTGCGTCAGGGCGGTCGGCGGGGGCGTCCGCGGAAGCTGTGAGCAAGGTCTCAGGCCAACGGGTGGCGGCGGTGGGCGATCGGTTCGTCTCGTCCACAGGGATGTTGTCCACAAGGGCGTTGTCCACAGGGGTGGGACGGGCGGGACGTCGGCGGTACCTTCATGGCGCGGAAAGCGGAAAGCGGAAAGCGGAACGCGGAACGCGGACGGGGGACCTCATGGGGCTTGACGGCGAGCACGGCGGCGACGAGCGCGGTGCGCGGGCGGTGGGATCGCGCCTGGGCGACGGGCGGATACCGGTGGTGAGCGGTTTCGCCGCGGCGCGGCGGGGCGACTCCGACGGGGTGCCGGGCATGCCCTCGCAGAAGCAGCGGGGCAAGGCGCTGCGGGAGCGGGTGCCGCGGTCCGCGCACGCCGAGCTGCCGGCGGTAGGCACCGGGCGGCCGGACGCGGTGCGCGCGGTGGAGGAGTCCAACCGGGGCCGGGTGCCGGAGCTCGCGCCGATACGGGTGGGGCGGATGACCGCCACGCCGTTCGCCTTCCTGCGGGGCGCGGCCGGGCTGATGGCGCACGATCTGGCGGGGACGCCGGTCACCGGGGTCGGCGCGCAGCTCTGCGGGGACGCGCACGCGGCGAACTTCGGCCTGTACGGGGACGCCCGGGGCCGGTTGGTGATCGACCTGAACGACTTCGACGAGACCGTGGCCGGTCCCTGGGAGTGGGACCTCAAGCGGCTCGCCACCTCGCTGGTGCTGGCCGGCCGCGCCGGGGGCGTGGACGAGGACGTGTGCCGGGCCGCGGCGTTCGACGCGGCCGGGGCCTACCGGCGCACGGTGCGGCTGCTGGCCAAGCTGCCGGCGATGGACGCGTGGAACGCCATCGCGGACGAGCCGTTGCTCGCGCACGCGGGCGCCCGGGATCTGCTGGGCACCTTGGAGAAGGTGTCGGAGAAGGCCCGCAACAACACCAGCGCGCGGTTCGCGGCCAGGTCCACGGAGGAGTGCGAGGACGGCGGCCGCCGTTTCACCGACGCCCCGCCGGTGCTGCGCCGGGTGCCGGACGCGGAGGCCGCGGTGGTCGCCGCCGCGCTGGGCGAGTACCGCACCACGCTGTCGGAGGACCGGCTGCCGCTGCTGGCCCGCTACGCGATCCACGACGTGGCCTTCCGGGTGGTGGGCACGGGCAGCGTCGGCACCCGGTCGTATGTGGTGCTGCTGCTGGACCACCGGGGCGAGGCGCTGGTGCTCCAGGTGAAGGAGGCGCGGCCGTCGGCGCTGCTCCCCTACCTTCCCGGCGCCGGCTTCAAGGTGGCGGAGGCGGCGCACGAGGGGCAGCGGGTGGTGCTCGGGCAGAAGCGGATGCAGGTGGTGAGCGACAACCTGCTGGGCTGGACCACGGTGGAGGGCCGGCCCTACCAGGTGCGGCAGTTCCGCAACCGCAAGGGCAGTGTGGACCCGGCCGCGTTGACGGCGGACGAGCTGGACGACTACGGGCGGATCACCGGGGCGCTGCTGGCCCGGGCGCACGCGCACAGCGCCGACCCGCGGCTGCTCGCCGGGTACTGCGGGAAGAACGAGGAGCTGGACGAGGCGATGGCGCGGTTCGCGGTGGCGTACGCGGACCGGACCGAGGCCGACCACGCCGACCTGGTCGCCGCGGTCCGCGCCGGCCGCGTCGCCGCGGAGGAGGGGGTCTGACCGCCCCGACCCCCCACCTGCTTTCCCGGCACGGATGCCCGGGGGCCCTGCGGGTGGTGACGGGCGGGGGCGGATCGACCGTAGGCTGGGTGGGTGACGACCTCGAACGACGACGACGCCACCGTGCCGACCGACGACGACCGCGCCGGCGGGGCGCCCGAGGGGCGGCCCGAGGAGAGGCTGGAGCGGGCCGTGCGGGCCGCCGAGCAGGCGCTGATCGAGTTCGAGATCGCGGTGGAGACCTTCCGGGTGGAGGTCGACAACTTCTCCCGGTTGCACCACCAGAGGCTCGGCCCCATGTACTCGCGGCTGGACGAGCTGGACGCGCTGATCGCGGAGGCCAAGGCGGCCCGCAGCGGGGACCCGGAGGACCAGCGCAGGGCCCGGGAGGCCCGCGAGCTGGTGATGCCGATGCCCGGGGTGGACGAGCTGTTCCACGGCTGGATGGACTCCGACGGACTCTCACCCGAGGCGGACGCGATGCTCACCGACCGGCCGGTGCGGCCGCCCAGGAAGGTGCGGCCGAGCGAGGAGGCCCGCCGGCTCTACCGGGAGCTGGCCCGGGCCGCCCACCCCGACCTGGCGCGGGAGGAGGGCGAGCGCAAGCGGCGTGAGGAGTTCATCACCCGGGTGAACGCCGCCTACGCGCGCGGCGACGAGGCGGTGCTGCGGGAGCTGGCCGCCGAGTGGGCGGCCGGTCCCGCTCCGCAGCCGCCGGAGCTGACGCCCGCCGAGGAGCTGTACGCCCGGCTGGAGTGGCTGGCCCGCCGCAAGGAGCTGCTGACCGCGGTGGCCGGCGAGCTGGAGGAGAGCGCCATCGGGGCGATGCTGCGGATGGCGCCGGACGACCCGGACCGGCTGCTGGAGGAGATCGCCGAGCAGTTGCTCGCGCAGGTCGCCGAGCGGGAGGCGGAGCTGGCGGCACTGGCCGCCGGATAGCCGGTTTCGGTTACGTTGCTTCCTGTGACCGCGCCTGGCCCCGTACGGCCCGGCGGGTCCGGCCCGACCGGTGGACGAGAGAGGTTCCGACTGATGAGTTTCACACCGCTGCCCACGGTGGACGCCGTCTCCGTGCCGGCCGACGGGCTGGTCCTGGACGTCCGCGAGGCCGACGAGTGGGCGGCCGGGCACGTCGAGGGCGCCCTGCACGTGCCGATGAGCGACTTCGTGGCCCGGTTCGGCGAGGTGACCGAGGCGGTGGCGGACGGGCGACGCGCCTATGTGATGTGCCGGGTGGGCGGCCGCTCGGCGCAGGTGACGCAGTACCTGGTGCAGCAGGGCGTGGACGCGGTCAACATTGACGGCGGCATGCTGGCCTGGGAGGGCGCCGGCCGCCCCATGGTGGCGGAGCACGGCGGCCCGGCGCTGGTGCTCTGACGGCAGGGGTGACGTCGGCGGCGCCGGGTGTGTGATGCCCGGCGCCGCCTTCGTGTGCCCGGTGGGCGGGGCCCGGCGGCCTCAGCGGTCGAAGTCGAGGGCGACCTCGGGGGTGGTGGCGTGCGACTGGCAGGCGAGGACGTACCCGGCGTCGGTCTCCTCCGGTTCCAGGGCGTAGTTGCGCTCCATGCTGACCTCGCCGGCGACCAGGAAGGCGCGGCAGGTGCCGCAGACGCCGCCCTTGCAGGCGTAGGGGGCGTCGGCGCGGGCGCGCAGCACCGTGTCCAGCAGGGACTCGCCGTCCTGGACGGGCCAGGTGCCGGAGCGGCCGTCGAGGGTGGCGGTCAGGGTGGCGGCGGGCGACGCCGTGCGGGCCGGGCCGGGCGCGGTGGCGGCAGGGCTCTCGTCGACGTAAAAGACCTCCTGGTGGATCCGGCCGCGGTCGATGCCCAGGGCGCGCAGGGCGGTCTCGGCGCCCTGGACGAGGCCGAAGGGGCCGCAGAGGAACCAGCCGTCCACGTCGGGGAGCGGGAGGAGGGCGGGCAGGAGAGTGGTCAGCCGCTCCCGGTCGAGGCGGCCGGAGGGCAGGCCGGACTGCTGCTCCTCGCGGGAGAGCACGGTGACCAACTGGAAGCGGCCGGGGAAGCGGTCCTTGAGGTCGGCGACCTCGTCCAGGAACATCGTGGAGGCCGCCGTGCGGTCGCTGCGGACCAGGTGGAAGCGGGCTTCCGGCTCGCGCGCCAGCAGGGTCGCGGCGATGGAGAGCACCGGGGTGATCCCGCTGCCGCCGACGATCGCGGCGAACCGGCCGGGGCGAGGGGCCAGGGTGAAGCGGCCCATCGGCTCCATGACCTCCACGGTGTCGCCGGCCACCAGTTCCTTGAGCGCGTAGGTGGAGAACACCCCGCCGTCCACCAGCCGGATGCCGACCCGCAGCACCGGGGCCTCGCCGTCCGCGGCGGCCGGCGAGCAGATCGAGTACGTCCGGCGCACGTCCACCGCACCGCCGTCCACCGGGCGGCGCAGGGTGATGTGCTGGCCGGGGGTGTGGCGGAAGGCGGTGTGCAGCTCGGGCGGCAGGGCGAAGGTCACGGCGACCGCGTCGTCGGTGAGCCGTTCGACCTCGCTGACCCGGAGCGGATGGAACATCTACAACTCCTTGAAGTGGTCGAACGGTTCGCGGCAGGCGGTGCAGCGGCGCAGCGCCTTGCAGGAGGTGGAGGAGAACCGGCTGAGCAACTCCGTCTCCGGGGAGCCGCAGTTGGGGCAGCGGATGCCGAGGGAGAGCGGGACGGGGCCGGCGGCCTCGCGCTGGGGGCGGGGCGGGGCGATGCCGTGCTCGGCCAGCTTGCGGCGGCCCTCGTCGGTGATGTCGTCGGTGGACCAGGCCGGGGTGAGCACGGTGACGACGGAGACCTCGGGCACGCCGTGCGCGTGCAGCACCTGCTCGATGTCGGCGGACATGGCCTCGATGGCCGGGCAGCCGGTGTAGGTGGGGGTCAGCTCGACGCGGACCGCGCCGGGGGCGAGGACGCGGACGCCGCGCACCACGCCGAGGTCGTGCAGGCTGAGGACCGGCAGCTCGGGGTCGGGGACGGAGCCGGCCAGCCGGGCCAGCTCCTCTTCGAGAGGCGTGGGCGCGGCGTCGGTCACCATGTCGCGCCCGGGTGGCTGCGGTGCAGGTGCTGCATCTCGGCGAGCATCCGGCCGAAGGACTCGGTGTGCAGGCCCTGCCGGCCCGCCCCGGCCCGCCAGGCGCCGGTGCGCGGCCCGTCCGGGACGGTGAGGGTGGCCCGGCCGAGGACGGCGGTGACCGAGGTCAGCCAGTCGGACTCCAACTCGGTCCAGTCGACGGCGGCCAGGCCGGGAAGCGGCTGGAACAGCTCGCCGGTGAACCGCCACAGCGCGTCCACCGCGGCCTGGGTGCGGCGGTGGCTCTCCTCGGTGCCGTCGCCCAGGCGCAGCGTCCACTGCTCGGCGTGGTCCTGGTGGTAGGCGACCTCCTTGACGGCCTTGGCGGCCAGTCCGCCAAGCCCGCCGTCGCCCGTGCCCGCCCCGGCGGCCGCGGTCAGTCGGCCGTACAGCAGGCGCTGGTAGGTGGAGAAGTAGAGCTGCCGCACGATGGTGTGGGCGAAGTCGCCGTTCGGCTGCTCGGTCAACTGGGCGTTGCGGAAGGCCCGCTCCTCGCGGAGGTACGCCAGCTCGTCCTCGTCGCCGACGAGGGAGAGCAGCACCCGGGCCTGGCCGAGGAGGTCCAGCGCGATGTTGGCGAGGGCGACCTCCTCCTCCAGCTCGGGGGCGTGCCCGGCCCACTCGGCCAGCCGGTGGGAGAGCATCAGGGCGTCGTCCCCGAGAGCCAGCGCGGCCTCGGCGGCCAGGGCCGGGGCCGCCGAAGCGGGGGCGGTCGCGGGGTCGGCGGCGGTCACAGGTGCTGCACCCCCTCGGGGATCTCGTAGAACGTCGGGTGGCGGTAGGGCTTGTCGGCGGCCGGCTCGAAGAACGGGTCCTTCTCGTCGGGCGAGGAGGCGGTGATCGCCGAGGAGGGCACCACCCACAGCGAGACGCCCTCGCTGCGCCGGGTGTAGAGGTCGCGGGCGTTGCGCAGAGCCATGGCGGCGTCCGGGGCGTGCAGGCTTCCGGCATGGGTGTGGGACAGGCCGCGGCGCGAGCGCACGAACACCTCCCACAGGGGCCAGTCGCTGGTGGTCATGCCGTCGCCTCCCGGTGCTTGGCCGCATACGCCGCCGCGGCCTGCCTGACCCAGGCGCCGTCCTCGTGGGCGCGGCGGCGCTGGGTGATGCGCTGTTCGTTGCAGGGGCCGTTGCCCTTGAGGACCTCGCGGAACTCGGCCCAGTCGATGGCGCCGAAGTCGTGGTGGCCGCGCTCCTCGTTCCACTTCAGGTCCGGGTCGGGCAGGGTCAGGCCCAGGGACTCCGCCTGCGGCACGCAGATGTCGACGAAGCGCTGGCGCAGCTCGTCGTTGGAGTGCCGCTTGATCTTCCAGGCCATGGACTGCGCGCTGTGCGCGGACTCGTCGTCGGGCGGGCCGAACATCATCAGCGACGGCCACCACCAGCGGTCCACCGCGTCCTGGGCCATCGCGTGCTGCTCGGGGGTGCCGCGGGAGAGGGCGAGCAGGGATTCGTACCCCTGGCGCTGGTGGAAGGACTCCTCCTTGCAGACGCGGATCATCGCGCGGGCGTAGGGCCCGTAGGAGCAGCGGCACAGCGGCACCTGGTTGGTGATCGCGGCGCCGTCCACCAGCCAGCCGATGGCGCCGACGTCGGCCCAGGTCAGGGTGGGGTAGTTGAAGATCGACGAATACTTCTGGCGGCCGCTGTGGAGCTTGTCGAGCAGGTCGTCGCGGCTGGCCCCGAGGGTCTCGGCGGCGCTGTAGAGGTACAGCCCGTGGCCGGCCTCGTCTTGCACCTTGGCCAGCAGGATGGCCTTGCGGCGCAGCGAGGGGGCGCGGGTGATCCAGTTCGCCTCGGGCTGCATGCCGATGATCTCGCTGTGCGCGTGCTGGGCGATCTGCCGGATCAGGCCGGTGCGGTACCCCTCCGGCATCCAGTCGCGCGGCTCGATGCGCTCGTCGGCGGCCACGGCGGCGTCGAACACCGCCTCGTACGCCTTGCTCGCCTCGTGCGAATCCGCTGTCACTGCCGTCATCGGACCCCCTACCGACCGATCGTTCGGTTGAATGACTTCAATGGTCGGTCGACGGCCCGTAAGGTGTCAACCCTGTGGATAACTCCGATGGGCCATTGGCGTGGGGACGGAACGGGGCGGCGGGATGCACGCGTACGACGAGGAGGCCGGGGAAGGGCCCGGTCCGCACGGCGCAGCGCCCCCCGCGGCACAGGCGCCCGCGCCCCCCGCGCAGGCGGCCGGAGGCCCGGCCGCGCCCCCCGCGAAGGCCGCCGGCGCCGGCATCAATGGTCTTTCGCTGCCGTACCAGATCACCGCGGCCGTCGCGCTCGCCGTCATCGCGGTGGGCGGGCTGCTGCACGTGGGGATGGTCTTCCTGCACGTCGCGCCCGCGAACACGCTGAGCAAGCAGCACGGCGAGGCGGTGGACGACTGGGTGCTGCCGGAGTTCGAGCAGAACTGGAAGCTGTTCGCCCCCAACCCGCTCCAGCAGAATGTCTCCGTCCAGGTGCGCGCCGAGATCGCCGGCCGTGACGGCGGACGCCGCACCACCGACTGGATCGACCTCTCGGCCGAGGACGGCGCGGCGATCCGGGGCGCACCGCTGCCCAGCCACACCCGTCAGAACGAGCTGCGCCGCGCCTGGGACTTCTACGTGAACTCGCACACCGACGACAACCGGCCCAACGGCCGCCGCGGACACCTCTCCGAGCAGTACGTCCGGCGCATCGCCATGCTGCGGCTGTCCGAGCGGGAACTCGGCGGCCGGGTCGAGCGCGTCCAGTTGCGCTCCTCCACCCGCACCGTGGAGGCCCCGGCGTGGAGCGACGAGCGGCATGACACCCGGGCCTACCACCGGGTGCTGCCGTGGTGGACGGTCACCGCCGCGGACCTGCCCGCCGTGGCCGGCGGCGGCCGGACGGAGGCCCGCCGATGAGCCCGCGCGCCCGGGAGGAGACCCCGGAGGCGACCGGGGCGAAGGAGCGGGTGGACCGGCGGCTGGGCCGGGCGGTGCAGCGGGTCACCGCCACCGCCCTCGGCCCGTACCAGAGCGCCGTGGTGCGCATCGGGTTCGCCGGCACCTGGCTGTTCTTCCTGCTGCGGGAGTTCCCGCACCGGTACGAGCTGTACGGGCCGGACGGCCCCTGGGGCTGGGACATGGCGCGCGAGCTGATCGCGGGCAACCACGCCTTCACCGTGCTGATGTGGTCGGACTCGGCCCTGTGGTTCGAGGTGGTGTACGCGCTGGCCGTGCTCGGCGCGGCCGCGCTGCTGGTCGGCTGGCGCACCCGGGCCGCCTCCGCGCTCTTCCTGGTGGGCGTGCTGTCGTTGCAGAACCGCTCCGTCTTCATGGGAGACGGCGGCGACAACGTCATCCACCTGATGGCGCTCTACCTGGTGCTCACCCGCTGCTCACAGGTCTGGTCGCTGGACGCCCGCCGGGCCGGGCGGCGGGCGGCCGGAGCACGCGTGCGGGACGTCGCCGGGCCGCTGCTGTGGGCGGCGGCGCTGCCCGGGCTGGTCACCGCCGTGCTGCTGCGCGACCGCAGCGGCGAGCTGTGGCTGCTGGTGCTGCTCTGGCTGCTGTGGCTCGCCCAGGGCCTGTGGTGGCTGGCGGAGCGCCGGGCGCCCGGGCAGCCGCGGGCGCTGCTCGACGTCGTCGCCAACCTCCTGCACAACGCCACCCTGGCGGTGGTCATGGCCGAGGTGTGCCTGATCTACGCCACGGCCGGCTGGTACAAGGTGCAGGGCTCGCGCTGGCAGGACGGCACCGCCCTGTACTACCCGCTCAAGCTGGACTACTTCACGCCCTGGCCGTTCCTGTCGGACCTGCTGGCCGCCAGCGGGATCATGGTCATGCTGGTGACCTACGGCACGGTGATCGTGCAGGTCGCCTTCCCGTTCACGCTCTTCAACCGCAAGGTCAAGAACGTGCTGCTGGCGGTGATGATGGCGGAGCACGCGGGCATCGCGGTGCTGCTCGGGCTGCCCTTCTTCTCGCTGGCGATGATCGCCGCGGACGCGGTGTTCCTGCCCTCGGTGTTCCTGGTCTGGCTGGGCGCACGCATCGCACGCGGTCGCGACCGGCTGCTGAACCGGCGGCGTGACGGGTCCGGCGACGGGGCGGCGCGGGCGGACGACGGCGAGCGGGCCGACGCCGAGCCCGGCCCCCGTACCCTCGTGGGGTGAGCAGCGAGACCCTCCCGGACGCCGGGGCCCTCCCGGACGCCGAGCCGACAGCGGACGCCGAGCCGGCAGCCGACGCCGAGCCGGCGCAGTACGACGACGGCTTCGCGCCCGAGGTGGGCGTGGGGCCGCACCCGCTGCCCTGGCCCGCCGGCAAGCAGTACGACCCGGAGCTGCTGGCCGCTGGCGACCGGCGCAACGTGGTGGACCGCTACCGCTACTGGACGCGGGAGGCGATCGTCGCCGATCTGGACACCCGCCGGCACGACTTCCACGTGGCCGTGGAGAACTGGGGCCACGACTTCAACATCGGGTCGGTGGTGCGCACCGCCAACGCCTTCCTGGCCCGGCAGGTGCACATCGTGGGCCGCCGCCGCTGGAACCGGCGCGGCGCCATGGTCACCGACCGCTACCAGCATGTGCGCCACCACCCGGACACCGCCTCGCTGACCGCGTGGGCCGCCGAGGAGGGGCTTGCGGTGATCGGCATCGACAACCTGCCGGGCGCGGTGCCGCTGGAGCGCACCGAGCTGCCCCGCCGCTGTGTGCTGCTCTTCGGGCAGGAGGGGCCCGGGCTGACCGAGGAGGCGCGCGAGCACGCCGCGATGGTCTGCTCGATCGCGCAGTTCGGCTCCACCCGGTCGATCAACGCGGGCGCGGCGGCGGCGATCGCCATGCACGCCTGGGTGCAGCGGCACGCGGAGATCGCCGGGCCGGGGCAGGGGTAGCCCCTGCCCCGGCCACCCGGCCGCCGCCTGGCTCAGGCCGGGCGGCGGACCTCCACCACGCGGAAGCGGTTGGCGACGAAGGCGCCGTCGCACAGGGCGGCGTTGGCCGCCGGGTTCCCGCCGGAGCCGTGAAAGTCGGAGAACGCCGAGGTCTGGTTGACGTAGACCCCGCCGGTGAGGTTCAGCGAGAGCTGCGCCGACTCCTCCAGGCAGACCTCCTCCACCGCGCGCTCCACGTCCGGCGAGGTGGTGTACGCGCCCACCGTCATGGCGCCCTGCTCGCGGATCGTGCGGCGCAGCAGCTCGACCGCGTCGGCGGTGGACTCCACGCGGACGGCGAAGGCGACCGGGCCGAAGCACTCGGAGAGGTAGACCGCGTCGGCGTCCGGCTTGGCGCCGTCCAGCGAGACGATGACCGGGGTGCGGACCACCGCGTCGGGGAAGTCCGGGTGCGCCACCTCGCGGGAGGCGAGCACGACCTCGCCCAGCTCGGGCGCGGCCTCCAGGCGGGCGCGCACGTCCGGGTTGACCAGGGCGCCCAGCAGCGCGTTGGCCCGGGCGTCGTCGCCGAGCAGCCCGCTGACCGCGCCGGCCAGGTCGGCCACCACCTCGTCGTAGGACTTGGGGCCGGCGTCGGTGGTGATGCCGTCCCGGGGGATCAGCACGTTCTGCGGGGTGGTGCACATCTGGCCGCTGTAGAGGGAGAGGGAGAAGGCGAGGTTGCCCAGCATCCCGCGGTAGTCGTCGGTGGAGTCCACGACGACCGTGTTGACGCCGGCCTTCTCGGTGTAGACCTGCGCCTGGCGGGCGTTGGCCTCCAGCCAGTCGCCGAACGAGGTGGAGCCGGTGTAGTCGATGATCCGGACCTCGGGGCGCAGCGCCAGCTCCTTGGCGATGCCCTCGCCGGGCCGCTCCACGGCGAGCGCCACCAGATTCGGGTCGAAGCCGGCCTCGGCCAGCACCTCGCGGGCGACCTGGACGGTCAGCGCCAGCGGCAGCACCGCGCGCGGGTGCGGCTTGACCAGCACCGCGTTCCCGGTGGCGAGGGAGGCGAAGAGGCCGGGGTAGCCGTTCCACGTGGGGAAGGTGTTGCAGCCGATCATCAGGGCGACGCCGCGGCCCACCGGGGTGAAGGACTTGCGCAGCTCCAGCGGCTCCTTCTTGCCCTGCGGCTTGGACCAGTCCGCCACCAGCGGCACCCGGACCTGCTCGGCGTACGCGTACGCCACCGCCTCCAGGCCGCGGTCCTGCGCGTGCGGTCCGCCCGCCTGGAACGCCATCATGAACGCCTGGCCGCTGGTGTGCATGACCGCGTGCGCGAACTCGTGGGTGCGGGCGCTGATCCGGGCCAGGACCTCCAGGCAGACCAGGGCGCGCGTCTCCGGGCCCGCGTCCCGCCAGCCCGCCATCGCCGCGCGCATCGCGGGCAGCAGCACCTCCACGTCGGCGTGCGGGTACTCCACGCCGAGCGCGGGGCCGTACGGCGAGGTCTCGCCGCCGGTCCAGCCGTCCGTGCCGGGCTGGTCCAGCTCGAAGCGGCGGCCCAGCACGGCCTGGTGCGCGGCGAGCCCGTCCGCGGCGCTCAGCGAGCCGTCCTCGCCGTACGCCTTGGGGTGCTCCGGGTGCGGGGACCAGTAGGCGCGGGTGCGGATGGCGTCGAGGGCCTTCTCCAGCGTGGGCCGGTGCCTCTCGGTCAGGTGGTCGGTGGTGAGCTGAGCGGCGGCCATGGCGGGACCAACTCCTCGTCGAGCTGGGCAGGGACGGGCGGACACGGCTAGAGTAACCGAACGATCGGTCGGGACAAGGGGGTCTCCCGAGCCTGTGGAAAACCCATCGGGGAGGATCACTGCCATGACCGATATCGAGGCCGTCCCCGCCCCGGACCGACCCTCCGCCGGGGTGCCCGCCGGGCGGACCGTCGCCGTGGTCGGCACCGGCACCATGGGCCAGGGCATCGCCCAGGTCGCCCTGCTCGCCGGGCACCCGGTGCGGTTGTACGACGTCGCGCCCGGCGCCGCGCGGGCCGCCGCCTCGGCGATCGGCGGGCGGCTGGACCGCCTGGTGGCCAAGGGCAGGCTCTCGGCCGACGCGCGGGACGCCGCGGCCGGCAGGCTGCACACGGCCGCCGACCTGGTCGAGCTGGCCGACGCCGCCCTGGTCGTGGAGGCGGTCGCCGAGCGCCTGGACGTCAAGCGGGAGCTGTTCGCCGCGCTGGAGAAGACGGTCGCCGACGACTGCCTGCTCGCCACCAACACCTCCTCCCTCTCCGTCACCGCCGTGGCCGGGGCGCTGCGGCTGCCCGGCCGGTTCGTCGGGCTGCACTTCTTCAACCCGGCCCCGCTGCTGCCGCTGGTGGAGGTGGTCAGCGGCCACGCCACCGACCCGGCCGCCGCGGACCGCGCGTACGCCACCGCCGCCGCCTGGGGCAAGACGCCGGTGCGCTGCGCCGACACCCCCGGCTTTGTCGTCAACCGCGTCGCCCGCCCCTTCTACGCGGAGGCGCTGCGGGTGTACGAGGAGCGGGCCGCCGACCCGGCCACCATCGACGCGGTGCTGCGCGAGAGCGGGGGCTTCCGGATGGGTCCCTTCGAGCTGACCGACCTGATCGGCCAGGACGTGAACGAAGCCGTCACCCGTTCGGTGTGGGACGCGTTCTTCCAGGACCCGCGGTTCACCCCGTCGCTCTCCCAGCGGCGGCTGGTGGAGTCGGGGCGGCTCGGCCGCAAGAGCGGGCAGGGCTGGTACGCGTACGGGGAGGACGCGCAGGGTCCGGTTCCGGCCACCGCCGCTCCCGCTCCGGCGCCGCAGGCCGTCACCGTCCACGGCGACCTCGGGCCCGCCGCCGTACTGGTGGAGCTGATCGAGGCGGCCGGGATCACGGTCCACCGCGCGGAGAGCCGGCGACCCGGCGGAATCGAACCGTCCGGCGGGATCGAACCGTCCGGCGGGATCGAACTGCCCGGCGGGAATGAACCGTCCGGCGGGAGCGAACCGTCCGGCGGGAGCGAACCGCCCGGCCGGATCGAACTGCCCGGCGGGACGTTCGTCGCCCTGGCCGACGGCCAGGCGGCCGATCTGGCCGAGACGCCCACCATCCATCTCGACCTGGCGCTGGACTACCGCACCGCCACCCGGGTCGCGCTCGCGCCCGCCGCCGCCGTCCCGGCGGCCGGGCTGGCGGCCGCCACCGGGCTCTTCCAGGCGCTCGGCAAGCAGGTCAGCGTGATCGCCGACGTGCCGGGCATGATCGTGGCCCGGACCGTCGCCATGCTGGCCGACCTCGCGCTGGACGCCGTACGGCGCGGGGTGGCGAGCGCCGAGGACGTGGACACCGCGATGAAGCTGGGCGTCAACTATCCGCGCGGGCCGCTGGCCTGGGGCGAGGAGCTGGGCTGGCCGTGGGTGCTGGAGACGCTGCTCAACCTGCACGACGAGTACCCGACCGGCCGCTACGCCCCCTCCCAGGAGCTGCGCCGCAGGGTCGTGCGGCTGCGCGCCGGCGAGGAGGGCGAGCGCTCGTGACCACGGCCAAGCGGGACACCTACACCCCCGAGACGCTGCTGTCGGTGGCGGTCGGGGTGTTCAACGAACGCGGCTACGACGGCACCTCCATGGAGCACCTGTCCAAGGCGGCCGGCATCTCCAAGTCGTCGATCTACCACCATGTGGCGGGCAAGGAGGAGCTGCTGCGCCGGGCCGTCAGCCGGGCGCTGGACGGGCTGTTCACCATCCTGGACGAGCCGGGCGCGGGGCACGGGCGGGCCGTCGAGCGGGTGGAGTACGTGACCCGGCGCACCGTCGAGGTGCTGATGGACGAGCTGCCGTACGTCACCCTGCTGCTGCGCGTGCGGGGCAACACCCGCACCGAGCGGTGGGCGCTGGAGCGGCGGCGCGAGTTCGACCACCGGGTGGCGGACCTGATGAAGGCCGCCGCCGCGGAGGGCGACCTCCGCGGCGACGTGGACATACGGCTGGCCACCCGGCTGCTGTTCGGCATGGTCAACTCCCTGGTGGAGTGGTACCGCCCGCACCCCGGCGGCGACGGCGACCGGGAGCAGGTGGTGGACACCGTGGTCCGCCTCGCCTTCGACGGGCTGCGCGAGGACGGCACCGGGGAGCCCCGGGACGACGGCGACGGTCTGCGCGAGAACGGCTGAAAGTCGACGGTCCGTGGAGCGGCGCGGCTATCGCGCCACGGCGGGTGTGCGGCCGAGCGCGCCGCGCAGGGTGAGGCCGTGGCGCGTTTGCAGCCGGCGCAGCTCCCAGGCCGACAGGGCGGTCACCGACAGCGGCGGCCCGAGCAGGAAGGTGACCCGCACCCACAACGGCGCGGTGACCGGCGGGCTGTCCAGGAGCTGTACGACGCACATCACCCACACGAGTACCGGTGAGAGCAGCGGGGGCAGCACGTCGTGCACCTCCGCCGTGCGGAAGGCGTGGTGCACCGCCAGGACGGCGGAGGCCAGGGTGAACAGCCCGCCGGCCAGCAGCAGCACCGAGCCGGCGAGGCCGACCAGCAGCCCCGCGCCGCCGTCGAACTGCTCGAACAGCACTGGTCCGAAGCCGTAGAGCAGCACGCCGGCGAACAGCGCGCCCAGCGAGGTCAGCGGGCCGCGCAGCCGCCGCCGGTAGACGAGGCGCAGGTGCGGCCGGGCCGCCAGCACGAAGGCGGTCAGCGCGAGCGGGGCGATGCCGACCAGGACCAGGGCGCTGACCAGCGCCTCGACCAGCTTGTCCTCCAGCACGGCCCCGGCGCCCTCGCGCAGCGGGTAGGCGTACAGCAGCCAGAGCGTGGCGGCGATGCCGAGGAGGGTCCGGGCGGTCTGCACCCGGGTGATGGCCGGGTCGAGGGCGGCGCCGGGGCGTTCGCGGTGGCGGGACTCGTGGATGTCCCGGGCGAGCCCCAGGATGAAGGCTGGGGGTGCCAGCAGCACGCCCAGGCAGCCGGCGCGGTCCCGGTCGCCGCCGCCGCGGGCGTCCGGGCGTCGGCGACGGGCGTTGCGGTGCATCGGCTGCTCCCCCTGCGGTCACGGTGATCACCGGACCGACCGCCCCGATGATCATCGGATCATAGGCGTCGGGGGTGCTGGGGGTGCCGGGGTGCGG
>NZ_PVLV01000103.1 GCF_002982015.1 Streptomyces solincola
AACAGCGACGGCATCCAGTACGCGGAGGAGTCCCCGGGCGCCTTGCACCGGGTCGCCCCGCCGTAGAGCGTGCCGGTCACGCTGTCGCCGTTCGTCGAGGTGTTGCCCATGAACGTGTGGTCGTGCGAGGCGCCCGGGGACTCCTCCGCGTACTGGATGCCGTCGCTGTTCCGGGGACAGCAGAAGATCCTGCCGGTCGGCGACCAGGTCATCTACTACAAGTCGGGGGTGACGGACTACACCAGCGTGCGGCCGTTCCCGCGCGGGCTGCGGTTCGTGGTGGGCAGTCCCACGCAGAGCGCCCAGCAGTTCCGGGACCATCCGGGCTGGGTGGAGGGCTGGGAGTGCGGGGACAGTTACCGGAACACCGCCTTCCCGGCGCAGTGCCCGGGCGGCACCCAACTGAACATCCGTATGCAGGCGCCCAGTTGCTGGGACGGCCGGTACCTGGACACCCCGGACCACCAGAGCCACATGGCGTACCCGGTGGTGAAGCCCGGCGGCAACGACGACGTGTGCCCGGCGAGCCATCCGGTCGCGCTGCCGATGGTGGAGTTCAAGATGGCGTTCCCGGTGGACGGGGACATGTCACAGGTGAGACTGGCCAGCGGCGCGGCGCACTCGTTCCACTACGACTTCTTCAACGCCTGGCAGGAGCCGGTGCTGAAGAGGCTGGTGGAGCACTGCGTGGTCGGCGGTCTGCAGTGCGACGCCCGCGGCTACGACGAGACGCACCCCGAGGCGGGGGCGGCGCTGACCGCGGACTACCGGCTGCCCTGAGCGGGCCGGCCCGAGCCGGCTGCCCTCGGCCGGCCGGCCGTCGGAAGTCGGGTCAGGCCGAGGCCCGGACGACGAGCTCGGCGTCGAAGACCACGGAGGCCGGGGTGGTGCGGGTGCCCTCGATCTGCTCCTGGAGCAGTCGGGCCATGGTGGCGGCCATCTCCTCCATGGGCTGGCGGACGGTGGTGAGCGGGGGCCGGCCGGCCGCGGCCACCCCGGAGTCGTCGAAGCCGATCACCGCGACGTCGTCCGGCACCCGCCGCCCGGTCTCGCCGGCGGCCTCCATGACGCCGATCGCCATCAGGTCGTTGGCGGCGAACACCCCGTCCGTGTCGGGGTGTTCGGCCAGCAGCCAGTGCATGGCCGCGGCGCCGCCGGCTGCGGTGAAGTCCCCCTCCCGGACCGGTACGACGGGCTGGCCGTGGCGGGCCATGGCGGTCTGAAAGCCGTCCAGCCGGTCCCGGGCGGCCGGCAGGTCGAGCGGTCCGGTGACGGTGGCGACCCGGCGGCAGCCGCGGGCCGCGAGCCGGTCGGCGGCGAGCCGGCCGCCCTCGCGGTGGTCGACGTCGACATGGCTGACGGCGGTGCCGGCCGGGGGCCGGGCGAACAGCGCGCAGGGCAGGTCCGCGTCGGCGAGCAGGGTGGGCAACGGGTCGGCGGCGTGTGTGGAGAAGACCAGCGCGCCGTCGGCGCTGCCCTGGCGCAGATAGGAGACGACCTGCCGGCGGGCCTCGGCGGTCTCGGCGAACATCAGCACCGGGTACATGGAGCGGGGCCGCAGGAAGGTGATCACCCCGCCGACGACTCGGCCGAAGAAGGGGTCGGTCAGCATCCGCGAGGCGAAGGCGCTCTGCTCCTGCTCGGACTCGCCGCCGGCGCCGGAGACGACCAGGGCGATGGTCTCGGCCCGCCGGGTCACCAGGGCGCGGGCGGCCCGGTTGGGGGCGTAGCCGGTGCGCTCGATGGCTTCCCGCACGGCGTCCTGGATGTCGGGGGCGACATTGCGGATGCCGTTGACGACCCTGGAGACGGTGGCGCGGGAAACCCCCGCCTCACGTGCAACGTCCTCGAGCGTGGGCGCCTGTCGCGTCATGGCGTCACCCTATCGGCCCCCGGCCGGACGGCCGGGGGCCGAGCGGCGCCCGCGACGGTGGGTCGGCACGGGTCCACCCCGGCGTCACGGGTGCAGGACGATCTTTCCCACGTGGGTCCGGCGGGAGAGTTCCCGCTGCGCCCGGGCGGCCTGTTCCAGGGGATGGACGGCGGCGATGACCGGTTGGACGGCGCCGCGCCGGGCCAGCTCCATGAGCAGGGCGAAGTGAGCGGGGGTGTGCATCGCGGAGCCGATCACCTGGGCGTTGTGCAGATAGAGGCGGCGGACGTCGAACGCCGCCTGGTAGCCGCCCAGCGCGCCGGCGACGACCCAGCGGCCTCCTTCGCGCAGCAGCGGCAGTCCCGTGCCGAGCAGGCCGCCGGCCACGACGTCGAGGACGACTTCCACGCCTTCGGGGGCGGCGGCGCGGACCTGGTCGGCGACGTCCCGGGCCCGGTCGAGGACCCGGTGCGCGCCCGCCGCGCGCACCGCCTCGGTCTTCGGTGCGCTGCTGACGGCGAGCACCCGCGCGCCACGCGCCCGGGCGAGCTGCACCAGCGCGAGGCCCACGCCGCCGGACGCGCCGGTCACCAGGGCGGTCTCGCCCTCGCGCAGTCGGCCGCGCTCGATCATGCCCAGGGCCGTGCCGTATGCGGTCGGCAGGGTGGCGAGCTGGTCGTCGGTGAGCGGGGACGACGTCACGTCGTGCACCTGCCCGGCTGGCGCGGTCACGTACTCGGCGTAGCCGCCGTCGCGTTCGCTTCCCATCAGCCCGACCGGGTGGGCGTCCGATGCGTCGGCGTCGTAGAGCGCGGGGTCGACCACCACGCGGCGTCCGACCAGGCGGGCGTCCGCCCCGGGGCCGGCCGCGGCAACCCGACCGGCCACGTCGGCTCCCTGGATGCGGGGGAAGTCGATCGGGCCGCGCCAGCCCGACCGGGACGCGGGGTCTCCCGGGCGGCCGTAGGCGCCTTCCCGGGTCCACAGGTCGGTGTTGTTCAGCGCGGCGGCGGCGACCCGGACCAGCACCTCCCCCGCCCTCAGGGCGGGAACGGCCACCTCCGCTCGTTCGAGGACTTCCGGTCCTCCGTGCCGCGTGATGCGCACCGCGCGCATGGACACGGGCGTGGTCGCGGCCGTGATCGCGGGCGAAGCCTTGGACTCACTCATCGTCGGACCTCCTCGCAGGTATACTGATCTGTGAATCTGTTGTCCACCCGTACACCGATCTGTAAAGGAGTGCGTCGTGCCGGAAGCGCGGCCCCTGACCCCGGCCGGCCGCCGTATCGTCGCGGCCGCCGAGGAGCTGTTCTACGAGCGCGGCATCACCGCGGTCGGCGTGGACCTGATCGCCGAGCACTCGGGCGTCACCAAGCGGACGCTGTACAACCGCTTCGGTTCCAAGGACCAGCTCGTGGCGGCGTATCTGACCGAACGGGACGGGCGGTGGCGGGCCCTGGTCCAGGCCGCCGTGGAAGCCGCCGACTCCCCCGCCGAGGCCGTCACCGCCCCCTTCGAGGCCCTGCGCGCTTGGAGCGAGGGCCACACCCGCGGGTGCGCGTTCATCAACGCGCTGGCCGAGCTGCCGGACCCGTCGCACCCGGCGTACCGCATCGCCGCGGACCAGAAGCACTGGCTGCGGGGGCTGTTCGAGCAACTGGCCACCGCCGCGGGCTGCGCGGACCCGGCCATGCTCGCCGTACGGCTGCTGGTGCTGCACGAGGGCGCCGTCGCCACCCAGCCGCTCGCGCTCGGCACCCTCGAACCGAGCGCCGATCTGGCCCGCGCCCTGGTGCGGGCCGCCGCGCCCCCGCACGGCCAGGCCGGCGACGGCGACGGCGACGCAAGCGGCTGAGCCGAGCGCCGGCCCCGCGGCTGTCCGTGTCCCAGCGGTCTACGGGGCCCGCGTTCCACGCGGTCCACGGGGTGTGTCTACGCGGTGCGGCTACGGCGTGTGCCGCGGGGCGGTCGGGGGCGAGCAGGGCCTCGGCGGCCAGGAGCAGGGTGCGGGCGTGCGCGCTGACTTCGACGTCGTGCCAGGGGGCGGGGGCGGGGGGTGAGCAGGTGTGCGGCCAGGAGGAAGGCGTTGCCACCCGCAGGTCGGCGAGTTGCCAGGCGCCGGGGTCGGGTGCGGCCGGGAAACACCGGGCCGGCCAAGGCGGTTCCACGACGCGCCGTCGGCGGCCACCACCCAGCGGGTCCGCAGGGGTTGCGGGTGTCCGCCCGCACGGTGACGCCGCCGGGGTCCTCCACCACCGGCCGGACCGGCGCGGAGCACGGCACCCGCATCCGCACCCCGCACCCCGGCACGACCGGCCTCCGCGGCGGGCAGGCCCCGGCGGCGCACTACGGGACGGCGAGGAGGCACGAGTCACGGGTAGCGGGAGCGCAGTCGGCGCGGGGCGCAGCCGCCGTGCCTGCGCGGGGCGGCAGCAGCCTGGCGCTCAGCCCGACCGGCCCGGCCCGGCACCACCACGACGTCCGCGTCGACGCCCATGCCCGGGCACTCGGTCCGGCCCCGGGTCACAGCAGGGGAGTCAGGACGGACATCGCAGCCGCACGGCGTCGCTGAGGGCGATCCGGCCCGCCGAGGGGCCTATCAGCACCTCGTACCGGCCGGGCTCCCAGCGCCACCGCCCCTCCTGCGGTGACCAGTGCCGCAAGGCGCGCCAGGGCACGGGGACTTCGGCGGTGACAGCCGCTCCGGCGGCCGCCCGCACGGCGGCGTACCCGGCGAACCAGCGCACCGGTCGTTCGACCGCGGAGCCGGGGCGGGCCAGGTAGACCTGGACCACCTCGCGGCCGGCCCGGGCGCCGGTGTTGCGCAGCCGGACGCGCACGGTGAAAGCCGTCGCCCGGTGCGGCCCCCCGGCGCCCGCCGGGCCCTGTACGGCCGACTCCTCGTACGCCCAGGCGGTGTAGCCGAGGCCGTGGCCGAACCAGTAGGCGGGCGGCGGGCCCTGGCGACGCAGCCAGGCCCGGTGACCGATGTGCAGGCCCTCGTCGTACGAAAGCCTGCCGGCCCGGGGCGCGGTGGCGGTGACGGGGGCGTCGGCGAGCCGGGCCGGCCAGGTGGTGGGCAGCCGGCCGCCCGGTTCGGCCCGGCCGAGCAGCACGTCGGCGAGTCCGGCGCCGCCCTCCTGGCCGGGGAACCAGCCGAGCAGCACCGCGCCGGCCCGGGTGCGCCACGGCAGCTCCACCGGGCCGCCCGCGGTCACCACCACGGCCGTGCGGGGGTTGGCCGCCGCGACCGCCTCCACCAGGGCGTCCTGCGGTCCGGGCAGCACCAGCCCGGTGCGGTCACGCCCCTCGCACTCGCTCTCCTCGGTGGTGCCCACGCACACCACGGCGGCGTCCGCGGCGCGGGCGGCGCGCACCGCCTCGGCGATGGCGGCGGCGGGATCCGGGGCGGGCGGGGCCGCGGTCAGCAGCACCGCCCGGCCGGCGCCGGGGTCGAGCCGCCGGCGGGCCGCCACCCGGACGGGCCGCCCGGCCGGCAGCCGGATGCGCCCGTACCGGCAGGGCGGGCTGACGTGCAGCAGGGCCGGGTCGTCGGTCGCGGCCGGGAACTCCCCGTCCACCAGCGTGGCGTCGCCGACGGTCAACTCCAGTCGGCCGAAGCCGCCGACGCCCCAGGTCCACTCGCCGGCGACGGTAGGCCGCACCAGGGCGGTGACCTCCAGGGTGTGCGCGCCCGGAGGAAGCGGCGGTTCCAGCAGACGGCCGGAGAGCCGGTACTCGGTGTGGAGTTCGGCCCCGTCCCCGTCGAGCACCCGCAAGCGCACCCCGGGCCGGCCGGTGCGGGGATCACGGCAGTCGAGCGCCTCGATCCCGTCGAGCCCGACCGGCGCCGGGGGGTGCACCGCGGGGCCGGCGGCGTGGAGGACGTCGACGGTCGCCGGCAAGGCGAGCCGGACGGCGTCGAGGGGGCTGTCGGACGGGTAGGGGAAGACTCCGGCGCTGCCCCCGCCCTGGGCGCGCGGCGCGGCGGCGTGCGCCCCGATGACGGCGAGCGACCGGAGGGCCGCGGGGTCCAGCGGCAGCACCCCCCGGTTCTCCAGCAGCACCGTCCCGGCGGCGACGGCCGTACGCAGCAGGGCCGCGCCCGACTGTCCCGCTCCGGGGGCCGGGGCGCTCTGCGGGCGCTCCGCCACGGGGTCCAGCGCGCCGACCCGTCCCGCGAGGCGGAGCAGGCGCCGTACCTTGTCGTCGACGGCGGACTCGGGCACCGCGCCGGACCGGACGGCGGCCACGAGCGCCTCGCCCCAGGGCCCTTCGGGGCCGGGCATCACCAGGTCGGTGGCCGCGGCGGCGGCGGCGGTGACGGAGCGGGCGGCGCCCCAGTCGGAGACCACCACCCCGTCGAAGCCCCAGGCCCCCTTGAGCGGCTGGGCCAGCAGCGGGCTCTGCGTCATGGTGACGCCGTCGACGGCGTTGTAGCCGGCCATCACCAGCCGCACGCCGGCTTCGACGGCGGCCTCGAAGGGGGCGAGGTAGACCTCGCGCAGGGCGCGTTCGCCGACCCGGACGTCCACGGTGAGCCGGTCGGTCTCGGCGTCGTTGGCGGTGTAGTGCTTGGCCGCGGCGGCCACCCCGTTCTCCTGTAGGCCGCGGATCAGGGCGGCACCGGTGCGGCCGGCCAGCTCGGGGTCCTCGGCGAAGCACTCGAAGTGCCGGCCGCCGAGCGGCGAGCGGTGCAGGTTGAGAGTGGGGGCGAGCACCACGTGTACGCCCTTGCGGCGGGCCTCGGCGGCCAGCAGCGCGCCGAGCCGCTCGACCAGCGGTTCGTCCCAGGCCGCGGCGAGCGCGGACGCGCAGGGCAGCAGGACGGAGGGGCTGCGCTCGTCCCAGGCGGGGCCGCGCACCCCGGCGGGGCCGTCGGAGAGGGTGAGCGCGGCCAGTCCGACGGCCGGCTCGGCGTGGGTGCGCCAGGTGCTCGCACCGGTGAGCAGCCGCACCTTCCGCGGCAGGTCCAACTTCCCCAGCAGCGTGGAGATCTCGTCCTCGCCCATCCCGCCCCGCCCCTCGCCCCGTCCGCGCACGCGCTCCGCACGCCCACATATCGGAGAGCGCTCTCCGTAGCCAAGGGTGGTCACGCCGCGACGCCCGTGTCAACACATGCGCCCACCGGCCGACGGGGCGTCAGTTCAGCACGCGTCCCTTGATGGCCGCCTGCCAGGCCGGCAGCACCATCTCGCGGACCGGCTCCTCGCGGCGGCCGCCCGCGTCCAGGAACACCCCGAGCGGCAGGGTCGCCGCCCCGACGGTGACGGCGTCCGGACCCAGCGCGCCCAGGGCGATGACGGCGCGGCCGGCCGGGTAGGTCATCGAGTACGCGGCCGCGTGCCGGCGCACCTCGTCCAGGAAGCGGGGGCCCAGCAGCAGCCCGGCCCAGCCGCCGATCAGGACCCGCTCCGGCTGGAAGAGGTTGATCAGTCCGGACAGCCCCGCGCCCAGGTACTCGGCGGTCTCCGCCAGCACGGCAGCGGCCACCGGGTCGACCGCCGCGCCCTCCACACCGGGACTGACTCCCGCACCCCCGGACCCAGCACTCCGGGACCCAGCACTCCCGGGCCCCCGACTTCCGACGCCCGGACCCTCGGACCCCGGACTCTGGGACCCCGGACTCCCGACCTCCGGACCCCCGGCCGTCGCGCCGGGCCCACTTCCCGCAATGGCCGCGCTCCCCGTGCCAGGCGCGCTCCCCGGGCCCTCCGCCGGGTACGCCGCCGCGATCAGGGCGGCCAGGGCCGTCTCCTCGTCGGCGTTCCGCGGGGGGCGGCCGCCCGCTTCGCGCCAGCGTTCCAGCAGGGCGGCGGCGCCGGCGTAGGCCTCCAGGCAGCCTGGGGCGCCGCAGCGGCAGCGGCGGCCGCCGACCCGGACGGTGACATGGCCCCACTCCAGCGCGCGTCCCTGGTCGGCGTGGTCGGTGACCAGGCAGGCGCCGACGCCGGAGCCGAAGAGCACCACGGTCGCGCTCTGCGCCCCGCGTCCGGCGCCGAACCACATCTCGGCCTGGCCGAGGGTGCGGGCGCCGTTCTCGATCAGCACCGGCACGGTGTCCGGCAGCCGGCACGCGGCGCGCAGCAGGCGTTCGAGCGGGACGGCGTCCCAGCCGATGGTCTGGCCGTGCACCACCGCGCCCTGGTCGGGGGTGGCGGCGACAATGCCGGGCACGCCGACGCCCACGCCGACCAGGTGGCCCCCGTCGGGGCCGTACTCCCCCGCCGGGTCGCCGTCGTGGCGGAGCACCTCGGCGATGCCGTCGCGGACGCGCGCGACGACGGTGTCGACGTCGTAGGCGGCGGGTCCGGTCATCGGCTTCTCGACGCGGGCGAGTTCGGTCAGGGCGAGGTCGAACAGCTCGACCCTGACCCGGGTCTCGCCGACGTCGACGCCGATGAGGCGGCCGGCACCGGGGACGATGCGCAGCAGGGTGCGGGGGCGGCCGCCGTCGGAGTCGACGGTGCCGGCCTCCTCCAGCAGCCCGTCGCCGACCAGATCGCCGACGACGTTGCTGATGGTGCCGGAGCTGAGTCCGGTGGCGGGGCCGAGTTCCTGGCGGCTGGTGGGGCCGTCGAAGTAGAGCCGTCTGAGCACGGCGGCGCGGTTGCTGCGCCGCAGGTCGCCCACCGTCCGTCGGTTCCTCGCTGCCACGTGCGGCTCCCTTCGGTCTGTCCACCGGCCTTGTGCCGGGCGGAAGTTCCTTCCGCCCGGACCCTTGACGCTACCGCCCGCGAGAGCTTAACTCACGTCCTAAATTAAGCCGTGAGGGCATTGGGAGGCCGAAGCCGCACCCGCCTCCTCGAACGGTCGCCGTCCACCGCCCGCGGCCCCGCTCGCTCCATCGGAAAGGGACACCTGGAGCCATGCGCAGAATCAGTGCAAGAGCTGTCAGAGCAGCAGCCGGCAGTGCCGTCGTCGTCTCCCTGCTGGCCGCCGCCACCGGGTGCGGTGGGGGCACGTCCGCGGACGGGGGTTCGAACGGGTCGCCGAAGACCCTCACGTACTGGGCGTCCAACCAGGGTCCGAACATCGAGGCGGACAAGAAGACCCTGGAGCCGGAGCTGCGGAAGTTCGAGAAGCAGACCGGCATCAAGGTCAAGCTGGAGGTGGTCCCCTGGTCCGACCTGCTCAACCGGATCATGACCGCCGCCACCTCCGGGCAGGGCCCCGACGTGCTGAACATCGGCAACACCTGGTCGGCCTCGCTCCAGGCCACCGGGGCGCTGATGCCCTGGGACGAGGCGAGCTTCGGCAAGATCGGCGGACGGGACCGGTTCGTGGAGTCGGCGCTGGGCTCCACCGGCGCGCGGGGGCAGGATCCGGCCGCCGTGCCGCTGTACTCGATGTCGTACGCGCTCTACTACAACAAGAAGATGTTCGCCGACGCGGGCGTCGCGAAGCCGCCGGCGACCTGGGACGAGCTGGTCGCCACCGGAAAGAAGCTGTCCAAGGACGGCAAGTGGGCGCTGGGCGCGGAGGGTTCGAACCTCTCCAACAACATCCACCAGGTCTTCGTGCTGGGCAAGCAGCACGGGGCGGACTTCTTCGACGCCCAGGGCAGGCCGGACTTCACCTCCGACGGGGCGGTCAAGGCGGTGAAGCAGTATGTCGACTTCATGGCCAAGGACAAGATCATCGCCCCGGGCAACGCCGAGTACGCGCAGAACCAGTCGCTGAGCGACTTCGCCAAGGGCAGGACGGCGATGGTGCTCTGGCAGGCGGCCGCCTCCACCTTCACGTCCCAGGGCATGGCGGACGAGGACTGGGGCGTCGCCCCGGTGCCGGTCGCCTCCGGCGCCCCCGGCCAGGGCACCGCGGTCAACTCCATGGTCGCGGGCATCAACATGGCGGTCTTCAAGAACACCAGGAACGCCGACGGCGCCATGAAGTTCGTGAAGTTCATGACCAGCGACGAGGAGCAGCGCATCCTCTGCTCCACCTACGGCTCGATCCCGCCGGTGAAGGCCGCGCAGAGCGACCCGGCGTTCGACCGGCCGGAGCTGAAGGTGCTGCGGGAGACCCTGGGCGCCAGCGCGCAGGCGCTGCCGCAGGTGCCCGACGAGTCGCAGTTCGAGACGGTGGTGGGCACCGCGGTGAAGAACCTGTTCGCCACCGCGGCGGGCGGCGGCGCGGTGACGGAGGAGTCGGTGAAGGCCGAACTCGCCAAGGCCCAGCAGCAGATGCCGCAGAGCTGAGCGGGAGCGAGATGACCCTCACCACCGCGAGCGCCGGCACCCGCGCACCGGAGCCGGCCGTGCGGAAGACCTCCGGGGCGGGGCGCGGCCCGCGCCGCCCCGGCCGGGTCCGCCGCACCGCGCTGCCCTATCTGCTGCTCCTGCCGGCGCTGCTGCTGGAGATCCTGGTCCATCTGCTGCCGATCGTGATCGGCGTGGCGATGAGCTTCAAGGAGCTGACGCAGTTCCACCTGCGCGACTGGGGCGCCGCCCCCTGGCGCGGTCTGGACAACTTCCGGCTGGTGGTGGACCTGGACGGCCCGGCCGGGCAGGCGCTGCTGAAGTCCTTCGTCACCACCTGCCTGTTCACCGCGGCGTCGGTCGGGTTGTGCTGGCTGCTCGGCACGGCGGCCGCCGTGTACTTGCAGGAGTCGTTCCGCGGCCGGGGTTTCCTGCGGGCGCTGTTCCTCGTCCCGTACGCGCTGCCAGTGTACGCGGCGGTGATCACCTGGTCGTTCATGTTCCAGCGGGACAACGGGCTGGTGAACTACGTGCTGCACGAGCAGTTGGGACTGCTGGACTCGCCGTCGTTCTGGCTGATCGGCGGCAACAGCTTCGTCGCGCTGCTGACCGTGTCGGTGTGGAAGGGCTGGCCGTTCGCCTTCCTGATCGTCATGGCCGGGCTGCAAAACGTGCCGCGGGAGATGTACGAGGCGGCCGCGCTGGACGGCGCCGGCCGGTGGCAGCAGCTCCGGCGGATCACCCTGCCGTCGCTGCGGCCGGTCAACCAGGTGCTGGTCCTCGTGCTGTTCCTGTGGACGTTCAACGACTTCAACACGCCGTTCGTGCTGTTCGGCAGGGCGGCGCCGGAGGCGGCGAACCTGGTGTCGATCCACATCTACCAGTCGTCCTTCGCCACCTGGAACTTCGGCGCGGGCTCCGCCATGTCGGTGCTGCTGCTGGTGTTCCTGCTGCTGGTGACGGGTGTGTACCTGTTCCTCACCTCGCGCGAGCGGAGGGTTTCCCGTGGTTGAGCGCTCTGCCCGTCCGACGCCGGCCCGTTCGGTCCGCTCGCCGATGGCGCCGCCGAGGTCCTTCGTGTGGTCCAGGCGGATCTTCCTGACCCTGCTGTCCGGCTTCGTGCTGCTGCCGGTGTACGTGATGGTCTCCAGCTCCCTGAAGCCGCTCCAGGACGTCTCGGGGGAGTTCCGCTGGCTGCCGAGCGGGCTGACGGTCCGGCCGTACTTCGACATCTGGGAGACGGTGCCGCTGGCGCACTACTTCGTGAACTCGCTGATCGTGGCGGGCGCGGCCACCGTCTGCTCGGTGGTGATCGCCGTCTTCGCCGCGTACGCGGTCAGCCGCTACCGGTTCCGCGGCAAGCGGCTGTTCACGGTGACGGTGCTGTCCACGCAGATGTTTCCCGGCATCCTGTTCCTGCTGCCGCTGTTCCTGATCTTCGTCAACATCGGCAACGCCACCGGGGTGGCGCTGTTCGGCTCGCGCGGCGGGCTGATCCTCACCTATCTGACCTTCTCGCTGCCGTTCTCCGTCTGGATGCTGATCGGCTATTTCGAGTCGGTGCCCAGGGAGCTGGACGAGGCCGCCCTGGTGGACGGCTGCGGACCGCTGAAGGCGCTGTTCCGGGTGGTGGTGCCGGCCGCGGTGCCGGGCATCGTGGCCGTCGCGGTGTACGCGTTCATGACCGCGTGGGGCGAGGTGCTGTTCGCCTCGGTGATGACCGACGAGACCACCCGGACCCTGGCCGTCGGCCTCCAGGGCTACTCCACCCAGAACGACGTGTACTGGAACCAGATCATGGCCGCCTCGCTGGTCGTCAGCGTGCCGGTGGTGGCCGGCTTCCTGCTGCTCCAGCGCTATCTGGTGACCGGGCTGACCGCCGGCGCCGTCAAGTGACGGCGCCCACCCCCCGTACCGCTCCTCCCCCGTGCATGTGCTGAAAGGACGTTCGTGAGCGAGTTCACCGACTACGCCGCCCTGCCGCCCGACTTCGCCTGGGGGACGGCCACGTCGGCCTACCAGATCGAGGGCGCCGTCGCCGAGGACGGCCGGGCGCCCTCCATCTGGGACACCTTCTCCCACACCCCCGGCAAGGTCGACGGCGGCGACCACGGCGACACCGCCTGCGACCACTACCACCGCTGGCCCGAGGACATCGCGCTGATGCGCCACCTGGGCGCGAACGCCTACCGCTTCTCGACCGCCTGGCCGCGGATCGTGCCCGGTGGCGACGGGCCGGTCAACGCCCGGGGACTGGACTTCTACGACCGCCTGGTCGACGGGCTGCTGGAAGCCGGCATCGCGCCGTCCCTGACGCTCTACCACTGGGACCTGCCGCAGGCGTTGCAGGACCGCGGCGGCTGGACCGTCCGGGACACCGCCCACCACCTGGCCGGCTACGCCTCCGTCGTCGCCGAGCGGCTCGGCGACCGGGTGCACCACTGGGCCACCCTCAACGAGCCGCTGTGCTCGGCGTGGATCGGGCACCTGGAGGGCCGGATGGCCCCCGGGACCACCGACCTCACCGCGGCGGTCCGGGCCTCGTACCACCTGCTGCTCGGCCACGGGCTGGCCGCGCAGGCCGTCCGGGCCGCCGCCCCGGACGCGCAGGTCGGCATCGTCAACAACCTGTCCACGGTCGCCCCGGCGAGCGACCGGCCCGAGGACCTGGCTGCGGCGCGGCGGGTGGACGGCCACACCAACCGCTGGTGGCTGGACCCGGTGCACGGCCGCGGTTTCCCCGCCGACATGCGGGAGGTGTACGGCGTCGAGCTGCCCGAGCACCCCGGCGACCCGGCGGTCATCGCGGCGCCGCTGGACTGGCTGGGCCTGAACTACTACTTCCCGGCCGTGGTCGCCGACGACCCGGACGGCCCGGCCCCCTACGCCCGCCAGGTCGACCGCCCGGGCGTCCCGGTGACGCGGATGGGGTGGGAGGTCGACGCCGGCGGCATCGAGACGCTGCTGCTGCGGCTCACCGAGGAGTACGGGGCGCGGCGGCTGTACGTGACGGAGAACGGCTCCGCCTACCCGGACACCGTCCGGGCGGACGGCACGGTCGACGACCCCGAGCGGGCCGACTACCTGGAGCGGCACCTGGCCGCCTGCGCCCGGGCGGTGCGCAAGGGCGTGCCGCTGGCGGGGTACTTCGCCTGGTCACTGCTGGACAACTTCGAGTGGGCCTACGGCTACGACAAGCGCTTCGGCCTGGTGCACGTGGACTACGCCACCCAGCGGCGCACGGTCAAGGGCAGCGGCCACCGGTACGCCGACGTCATCCGCGCGCACCGCGCCGCGCACACCGACAGCGCCGCCTGATCGGGCGAGGCGACGGGTGCGGGAAACGGACACGGGCCCGGGGAGCGGAAGGCGCCCCGGGCCCGCGTCGTGGCTCGGCTCGTGGACGCGGTCAGCCGGTGACGGGCAGCAGGCCGATCACCGGGGCGACCGGCTCGATGAGCTGGCGGGCCTGGCCGAGCTGCTGGAGGCCGCCGAGTCCGCCGAGCTGCTGGGTCACCCGGGGCACCCGGGCCGCCTGCTCGGTGGGCAGTCCCATGGAGGTCAGGTCGTCCACCCGGCTGACGACGGACGGCGCGCCGGGCCCCACCGGGAGGGGGACCCCGGCGACCGCCTGGGCGGAGGGGGCGGAGAGCGCGGAGGCGCCGGCGGCGACCGCGAGAGCGGCGAGTACGCGATGGGTCTTGGTCATACCCCGGTCAACGGCCGTCCCCGCTTCCGGACACGCGCCGGGCGCCGCTGTCCCCCTGACGGGGCCGCCCCGCCGCCGCTCAGGTGGAGGCGGAGGCGTCCTCCCTGATCTGCTCGGGGACCTCCTCGCGGCGGGCGCGGTCCGGTGCGGGCCGCAGGCCCACCGCCGCGCGCAGCATCCGGGCGAGCCGGTGCGAGCGTCCGGCGGCGATCGGGCCGAGGACGGCGAGGACCAGCACATAGCCGGCGATGAACGGGGCGAGGCGGTCGTCGAGGCCGGCGGAGGCGGCCATGGCGGCCAGGATGAGCGCGAACTCGCCGCGGGCCAGCAGGGTGGTGGCGATCCCGGCGGCCGGTTCCGGGCCGAAGCCGTGCAGCCGGGCGGCGAAGAGTCCCGCGGCCACGTTCATCGCGGCGGTGACGGCGGCGGCGGCCAGGACGGGTCCGGCGACGGAGAGCACGTCACCGGGGTCGATCGCGAGCCCGAAGCCGAAGAAGAAGACCGCGCCGAAGGCGTCCCGCAGCGGGTGCACCAGTTGGCGGATGCGCGGCCCGGAGGAGGTGGAGCCGAGGATCAGGCCGACCATGAACGCGCCGATCGCGTCGGCCACGCCCAGCAGTTCGGAGACGCCGGCCACCAGCACGGCCGCGCCGAGGAAACTGATGACGAGGAGTTCGTCGTCGCGGACCGCGATGAGCCGGCCGACGGCCTTGACGCCGTAGCGGGCCAGGGCGGCGAGGAGCAGCAGGAAGCCGAACGCCTTGGCGGTCTGAAGGATCATCTCGGCCGGGCTGTCGGCGCCGCCGATCACCGGTTGCAGGGCGGCCAGGTAGAGGGCGAGGAAGATGTCCTCGACCACGATGACGCCCAGGATCAGCCGGGTCTCCGGGCGTTGGAGCCGTCCGAGGTCGATGAGGATCTTGGTGACGATGGCGGAGGAGGAGATGCCGATGACGCCGGCGAGCACCAGCGCCTCACGGGCGCCCCACCCCAGTGCGAAGCCGAAGCCGAGGCCGGCGCCGACGTTCAGCAGCAGGTAGGCGGAGCCCGCCGCGAGCAGCCGCCGCCCGCCGCGTTTGAGGTCGTCCAGGTGGAACTCCAGGCCCAGGTAGAACAGCAGTAGCACGAGGCCGAGCGCGGAGAGCATCTCCAGGTCGTGCGGGTCCTCGACCAGGACGAGGCCGGGGGTGTGCGGGCCGAGCAGGATGCCGGCGAGCATGAACAGCGGGATGGTGGGCAGCCCAATGCGGCTGCCGAGCCGGGCGAGGAAGGCGGCGGCCAGGAAGGCGCCGCCCATGGCGAGCAGGGTGTCAGCGTGTCCCACGGGTCACCGCCTCGGCTGTCGTCCCGGCCGCGGTCGCGGTCGTCGTCATGGTGGTCGTGGTGTGTTCCGGGGTCTCCTGCGGGGTGCGGGGG
>NZ_PVLV01000104.1 GCF_002982015.1 Streptomyces solincola
CCGCCCGTGTACCCGCCTCCCCCGGCCGACAACCGCGCCGACCGCCCGCGTGCCACCGCGCAGGTCACCCGCCCGGTCCCGGACACCCGCCGGGGGACGAGGAGTTCCGGCTCCGGCGGGCCGCCGAGCGCCCCCGCCGCCGCCAGCGCCGCGGCCTCGGCGACCGAGGGCGTGCCGAGCGCGGCCAGCGCCGCCGGGGAGGGGGTCGGCACGGCGATCCGGGCCAACTCCCGCGCCGGACGCGCCGCCAGCGGCACCCCCAGACGGGCCGCCGCCGCCACGATCCCCGGTTCGCCCGCCTTCTCCTCGGCCGTCGCCAGCGCCACCACCCCGGCCGGCGGCAGCCCGGCGTCCGCCAGCACCTCGCCGAGCAGCTCCAGCACCTCGCCGGCGGCCACCCCGCGCCGCGCCCCGACGCCGACGAACAAGCCGCCCGGACCCGGCGTACCGCGGTCCGCTCCGCCGCCGCTCATCCGGCGCAGTGCTCCGTGAACCGCCGGGCGGTGCCCGGGACGGCCGCCCAGTGGGTGTGCAGATAACTGGCGTGCACCCCGCCGACCGTGAAGCCCTCCACCCTCGGCTCCGGCTGCCTCAGTCCCCACGCCGGCTCCGGCCCCGCGCCCGGCTCCAGCACCGTGCGGTGGAACTCGTGGCCCCGCATCCGGGTGCCGGCCGCCGCCAGCGGGCTGTCGCCGAGCGCCACCGCGTCCCGGTAGCCCAGCGTCAGCCGCTCCGTCATCCGGGCGTCCGCGGCCAGCACGCCGCACATCGGCCGGCCGTCCAACGACCGGGCCAGATACAGCAGTCCGGCGCACTCGGCGGCCAGCGGAGCGCCCGACGCGGCCAGTTCGGCCACCGCCTCGCGCAGCCGCTCGTTGGCCGACAGCTCCGCCCCGTACACCTCCGGGAAGCCGCCGCCGATCACCAGCCCCCTCGTCCCGTCCGGCAGTTCCTCGTCCCGCAGCGGGTCGAACGGCACCACCTCGGCACCGGCCGCCGCCAGCAGCTCGGTGTGCTCGGCGTACGAGAAGGTGAACGCCGCCCCGCCGGCCACCGCCACCACCGGGCGCGCCCCGGGGGGACCGGCCGGGGCCTCCGCCTCCGGGCTCCAAGCCGGCGCGGACAGCGGGGGAGCGCTCCGGGCCAGCGCCAGCAGCGCCTCCAGATCGCAGCCCGCCCGCACCTGCTCGGCCTGCGCGGCCACCGCCTCCACCGCTGCCGCCTGCCGCTCGGCCACCGGCACCAGACCCAGATGGCGGGACGGCGTCGCCACCGCCGGGGCCCGCCGCAGCACGCCCAGCACCGGCACCCCCGAGCCGCCCAGCGCCTCCCGCAGCAGGTGCTCGTGCCGGTCGGTGGCCACCTTGTTGAGGATGACCCCGCCGATCCGCACCTCCGGGTCCCAGGACGCGAAGCCGTGCACCAGCGCCGCCACCGACCGCGACTGCGAGGAGGCGTCCACCACCAGCACCACCGGGGCCCTCAGCAGCTTCGCCACCTGCGCGGTGGACGCCAGCTCGCCCTGCCCCGCGGCCCCGTCGTACAGCCCCATCACGCCCTCGACCACCGCCAGGTCCGCCCCGGCCGCGCCGTGCGCGAACAACGGCGCCACCAGCCCCGTACCGCACATGTAGGCGTCCAGGTTGCGCCCCGGCCGGCCGGTCGCCAGCGCGTGGTAGCCCGGATCGATGTAGTCCGGTCCCACCTTGTGCGGGGACACCGCGAGCCCCCGGCCGGCGAACGCGGCCATCAGACCGGTCGCCACCGTGGTCTTGCCCGCCCCCGAGGACGGCGCGGCGATGACGAGACGCGCTACCACTCGATGCCCCGCTGGCCCTTCTGACCGGCGTCCATCGGATGCCGCACCTTCGACATGTCGGTCACCAGGTCGGCGAACTCGCACAGCTCGGCCGGGGCGTTGCGGCCGGTGATCACCACGTGCTGGCTGCCGGGCCGGTTCGCCAGCACCTCGACCACCTCGGCGGTGTCCACCCAGCCCCAGTGCAGCGGATAGGCGAACTCGTCCAGCACGTAGAAGCGGTACGTCTCGGCCGCCAGGTCCCGCTTGACCTGCTCCCAGCCCTCGCGCGCCTTGTCCTCGTTGGACTGCTCGGCGTCCCGCTGGATCCAGGACCAGCCCTCGCCCATCTTGTGCCAGTCCACCCGGCCGCCCTCGCCGGAAGCGCCCAGCACCTTCAGCGCGTTCTCCTCGCCGACCTTCCACTTCGCCGACTTCACGAACTGGAACACCCCGACCGGCCAGCCCTGGTTCCAGGCGCGCAGCGCCATCCCGAAGGCGGCCGTCGACTTGCCCTTGCCGACACCGGTGTGGACCATCACCAGCGGCCGGTTGCGGCGCTGGCGGGTGGTGAGGCCGTCGTTCGGCACGACGGCCGGCTGTCCCTGCGGCACTACGCGATCTCCTTCGTCTCAGCGGTACGGTGCATCAGGCGGCCCTCCCCGCGCCGCGGGCGTCCCCGCGCACGTCCCGGACCAGCCCGGCGATCGCGTCCGCGCGCAGCTCGTCCAGGGTGACCGCGGCGCCGCCCAGCGAGCGGGCCAGCTCGGCGGCGAGCCCCAGCCGCACCGGGCCGCTCTCGCAGTCGACCACCACCGAGGCGGTGCCCTCGGCCGCGTGCAGCCCGGCCGCCCGGGCGGCCAGCCTCAGCGGCTCCGGGCCGCCGGTGGCCCGCCCGTCGGTGACCACCACCAGCAGCGGCCGCCGCGCCGGGTCCCGCAGCCGCTCCACCCGCAGCACCTCGTGGGCGCGCAGCAGCCCGGCCGCCAGCGGGGTGCGGCCCCCGGTGGGCAGCCTCTCCAGCCGGGCGGCCGCCGCGTCCACCGACGAGGTCGGCGGCAGCGCCAGCTCGGCCTCCGAGCCCCGGAAGGTCACCAGGCCCACCTTGTCCCGCCGCTGGTAGGCGTCCAGCAGCAGCGACAGCACCGCGCCCTTGACCGCGCCCATCCGCTTGCGCGCCGCCATCGACCCGGAGGCGTCCACCGCGAACAGCACGAGATTCCCCTCGCGCCCCTCCCGAACCGCCTGCCGCAGATCGTCCCGGCGCACCACCAGACCCGGCCCGGACCGGCCGCGCGCCCGCTGGTGCGGGGCCGCCGCCTGCACGGTCGCCGCCAGGTGCAGCTTGGTCAGCGCCCCCCGGGGACGGCGCGCCCCGGTGGTCCGGCCATGGTCGGTACGCGCCCGGGAACGCCGCCCCTGCGCGCCCTCGCCCAGACCCGGCACGCTGAGCGCCTTCGTCCGGAACGGCTCGGCCGCCGGGGCCGCGGCCTGCTCGGGCGCCCCGGCGGCGGGCGCGCCGGCCGGAGCCTCGGCGGGCCCGTCCGTACCGCCCTGCGCCGTACCGCCCTGCGCCGGGCCCGCTTCCGCCGGACCGCCTTGCGGGGGCACCCCGCCGCCACCGTCCGGACCGCCGCCGGGACCGCCGTCGCCCGGCCCCGGGTCGGGATCGTCGTCGCCCTCCGCGTCCCGGGACTCCTCCAGCGTCTGGTCGAGCTTGTCCTCGTCCAGGCCCGGCGCGTCGAACGGGTTGCGCCGGCGGCGGTGCGGCAGCGCCAGCAGCGCGGCCTGGCGCACGTCGTCGGACGTCACGTCCGTCCGGTCGGCCCAGGCGGCCAGCGCGGTCGCGGTCCGGGCCATCACGATGTCCGCGCGCATGCCGTCCACCTCGAACGCGGCGCAGGTCGCCGCGATCTGGCGCAGCGCCCCGTCGCCGAGCCGCACGCTCGGCAGCAGCGCCCGGGCGGCGGCGATCCGCTCCCGCAGCCCGCCCTCCTCGGCGGTCCAGCGCGCCGCGAAACCGGCCGGGTCCTCGTCGTAGGCCAGCCGGCGGCGCACCACCTCCACCCGCTGCTCCGGCTCCCGGGAGGCGGCCACCTCCACGGTCAGCCCGAAGCGGTCCAGCAACTGCGGCCGCAGCTCGCCCTCCTCCGGGTTCATCGTCCCGACCAGCAGGAACCGCGCCGCGTGCCGGACGGAGACGCCCTCCCGCTCGACGTACGACGCGCCCATGGCGGCGGCGTCCAGCAGCAGGTCGACGAGGTGGTCGTGGAGCAGATTGACCTCGTCCACGTAGAGGATGCCGCGGTGGGCTGCGGCCAGCAGGCCCGGCTCGAACGCCTTCACGCCCTCCGACAGCGCCCGCTCGATGTCCAGCGCGCCGACCAGCCGGTCCTCCGAGGCGCCCACCGGCAGCTCCACCAGCCGGGTCGGCCGGGCCGTACCGGGTCCGGGCTCGTGCGGGCCGTCCGGGCAGTCCGGGTCGGGGGAGCCGGGCGCGCAGGAGAAGCGGCAGCCGGGCACCACGTCCAGGGCCGGCAGCAGCGCGGTCAGCCCGCGTACCACCGTCGACTTGGCGGTGCCCTTCTCGCCGCGCACCAGCACGCCGCCGATCGCGGGGGAGACGGCGTTGAGCACCAGACTCAGCCGCATGTCGTCCATGCCGACGACGGCGGTGAACGGATAGGGGACCGAGGCCATTAACGGACACTCCCTGCACAGGGGCGGACGGGGGGACGGGGGTGCTCCACCGGGTGTCGCACGGGGGTGCTCACGGCGCCCCCGGCGGGACGAAGGGAAGGCCGGCCGGCGGGCCGTGCTCGATCAGCTTCCAGAGCGCGCCGGTGTCGGCGTGCTCCTCGACCAGGTCGCCGAGCCGGTCGAGCTGCTCCTCGCGCAGTGCGCCGAAGGCGGTGTCCGGGGCGGGCACGAAGCGGCGGCCGGCCTGGGCGGCGACCTCGCGCAGGAACGCCCGGCGGAAGGCGTCGCTCTCCAGCGAGCCGTGCCAGTGGGTGCCCCAGACCGCGCCCACCCGGCAGCCGTCCAGGAACGGTTCGCCGCCCGCCACCTCGGCGACGCCGTGGTGGATCTCGTAGCCCTCCACCGGCTCGCCGAGCGCCGTGCCGGACGGCCGGGCCAGGGTCTTCTCGGGGGCGAACCGCACCCGTACCGGCAGCAGCCCCAGCCCGTCCACCAGCCCGGCCCGGGACTCGACGTCGTCCTCGATCCGCTCGCCCAGCACCTGGAAGCCGCCGCAGACGCCGAGCACCGGGCGGCCCTCGGCGGCCCGGCGGGCCAGCGCCGCGGCGAGTCCGCGCTCGCGCAGCCAGGCCAGCGCCCTCACCGTGCCGCGGGTGCCGGGCACCACCACCAGGTCGGCGTCGGCCAGCTCCTCGGGGCGGTCCACGAAGCGGACCACCACCCCCGGCTCGGCGGCCAGCGCGTCCACGTCGGTGAAGTTGGACATCAGCGGCACCGCGCAGACCGCGACCCGCAGCAGGTCCTCGCCGAGCGGCGGGGCGGTCACCGACTCGCGGACCGCCCCGCGCAGCGACACCCTGAGTCCGTCCTCCTCGTCGATGCCGAGCCCGTGCGCGTACGGCAGGACGCCGTAGGTGCGCCGCCCGGTCAGCCCCAGCAGCATGTCCAGGCCCGGTTCCAGCAGCGTCACGTCGCCGCGGAACTTGTTGACCAGATAGCCGGCGACCAGTGCCTGGTCCTCGGGGGCGAGCAGCGCCGTCGTCCCGAAGAACTGGGCGAACACCCCGCCCCGGTCGATGTCGCCGACCACCAGCACCGGCAGCCGGGCGGCCCGGGCCACGCCCATGTTGACGATGTCGGTGCGGCGCAGGTTGATCTCCGCGGGGCTGCCGGCGCCCTCGCAGATCACCGCGTCGTACGTCGTGCGCAGCTCCTCCAGACAGGCCATCACCGGCTCGAACAGCTCCCGCTGCCGGCCGCCGTGGTAGCCGCGGGCGCTCATCTCGCCGACCGGCCTGCCCATCAGCACGACCTGGCTGGAGCGGTCGCCGCCGGGCTTGAGCAGCACCGGGTTCATCAGCGCGGTCGGCTCCACCCGGGCGGCCTGGGCCTGCATCGCCTGCGCACGGCCGATCTCCGCGCCCTCGCGGGTGACGAAGGAGTTCAGGGACATGTTCTGGCCCTTGAACGGGGCCACCTTCACGCCCTGGCGCACCAGCCAGCGGCAGATGCCGGCGGTGACCACGCTCTTGCCCGCGTCGGAGGTCGTCCCCGCGACCAGCAGCCCGCCGCCCCTCATGCCCCGCCCGCCTTCCGCCGCTTCCGTACCGCCGAGACGGCCAGCCTGCCGCCCGCGCAGACGGCCAGGGCCCCCAGGGTCACCCGGCGGGAGAGGGCCACCGCCCGCTCGATGTCGGCGACTTCCACGTCCCGGCCGTCCGCGTTCAGCAGCGGGCGGTGCTCGACCCGGCCGCCGTAGGACAGGGCGCCGCCCAGCCGTACCCCGAGCGCGCCCGCGAACGCCGCCTCCACCGGGCCCGCGTTGGGGCTGGGATGGCGGTGGGCGTCCGCCCGCCAGGCCCGTACCGCCGCTGCCCGATCCCCGCCGGCGGCGGCGGCCAGCAGCGCGGTGAGCCGGGCGCCGGGCCAGCCGGCCAGGTCGTCCAGCCGGGCCGAGGCCCAGCCGAAGCGCAGGTGCCGCGGCGAGCGGTGGCCGACCATGGCGTCCAGGGTGTTGACCGCGCGGAAGCCGGCCAGCCCGGGGACCCCGGCCAGGGCGCCCCAGACCAGGGCGCCGACCACCGCGTCGGAGGTGTTCTCGGCGACGGACTCCACCACCGCGCGGGCCATCGCCGGGCCGTCCAGCGCCTGCGGGTCGCGCCCGCACAGGTGCGGCAGCCGCTCCCGCGCCACCTCCAGGTCCCCGGCCGCCAGCGCCCCGCCGATCGCCCGGGCCTCCCGTGCCAGCGTGGTGCCGCCGACCACGGCCCACACGGTGGCGGCGGTCAGCGCGGCGGCGGCGGGCCGGCCGCGCCGGCGGACCGCCCGGTCCGCGAGGGCCGCGACGCCGGCCGTGCCGCCGGCGCAGAGCAGGGTGTGCAGGGCGCCCCAGCCGCGGTGGTCGCGCCAGAGCAGGTCCTCGACGGCGCCCGCGGCGCGCCCGAAGGCGGCGACCGGGTGGCCCCGGCGCGGGTCGCCCAGCAGCGCGTCGGCGAGCAGCCCGGCGGCCGCGCCGGCCGCGAAGACGGCGGCAGGGGGGCGGGTGGGGGAGTGGTCAGCGCTCATCGGCGCCCGACGCTCTCGACCCCGGGGGAAGGCGGCCCGGCATGGGGTTCAGGTCCTCACTCAGGGTCCGCGCCCTGGTTCGACGTTCCGGCGGCGAGAGTTCCTGGCTCACCCGTGCCCCGCGCGCTGCGCGGGGCGGGCTCACAGTGGCGGGACCGCGCCGGGCTCTCACCGGGCTTCCTCTCCTGTGCCGCCGTCATTGGCCCCGGCAGTCCACCACGCCCCGAGAACGCCCGTCAACTCGCTGTTGACCTGCGGGACCGCCCGGTCGGGACCGGCCGCGGACGGCACGGCGCCCCGGGAGGCGGACGGGCCTCCCGGGGCGCTCGCGGACGGGTGACCGCCGTCAGACGACGATCAGGTAGATCCCGTACGCCACGGCCGCCGCGCACAGCGCGAAGCAGGCGAACGCGCCGGTACGGGCGAGGGGTGCGGAGCCGCCGTGGGCGCCGGCCGCCTCGTGCCGGGAGAGACCGGCGACGCCGAGGGTGAACAGGCCCACCAGGGCGACGGTGGCCGCCAGGCTGACGCCGAAGACGGTGCCGAGGGCTACCCAGTCGATCTTCATGTGCGGTTCTTCCTCAGATTCCTCGGAGCGGGTCCGTGATCCGGAGCCTGGCTCAGACGGTGGCGGCGGGCGCCGGGGAGTGGGAGGAGGCGGAGCCGGCCGTGGCCAGCTCGCCCGCGTGGCCGTGCACCGACGAGGTGGGGCCGGCCGGCGGCGGGGTGACGGCCGCGATGGCGGCGGTCACCACACCGGCGGGCTCCGGCTCGGCCTCGGGGGCCGGGGCGCCGGTCTCGTCGGCGGTGACGTTGGTGTGGTCGACCGGCTCGCGGCGGGAGGCCAGCCAGATGGCGCCGGAGCCGGCCACCAGCAGCGCCGCGGTGGCGACGACGCCCCAGGTGCCCTGCTTGGTCAGCAGCTCGGCCAGGGCGGCGACCACGCCGGCGGCCGGCAGCGTCAGGCCCCAGGCGATGAACATCCGGGTCGCGGTGGACCAGCGCACCACGCCGCCCTTGCGGCCCAGGCCCGCGCCCATCACGGCGCCGGAGCAGGACTGGGTGGTGGAGAGCGAGAAGCCCAGGTTGGAGGAGGCCAGGATGACCGTCGCGGCGCTGGTCTGGGCGGCGAAGCCCTGCTGCGGCTTGAGGTCGGTCAGGCCCTTGCCCATGGTGCGGATGATCCGCCAGCCGCCGAGGTAGGTGCCGAGCGCGATGGCCACGCCGGCGGAGACGATGACCCACATCGGGGGGTTCGAGCCGGGGGCGAGGACGCCGCCGGTGACCAGGGCGAGGGTGATGACGCCCATGGTCTTCTGCGCGTCGTTGGTGCCGTGGGCCAGCGAGACCAGGCCAGCGGAGGTGATCTGGCCGGCGCGGTAGCCCTTGGCGGTCGACTTGTTCTCGGCGGCGCCGCCGAGGCGGAGGGTCAGCCGGGTGGCCAGCATCGCGGCGAGGCCGGCCACCAGCGGGGCGGCGACGGCCGGGATGAGGACCTTGGTGACGATGGTGCCGCCGTTGACGGCCGAGAAGCCCGCGGACATCACGGCCGCGCCGATCAGGCCGCCGAACAGCGCGTGCGAGGAGCTGGACGGCAGGCCCAGCAGCCAGGTCAGCAGGTTCCACAGGATGGCGCCGACGAGCGCCGCGAAGATGACCGAGGGTTCGATGCCGTTCTCGTTGATGATGCCGCCGGAGATCGTCTTGGCGACCTCCACCGACAGGAAGGCGCCGACCAGGTTGAGCACGGCGGACATGGCGACCGCCGCCTTGGGCTTCATCGCGCCGGTCGAGATGGTCGTCGCCATCGCGTTGGCGGTGTCATGGAAACCGTTCGTGAAATCGAACACGAGAGCTGTCACGACCACGATGGCGAGCAGCAGCGTGAAGTGTTCCATCGACCCAGGCAATCGTTCGACGTCAGTGGCGTCGTGAACGTAGGGAAGCTGAATGAACGGAAGGTGAACTGAGGCGGGCTTCATGGTGACCCCAACCAGGGGCGGCTGATTCCGGTTACCACCTGGAGGGACCCGCCCCCGCCCCCCGCCTCGGACGATGCCGGCGCGCTCGTCCGCCGTCACCCGGAGTCACGTCCTCGGAGTGGCAGGATCGTCACATGACCGCCGCCTCCGAACCCCCGACAGCCCCCCGCTCCCCGGTCGACCGGGCCTGGGCCGAGCTGGTGGCCGCCGCCCGCCGCACGGTGGCCGACGGGCTGGTCGTCGGCACCTCCGGGAACGTCTCGGTGCGCGTCGGCGAGCTGGTGCTCGTCACCCCGACCGGAGTGCCCTACGACCGGCTGACCGACGCCGAACCGGTCGCCGTCACCCTGGACGGCCGCCGGGCGCTCGGCACGCTCCGCCCGACCAGCGAACTCCCGCTGCACCTGGAGATCTACCGGACCACCGCCGCCCGGGCCGTCGTCCACACCCACGCGGTGCACGCCACCGCGGTCTCCACGCTCGTCGACGAGGTGCCGCTGATCCACTACATGGCCGCCGCCCTCGGCGGCCCCGTGCGGGTCGCCCCCTACGCGCCCTACGGCACCGAGGAGCTGGCCGCGCACACCCGGGCCGCCCTGGCGGACCGCTCCGGCTGCCTGCTGCGCAACCACGGCGCCGTCACCTACGGCGACACCCTCGACCAGGCCTACGACCGCACCGCCCAGCTCGAGTGGATGTGCCGGGTCTGGCTCACCGCCACCGCCGTCCCCGGCCGCACCCCCGCCCTCCTCACCGAGGCCCAGGTCGCCGACACCGCCACCCGCCTCCGCCACTACGGCCAACCGGACTGAGCGGAC
>NZ_PVLV01000105.1 GCF_002982015.1 Streptomyces solincola
CATCGGGCCGCGCGGCGGTAACGGGGAGCGGGTGGGCGGGCGATGACGGGCGGCAGCCGGGCGGCCGAGGAGCAGGTCCTGGCCGGCGAGCGGGCCCCGGCCGGTGAGCGAGCCCTGGCCGGTGGGCAGGCCCCGAACGGGGCGCAGACTCCGGCCGGCGGGCAGGCCCCGAACGACGGACAGAGTCCGCCCCACGGGCAACCCCCGACTAACGGGCAGATGCTGACCGGGGAACAGGAACCGGCCGGTGAGCAGGCTCCGGCCGACGGGCCGGCCCCGGCCGACCGGCAGACTCCGGCCGACAGCCAGGTGCTGGCCGGGCCGCAGGCCGCGGCCGGGGAGCAGGCTCCGGCCGTCGGGCAGATGCTGCCCCGGGAACAGGAACCGCCCGGGGAGCGGATCGTCGAGGTCGTGTACGGCGGCGGGGTGCGGCGGCGGGGCCCGGTCACCATGGGCCAGGCCAACATGATCCGCTGCATCCTGCGCGACGATCCGGTGCAGATCAACATCCACGACGTGTGGCCGGTGCCGCCGGGGGCGACGGTCGAGGCCGTGGGGGACGCGCTGCGGGTGCTGGTGGAGCGGCACGAGGCGCTGCGCACCACCTTCCCGGTGGCCGCCGCCGGCGGGCCGCCGGTGGTGCAGGAGGTCGCGGCGCAGGGGTCGTTCGCCTTCGCCGTCCGCGACCACCACGGCGCCTTCCCCGACGAGCCGGCGCGCCACGCCGAGGCAGTGGCCCGGGGGGCCCGCTCGGGGCGTTTCCTGCTGGAGCGGGACTTCCCGCTGCGGCTGGTGCTGCTGGCGCTCGACGGCGTGCCGGCGTTCCTCGCGGTGGCGGCCAGTCACGCGGCGGTGGACGGCAGCGCGCTGGTGGTCCTGCACGAGGAGTGGCACACCCTGCTGACCTGCGGCGAACTGCCGGCGTCGCGGGCGCTGACCCCGGTCGACCTGGCGGTGGAGGAGTCCTCCCCGGCCGGGAGGCTGCGGAGCGAGGCGTCCCTGCGCTACTGGGAGCGGGTGCTGCGCACCGGGCCGCAGGCGGTGTTCGCCGAGCCGCGGGTGCGTCCGGGCGAGTGCGTCGCCGCGCGACTCACGCTGCGCTCGGCGCGGGCCGGGCGGGCGCTGGCCGCGGCGGCGGCGCGCACCGGCAGCCCCGCGGCGACCGTCCTGCTGACCGCGTGGAGTGTGCTGGTGGCGCACCGGGCCGGGCAGGAGGTGCTGGTCGCCGCGGCACCCACCGCCAACCGCAACCGGGCGGGCCTGGCCCGCTCGGTGAGCACCCTCGCGCAGGACGCGCTGCTCATGCTGGACGTGCGCGGGCCCACCGTGGACGCGGTGCTGCGCAAGGCCTGGGGGGCGGCGCTGGACGCCTACCGGCACAGCCGGTTCGACGCGGTGCGGCTGTGGGACATGATCGGGCGGACCACCCGCGAGCGGGGTGGCCAGTTCGCGCGCGATGTGGTGTTCAACGACGTCAGCAGCGTGCTGGCGACCCGTCCGGAGGGCGGTGGCCGCCCGGTCGCGGACGAGCCGGAGCTGGAGTTGCGCTGGGGCCCGGAGCAGGAGCTGCCGACCCGGGTGCTGACCTTCGTGTACGCGACCGGTCCGGTGCTGGATCTCGCGCTGTGGGCGGATCCGGCGCTGTTCGACCGGGGCGAGGTGGAGGGTTTCCTCACCGGTCTGGTGCGCCTGCTGGAGGCCGCCGCGGCCGGTGACGTGCCGCTCGCCGCCCTCACCGAGGTCACCGGGGTGGCTTCCGCGGTGCGCGGCGGGGACTGGGTGCGGGTGGACCGCTGCTGGGTCTCGCCGGCCGCCGTCGCCGCCGCCCTGGGCGAGGCGCTGGGCGGGTCGCCGGTGCACGTGGCCGTCGAGGGTGCCTCGGCGGAGGCGGTTCTCACCGCGTACGTCGCGGGCGGCGGCGGCCCGGCGCCGACGCCCGAGGGGGCGCACCAGGCGCTGATGGAGCTGCTGCCGCAGCGCTGCGGGGTGCTGGCTCCGCACCGGTACGTGTTCGTCGAGCGCCCGCCGGCCGAGGCCGGCGAGGCCGGCGCGTGGCGCCGGCTGCCCGTCCTGACCGAAGGGAGCGGCCGCCGGGCGGCCGATGCGACATGACCACTGACCAGGCGAAGGCCGTGCCGTCCGCTCCCCCGCCGAGCCCGTGGCGTTCGGGGCCGTTCCGGCTGTTCTTCACCGCGCGCAGCGCCTCGCTGCTGGCGGACGGCATGCTGATGGTGTCGCTGACCGCGGCCGTGCTCGGCGCCGGCCACGGGGCGGCCGGGGTGGGGTACGCGCTGGCCGCGTGGATGACCCCGATCGTGCTGCTGGTCCTTCTCGGCGGGGTGCTGGCCGACCGGTTCACCCCGCAGGTGACCATGGTCGCCGCGGACCTGGTGCGGATGGTCGCCATGCTGGTGATGGCGGGGCTGCTGGCCTTCGCCGAGGCGCGGCTGTGGCAGATCATGGCGCTGATGGCGCTGAGCGGGGCGGCGACCGCGCTGTTCCAGCCGGGGCTGGCGAGCATGGTGCCGCGGGTGGCGCGGGACATCCAGCGGGCGAACGCGCTGCTGCGCGTGTCGGAGGCGATGTGCGCGCTGCTCGGTCCGGGGCTGGCCGGTGTGCTGGTGGCCTACGGGGACGTGGCCGGGTCGTACACGGTGATCGCGGCGGCGTACGCGCTCAGCGCGCTGGGTCTGCTGCCGCTGCGGAGGCTGGCCACCGCGCGGGACGAGGAGAGCGCCCCGATGTGGCGGCGGCTGGCCGCCGGCTGGCAGGAGTTCTCGGCCCGGAGCTGGCTGTGGGGCGTCATTCTGGTCTGGTCGGTGTTCGGGCTGTTCGTCTTCGGCCCGGCGCTGCCGCTGGGCGCGGCGCTGATCACCGAGCAGCACGGCGGCGACGGCTTCGGCTGGATCGCGTCGGCCGACGGGGCCGGGACGATCGTCGGCGGCCTGCTGGGGATGCGGGCGCGGCCGCGCCGGCCGATCGTGGCCGGCGCGCTCGCCATGCTGCTGTTCGCCCTCAACCCGCTGGCCCCGGCGCTGGGCTGGTCGTTCACCGCCACGGCCGCCGCCCATGTGCTGGGCGGGATCGGCTTCGCCTTCTGGGGGGTGATGTGGGCGACCAGTGTCCAGACGCACATCCCGCTGGCCGTGCTGAGCCGGGTGTCGGCCTACGACGTGGCCGGTTCCATCATGGTGATCCCGCTGGGCCGGGCGCTGGCCGGGCCGGCGGCGGAGGCGTTCGGCGCGGACCGGGTGCTGGTGTTCTCCTCGGTCATCGCCGTGGTGCTGCTGGCGGCGATGCTGTGCCTGCCGGCCGTGCGGCGGCTGGGGCGGGGGCCGGCGGACGGCTCCGCCCCGGGTGGCGGGCCCGCCGCGGCGGCGACGCCGGGGGGCTGAGGAGGGAAGAGGGAGCGGGAGCGGGCGGAGCCCCCGGCGGGCTGCCGGGGGCTCCGCGCTCGCCCGCGGCGCGGGCGGGTCAGGCCTTGCGCTGCATGCTGCTGCGCGCCGGGTTGCCCTGCTCGTCGCGCTTGGGGTCCTTCTCGTCGGCCTTGTCCTGCACGCCCTGCCGGATCCGGTCGCCGATCTTCGCGTCGATGTTGGACCAGTACTGGAAGGCGCGTTCCAGGACCGGTTCGGTGACGCCGTTGAGCAGGTGGCCCACCACGTTGTCGACCAGCCGGTCGCGCGCCTCGTCGTCCATGACCTCGCGGACCATGGTGCCGGCCTGGCCCCAGTCGTCGTCCTCGGCGTGGGAGACGTAGGCGGCCCGGGTGATCTCGCCGTCGGCGTACCAGGAGGGCGGCGAGCCGTAGCGCTCGGTGTCGGCGGCCGGTCCGCCCTTGGAGTTGGGCGCGTACACCGGGTCGGTGGTCTTGCGGAACGCCATCGCCCCGTCCTTGGAGTAGGTGTTCACCTCCACCACGGGCGCGTTGACGGGAAGCTGCTGGTAGTTGCCGCCGATGCGGTAGCGGTGCGCGTCGGCGTAGGAGAACAGCCGCGCCAGGAGCATCCGGTCGGGGCTGGGGCCGATGCCGGGCACGAAGTTGTTCGGCTGGAAGGCGGCCTGCTCGATCTCGGCGTGGTTGTCGGTCGGGTTGCGGTCCAGGGTCATCCGGCCGACCTCGATCAGCGGGTAGTCGCCGTGCGGCCACACCTTGGTCAGGTCGAACGGGTTGAACCGGTAGCCGGCCGCGTCCTCGTACGGCATGACCTGCACGTACAGCGTCCAGCTCGGGTAGTCGCCGTCGCGGATGTGCTCGAACAGGTCGCGGGTGTGGTAGTCGGTGTCCGCAGCGGCCATCTGGTCGGCCTCGTGCTGGGTGAAGAACTCGATGCCCTGGTCGGTCTTGAAGTGGTACTTCACCCAGAACCGCTCGCCGGAGGCGTTGATCCACATGTAGGTGTGGGAGGTGTAGCCGTTCATGTGGCGCCAGGTGCGCGGGATGCCGCGGTCGCCCATCAGCCAGGTGACCTGGTGGGCGGACTCCGGTGACAGGGTCCAGAAGTCCCACTGCATGTCGTGGTCGCGCAGGTTGTTGTCGGCCCGGCGCTTCTGGGACCGGATGAAGTGCTGGAACTTCATCGGGTCCTTGACGAAGAAGACCGGCGTGTTGTTGCCGACCATGTCGTAGTTGCCTTCGCTGGTGTAGAACTTCACCGCGAAGCCGCGCGGGTCGCGCCAGGTGTCCGGGCTGCCGCGCTCCCCGGCGACGGTGGAGAAGCGGATCACCAGGTCGGTGGTGATACCGGGCTGGAACAGCGCGGCCTTGGTGTAGGCGCTGACGTCGTTGGTCACCTCGAAGTGGCCGAACGCGCCGCTGCCCTTGGCGTGGGGCTGGCGCTCGGGGATGCGCTCCCGGTTGAACTGCGCCATCTGCTCGATCAGGTAGGCGTCCTGGAGCAGGATCGGGCCGCCCGGTCCGACGGTGAGCGAATGCTCGTCGCTCTCCACCGGGGCCCCGGAGTCCATGGTCGTCGGCTTCCGAACGTCGTCGGTCATGGCCGTGTCCTCTGCTTTCCCATGCTGTACGGCTGTCTGTACGGGCTCGCGTGAAGTCCTCCAGCATCGGTGACCCCGATCGGGCGGAATCAAACTGAGTTTGGACAGAGTCAAACTCATTGGCCACCGATGGCGACGGAGCGTGCCTGCCGTATCTCTGGGCGTCACTCCATGGGCTGCGGGACCGCCGGCGGGGCGGGAAGGGTCTGCGGGCCGCGTAGCGCCTTGGCGTGCTGGAGGGCGGTGAGCCGGCGGACCACCAGGACCGCGCAGACGGCGGCGGCGACGCTGACCGCCTCGGAGAGGGCGAGCGCCTGGGCGGCGTCCATGATCTTCTGCGCGGTCTCGGCCCGGTCGTAGGCCCTGCCCGCGAAGCGGTCCATGAGCAGCGACGCCAGCCACAGCGCCCACCACAGGTGCAGGATGCCGTGCCCCTCGCCCTTCGCGGGCGCGCCGTAGGGGTCGCGGGTGCTGGCCCGCCAGCTCTGGCCGACGATCCGGCGCGGCATCCACAGGTTGGCGACGGGCACGAACCAGCCGCCGACGGCCCACCCGGCGCCGCTGGTGAGCACGTCGGGGGCGAAGACGGCGGCGTTCCGGCGCACCCGGTACAGCCAGACGATGAACAGTACGGCGGTCGCCGTCAGCGCCAGCATCTGCAGGACGCCGGCCGCGACCATCAGCAGGTCGGCGCGTTCCGCGCCGGACTCCCAGTCGCCCGTGCCGTCCATCGCGGCCGTGTCGAGGAATGCGTAGAGGTGGAGCTCGGCGAAGACCGCGAACAGGTCCACGGCGATCCCGGCGCACAGCAGGGCGACCACCGCGCGGCCCGGACCGACCGGTGAGCGCAGCACGGGGCCGGCGGGAACGGCCGGTGGCGCGGGCGGGTGGGCCGCGGCGGGTGCGGGCTGCCCCTCGACGCCCGGCGCCGGGGCGCAGGCCGGGCAGCGGCCGTCCGGTGCGACGGCGGTGTTGATCTTGCAGTGCGAGCAGAGCATGGCCGAGTGAACCCCCTGGGTGAGCCGACGCCTCTCCCCAAGGCGTCATGTACGCGACCAACCGCGGCCGCCCGCGTACGCTACCCCGGCGCCGGCGGCCCGGTGCCATCGATTTCCCAGGCCACGACGGGGGTCACAGCCTCCGGATCAGAACGTACGATCGTACGCATGGACTACTTCGCACAGGATCCGCGGACGAACCTGGAGCGCATGGAGGCGGGCGACCTCTACATCGCCGACGACCCGGAGATCGAGCGCCGCCAGCGGCTGGCCGTGCAGCTCGCCGCCCGATACCAGTCCGCCTACGCGGAGGACCCGGACGGGGCCCGGTCGGTCCTCGTGGAGCTGCTCGGCGGGCTCGGCCCACAGGCCCAGGTGCGCCCGCCGCTGTACGTCGACTACGGCAGCAACATCACCATCGGCGCGCGCAGCTTCGTCAACTACAACCTGACCGCCCTGGACGTCGCGGCGATCACCATCGGCGAGGACTGCCAGATCGGGCCGGGCGTCCAGTTGCTCACGCCCACCCACCCGCTGGAGCCGGGGCCGCGGCGGGACAAGCTGGAGGCGGCCCGGCCGATCACCATCGGCGACAACGTCTGGATCGGCGGCGGCGCCATCGTCCTGCCGGGCGTCACCATCGGCGACGACTCCGTCATCGGCGCGGGCGCCGTGGTCACCAGGGACGTCCCCGCCGGGGTGGTCGCGGTCGGCAACCCGGCCCGGCCGGTGCGGAGCCTTTGAAGCGGGTCGCCATGGCCACCGGACACGCCGACCCCCGCCGCCGCGAGCGCATCCTCGACGCCGCGCTCGACCTGATCGCCGAGGAGGGCATCGCCCGCGTCTCGCACCGCAGGATCGCCGCGCGCGCGGGCGTCCCACTCGGCTCGATGACGTACCACTTCCGCGGCATGGACGACCTGCTGCGGGCGGCCTTCGGCCGGTTCACCGACCACATCGTCGGCGTCTTCGAGGCCCGCCTGACCGCCCCGGCCGACGCCGGGCAGGCGCGCGAGGCGGTCGCCGACCTCATCCACGCGCTGTCCGAGGGGGAGGCCCGCGATCTGGTCCTCACCCAGGAGCTGTACACGCTGGCCGCCCGCCGGCCCGTGTACCGGGAGCTGACGCACGAGTGGATGCGGCGCAGCCGACTGCGTCTGGAGGAGTTCTTCGACCCGGACACCGCCCGTCAGCTCGACGCGCTGATCGAGGGGCTGACGCTGCATCGCGCGCTGTCCCGCGCCCCGTACGACCGCGCACTGACCGTCGAGGCGATCCGGCGCATCACGGCGACGGCCGCCGGGAACGGCGCGGCGGGCGGCAGGAACGGCGCGGCGGACGGTGGCGGCGCGACTGCCGGGGACGGCACACCGACCGGTGACGGCACGGCGGACGGTGACGGCGTGGCGGACAGCGGCGGCTCGGCGACCGATGACCGCGTGCCGGCCGATGGCGGCACGCCGACCGGTGACGGCGTGGCGGACGGGCGGCCGGTTCACTGACCGCCCTGGCGGCCCGGACCTGACACCGGGTCGTCAGGGCGCCTTCCGCCGCGAGCCGGGCGGTTCAGTCGTCGGCGGCGGTCGCGCGGGCCGCTGCGACGGCGGCGGCCGCGCTCCTCAGCAGCATGTCGAGCGCGGTGGGGTAGGCGCTGTCGTTCATCCGCGCGACCAGCAGCGGCGCGGTGGCCGCGATGTGCGGGTGGGTGTCGGCGGGCAGCTTGGCGTACGTGGAGCGCCAGACCGCCTCGTCGTCGGCTCGCGCGGCCTGCGGCAGGGCGAGACTCGCCGCGTCCAGGGCCGCGAAGGCGAGCGCCTGGTCGACGAAGGCCTGGTAGACGCGGACCACCTCGGCGTCGGGCAGGCCGGTGGAGCGCAGCACGCCGATGATGGCCTCGTCGCCGGCGATCTCGTTGGCCCGGCCGCTGACCCGGTTGGCGGTGAGCACGGCCGCCTCCGGGTGGGCGAGGTAGGCCCGGTAGATGCGCGTTCCGACGTCCCGCAGGTCGGCGAGCCAGTCGCCGCACGGCTCCCAGCTCCGCAGGGCGCGCCCGATCAGTTCGTCGCCGATGGCCAGGGTCAGCTCGTCCATGCCGCGGAAGTAGCGGTAGAGGGTGCTGGGGTCCGCGCCGAGGGCGGTGCCCAGGCGCCGGGCGGTCAGGCCGGCCCGGCCGTGCTCGTGCAGCATGCGCAGGGCGGTCTCCACGATCAGCCGCTCGGTGAGGACCGCGCCCTGCTTGGTCGGCCGCCGGCGCCGCCGGTCCGCCTCGGGCACCACGCGCTTGGCCATCGCCGCTCCTCCGCTCGCTCCGCCTCGCCGTGCGACCACCTTATGCCAACGCGATTGACCTTGTCTTCGCGAGACGCTTTTGATGGCCGTACACCCCCCGAGAGAAAGGCTTGTCATCATGCGGATCCTGCTCGTCGGCGCGGGCGGCGTGGGCACCGCGATCACCCGGATCGCGGCCCGCCGTTCCTTCTTCGACTCCATGGTGGTGTGCGACTACGACCTGGCGCGGGCCGAGGCCGCCGTGGCGGCCCTGGGAGAGGGCGAGAGCCGGTTCGCCGCGCGGCGGGTCGACGCCTCCGACCAGTCGGCGGTCGCCGCGCTGCTGCGCGAGGAGCGCTGCGACGTCCTGCTGAACGCCACCGATCCGCGGTTCGTGCCGCCGCTGTTCGAGGCGGCGCTGGAGGCGGGGGCCGACTACCTGGACATGGCGATGTCGCTGTCCTCGCCGCATCCCGAACGGCCCTACGAGGAGTGCGGGACCAAGCTCGGGGACGGGCAGTTCGCCCGGGCCGGGGCCTGGGAGGAGGCGGGCAGGCTGGCGCTGGTGGGGGTCGGCGTGGAGCCGGGGCTCTCCGACGTGTTCGCCCGCTACGCCGCGGAGGAGCTGTTCGACGAGATCGAGGAGATCGGGGTGCGCGACGGTGCGAACCTCACCGTCGAGGGCTACGACTTCGCCCCCTCGTTCTCGATCTGGACCACCATCGAGGAGTGTCTGAACCCGCCGGTGGTCTGGGAGAAGGACCGCGGCTGGTACACCACCGCGCCGTTCAGCGAGCCGGAGGTGTTCGACTTCCCCGAGGGCATCGGGCCGGTGGAGTGCGTCAACGTGGAGCACGAGGAGGTGCTGCTGATCCCGCGCTGGGTGGACGCCCGGCGGGTGACGTTCAAGTACGGGCTGGGCGAGGAGTTCATCGAGACGCTGAAGACCCTGCACAAGCTGGGGCTGGACCGCACGGAGACGGTCGGCGTGCGGGGCGTGGAGGTCTCCCCGCGGGACGTGGTCGCGGCCTGCCTGCCCGACCCGGCCACGCTCGGCGACCGGATGCGGGGCAAGACCTGCGCCGGCACCTGGGTGAAGGGCGTCAAGGACGGCGCCCCGCGCGAGGTGTACCTCTACCACGTGGTCGACAACGAGTGGTCGATGGCCGAGTACGGCTCGCAGGCCGTGGTCTGGCAGACGGCCGTCAACCCGGTCGTCGCCCTGGAGCTGGTGGCGGACGGCCGGTGGAGCGGTGCGGGGGTGCTGGGGGCCGAGGCGTTCGACCCGCGGCCCTTCCTGGAGCTGCTGACCGCCTACGGCTCGCCGTGGGGTCTGCGCGAGCAGTGAGGCGGGTGGGGCGGTCCGCGGCCCGGGGGGACCGGCGGGCCGCCCCGGCGACGCGCCGGCCGCGCGAGGGCGCGCGGGTCGCCGTGGCCGGGCTTCGGCCGCACCGTGGAAGGACATCGGGACACATCAGGTGAGGCACACGATGAAGGACCAAGTCGCGGGCACCGACCCGCCCCGTCTGAAGGCCGACGCGATCGGATTCACCGACGCGCTGGTCATCGGGCTGAACTCGACGTCGCCGGCCTACTCGCTCGCGGCGGTGATCGGCCCGCTGGTGGTGCTGGTGGGCGTGTACGCGCCGGGCGTGATGCTGGCGTCGTTCGTGCCGATGCTGCTGATCGCGTCGGCGTTCTTCTACCTCAACCGGGTCGACCAGGACTGCGGGACCACCTTCTCCTGGGTGACCCGGGCGATGGGGCCGTGGGCGGGGTGGCTGGGCGGCTGGGCCGTGGCGATGACCGGGGTGCTGGTGGTCGGCTCGCTGGCGGACGTGGCGGTGACCTACGGGCTGCTGACCGTCGGCCTGGACGGGTGGGCGGAGAACCAGGTGGTGCGCCAGGGGCTGACCGTGCTGCTGATCCTGGCGATGACGGCGGTGTGCGTGATCGGCACCGAGGCGTCCGCCAAGTTGCAGAACGTCCTCATCCTGGCCCAGGTGGCCTGCCTGCTGCTGTTCGCCGCGGTCGCCCTGTACCGGGTGTCCTCGGGGTCGGCGGGGACCGGCGCGCTGACGCCGCGGGTGGAGTGGCTCAATCCGTTCGGCGCCGGCGGCGCGGCGCTGACCGGCGGGCTGCTGCTGGGCGTGTTCATCTACTGGGGCTGGGAGTCGGCGGTGAACCTCACCGAGGAGGTGGAGGACTCCGCGACCGCGCCCGGCCGGGCCGGCGTCTGGTCGACGGTGGTGCTGCTGGTGACCTACCTGTCGGTCGGCACCGCGGTGGTGGCCTTCGCCGGCACGGCGTTCCTGGCGGACAACGCCGGCGAGGAGGAGGCGGTCTTCGCCCTGCTGGCCGGGCAGGTCATGGGCGGCTGGGACTGGGTGGTGCTGCTGGCGATCTGCACGTCGGCGCTGGCGTCCACGCAGACCACGATCATCCCGGCGTCCCGGACCATCCTGTCGATGGCCCGCCGCCGCGCCCTGCCCGGCGGCCTGGCCCGTATCCATCCGCGCTTCCGTACGCCGGACACCAGCACCTGGTGGGTGGCGGGCGTGGCCATCGCGTGGTACCTGGCGGCGCACCAGATCAGCGAGAACGCACTGTTCGACTCGCTGACCGCGCTGTCCCTGCTGATCGCCTTCTACTACGCGCTGACCGGCCTGGCCTGCGCCGTCTACTACCGGCGCCACCTGCTGAGAGACCTGCGCAGCTTCCTCTTCATCGGGCTGGGGCCGCTGGTCGGCGCCGGGCTGCTGGCCTGGCTGCTGGTGGAGTCGGTCGCCGACATGGCCGACCCGGAGAACTCCTACAGCGGGACGTCCTGGTTCGGGCTGGGTCCGCCGCTGGTCATCGCCATCGGCATCGCCGTGACCGGGGTGCTGGTGATGGCCGTGCAGCGGGTGCTGGACTCCGCGTACTGGTCGGAGCGGCCTGGGGTGGCGCCGCCGGACGCCACGGCGCGCCGGGACGGAGGATGACCATGTCCATCGTTCTGGGGTACGACGATTCGGCCGGCGCCGAGCGCGCTCTGCGGGTCGCCATCGACAGCGCTCTCGCGCACGCCGAGCCGCTGGTGCTGGTGTACGGCGCGGCTGCTCCCGGCGGGGTGGGCGAGGAGTACCGCAGCCACCATGAGGCGCTGCGGCAGGTCGGCCGCACGGCGCTGCGACGCGCCACCGAGGCGGCCGAGGCGGCGGGGGTGGCCACCACGGTGGAGATCCTCGACGACAAGCCGGCCGCCGCCCTGCTGGACGCCGCCGCGCGTCACCGCGCCCGGCTCATCGTGGTGGGGACCTGGGGCGAGAGCCCCCTGCGGGGCGCGCTGCTCGGCTCCACCCCGCACAAGCTGCTGCACCTGTCGACGGTGCCGGTGCTGTGCGTGCCGACGGTGCGCTGACGGCTCCCGTCTCACGCTGAGGGCCGCCCGCCCCCGGCCGGACGGGTGCCGGGCGGGGGCGGGCTCGCCGGTCAGCCGATGATGGCGACCGGGGCGTCCCAGGCGTTGCGGTCGATGTTGATGGTGTGGCCGCCGCGGGTCTCCTTGGTGTTGGCCTTGTACTGGTGGCCGCGGCTGTGATCGGTGTAGAGCTTGGGGTCCCAGGGCCAGTCCGCGGTGGTGGTCTCCTTGCCGTTCCACTGGGCGTACCAGAGGTTTCCGGGCAGGTCGGTGCGGTTCTTGGCGGTGGCGACGGCCTTGGCGCTGGAGGTGCTGAGGCCGTAGAGGCCGGCCCGGTAGGACTTGGCGCGCAGCGTTCTGCTGAAGGCGCGCACATAGGTCAGGGCGGCGTCGTTGCAGGCGGTGTCGGTGATGTCGTACGACTCCATGTTGAGGTAGACCGGGCTGCCGGCCCGCATGCCGAGCGCGGCGGCCTTGGCGATGGCGTCGTTGGCGTTGGCCGCGCCGAGGGAGGCGGCGGTGGCCGCGGTGAACCGCTCGGGGCTGCGGCTCTTCTGGCAGTAGGGCTGGGCGCCGACGTAGAGCGGGATGAGCTTCCAGCCCTGGGCGTTGACCGCCTTCACCCAGGAGGCGGTGAGGTTGGGCTGCGCGCAGCCGCGGTTCCTGCCGCCGACGTAGACGGCGACGCCGCCGTAGTAGCCGTCCTTCTTCCAGGCCGTCATGGCGGCCTGGGAGGGCGCGGTGCAGGTGTCGAAGGCGCGGCCGGTGAAGGTCTTCTGCGGCGGGAAGGCCGTCGTCGCGGGCTTGCCGGGCGCGGCCATCGAGGTCGTGGCGACGATTCCGCCGCCGGCGGCGACGACCGCGGCGGTCGCTCCGAGCGCGATGTAGCGGCCCTTTCTGGACAGCCGGTGCTTCGGCATCTTTCCCCACCCCATCGGGATCGCGGCGCGCGGGCGCGGCGCCGCGGTCGATGCGCCGTGGCGGCGGGCTGCGGGGGCCGGTCACGGGCTCGGCGCAGGGGCCACGGCGCGGTTGCAAGGCTCCGTGATCGGAGCGGCCCCACCTTACCGGCGGGGGTCGCCGGGGGTGCGCCCGGTAGCATGTGCGGGCGCGAAGGAGGCCTCGGGAGATGGGCGTCAGGCTGCGGGACCACCAGGTCGAGGCGGTGGACGCGATCATGCGGGGCCTCGACGTGCCGCCGGGCGGCATCCCGCCGGGCGGGCTGCGGGGGCAGGTGCACGCGGCGTGCGGGACGGGCAAGACGGTGATGGCCGCGGCCGCGGCCATCACCGCCTTGCC
>NZ_PVLV01000106.1 GCF_002982015.1 Streptomyces solincola
CCCCCCGCGCGAATCCGCGCCGCAGGCCGCCACGGCCGCGTCCCCCGCCCACCAGCACGGCCCGCTGGCCGTCCTGGACGGCGACGGCTGCGCCTACGGCGACGGCGGCCTCGTGCTGGACTGCCCGGCGGCCACCGTCCCCGAACTCGTCGAGTGGACCCTGACGGAGGCCCGGCTCGGCGCCCCGCGGCTGCACCGCCACGGCCAGGACTCCGACCCGCTGATCGTCCTCACCCCGGCCGCCGCCGTCCGCCTCGGGCTTCCCGAACGCCTCGAAGGCCCCGCGGAGCGGCGCAACCTGCGCCTGGCCGACGACCACCCCGTCCTCAAACAACTTGCCAAAGCAAACTGGAAGCTCACCCTCCGGGGCTTCGGCCCCTGGGCCCGCATTTACCGCCCCGCCTCCGCGGGCCGTCGCCGCTGCGTCCAACTCGCCGTGCTGTCCTGGGACGCCCTCGACCCCCGCGCCTGGCCCGGCGTCGCCGACATGGAGCCGGCCGACATCGCCCGGGTCCTGGCCCTCTACACCCGACGGGTCATCACCCCGCGCGGATCGACCGCCGTCTGCGGCCTGGAGCTGATGACCGCGCTACGGCCCCCCACCCGCGCCGTCCAGGACCGCGGCACCGGGCAGTGGGTTCCCGGCCGCCACCCCGGCAGCCTCGGCACCGAACCGATCGACCCGGCCCCGCCCGAAGCCGTCCCCGAGCACCCCGTCGTCGTCAACACCGGCTGGCGCGGCGGCTTCCTCGACGAGGAGGCCTACCAGTGGGTCCGCGACGTCGACCTGCTCTCCGACGCCGAGTGCCTCCTCCCGTACGCCGTCGGCCTCGACCTCAACACCGCCTTCCTCGCCGCCGCCGCGCGCCTCACCGTCGGCCTGTCCGCGCCCGAGCACGTGGTCCACCCCGTCTTCGACAAGAAGATCCCGGGAAGCTGGTACGTCGACCTCAGCCACATCCGGCTCGACCCCCGCCTGCCCAGCCCCCTGTCTCTTATACACATCTCC
>NZ_PVLV01000107.1 GCF_002982015.1 Streptomyces solincola
CCCTGACCACGCCGCCCGCTCGTCGACGCTCAGGAGGCCGGCGCCGGCGACCCGACCTTAGGGGAAGATTCCGGGCCGAAGCTCATGAAGAGACGACGGCCACCGCGCCGGCCTCCTGAGCGTCGACGAGCGGGCGGCGTGGTCAGGGGGCAGGGTGGCGGTCAGGAGGCGAGCAAGGGGCCGGGGAGGGCGAACTGCCTGGTCTTGCCGGTGGTCAGGTTCACGCGCGTGACTGTGTCCTCTGCGTAGACGAGCCAGCCCGACGCGGTGTGGGTGATGTTCAGGGACGCGGCGAGATCCTTGATGCGGGCGCGGTGGAGTTCCTGGCCGGTGGCGGCGTTGACCTCGACGAGTTCGGTGTCGTTGCCTTGGGCGGCCGCGATCACGAGCGATGAGTGCGTGGCTGCGATGGCGTCCAGTCGGCCGCCGTCCACCGTGATCGCCGTTGCTGCGGGGTGACGGGTGAGGGCCACGCTGACCTCATCGGCCGTGCCGCGGGCCGGGGAGCCGGCGATGACCGGGTGGCCTGCGGGGCAGGCGAGGCCTCCGACAGTCAGTCCCGCCGGGACGGGTGCGAAGTTGATGCTGCCGTCGGCCAGGTTCACGGTGGAGACCTTGGTGGCGCTGTTCGAGCTACTGCCCAGGCAGATGGTGTCCGAGGCGGAGTCGGATGCCGCGAAGTCGATGGTGCCGGGGATTTTGAGTTTGCGTGTGGTGGTCCAGCCGTTCGGGTTCTTGACCAGCACGCTGGATTCGGGTTCGCCGCTTGGCGACTTGCCATCGGGCAGCCCTGCGACCTCCGCCAGCAGACTGCTGCCGGGCAGTGTGCGGGACAGTCGTTCATCACCGGTCAGGGCATCGAGGGTGTGCTCTGAACGGTTGATCTCGTAGCGTCGGTCCGGCTTGCCGTTCTTGCGCGGAACGGTGAGGATCCAGCGGCCGTCGGCGAGGTGGGCGATGTGCGGACTGACGGCATCGTCGTCGTCGGCCTGCTGGGGAACGACGACCAGGCTCTGCGCCTCAGGTTTCTCCGGGTTGATTCCGACCACCGTCACCAAGCCGTCCACTTTGGCGAGCGCGAAGGTCGAGGCTCGCTTCCAGTCGTGGCCCAGGTCCACTCCCCCAGGGCCGGAACAAGCAGTGGTGAGCGCGGCCGCGAAAGTGAAGGCGGCCAGGAGGCGGGTCACACGGGCGGGACGGCCGGGCCGAGAGTGGGGCTTGCGTATCGTCAGGTACGGCATGGGTGGCTCACCAGTCCTTCATCGCATCTGTGGGGGGGCATCTTCGCGGCTCTGCGCGCCGGGATGACTGACCCGATCGCTACGACCAGCACGGTCAGGCCGAAGAGGAGCAGCGTGGCGTCGGCCGGTGGCAGCAGCACCCAGCCGGTGGCGTAGGGCGCGAGGTCTGGGATGCTGCGGAGCAGCACTGCGGTGCCGCTACCCAGTACCGCGCTGGCGAGGGCGGTGACGGCGGTGTGGCGGCAGGTCCTGGCCGCGCTCACTGACGACACTCTCGACGACGCCGGACGCGAGCGGATTGTCGCCCGCGGCACCGCCCAGCTCGCTGTCCGTCGCGCGCCCGAGGGCCAGGCGACCACCCCCCGACGCGGTCCTGGACACCGCCTTCCACGATTTCAACCTGCTCCTCACCGCCGAACAGGCCCGCGCCGCCCTCCGCAACGTCGGCCGTCCGCGTGAGTGACCCGAACCGCCCGGACGGCGTTGAACCCGTCGTGACCACAACGATGCGGCTCACGCCGGCCATCGGCGTGCAGCGAAACGGCAGTGAAACGGTTCCGCGCGCCGAGCTGGAGCCGATCTTCACTGAGCTCGCCAAGCGGTGGGAGGCGTCCGGCCGGGCCGTACCCGGCCGGACGGACGAGGAGTGGGCGATTCTGGCCCGCCGCTACCCCTGGCCCGGGCCCTGACCGCGCGGTGCGGGCACGGCCCCCACCGCCACCCGCACCGCACCCCCGCGAGAATCGCAGGATCACGTCGGACGTCAGCACCGTGATCTGTCGACTTCGGACGATCGCCGCACGTGCCCGGTTCCCCACCACACAGACCATGATCAAAGACCACAGCCTCGACGTACCAGCGCTTACCGCGCACGAACTCGTTAGATACGACTGCTCTGCCATCCGTAGAGAGCTGTCCCTGCCCAACCCGCGAGCAGGGTTGCTGTGACGACGGCGAGGGCTGCCAGGCCGCTGTCCGGCGCGCACCATGCGACATTGTTGAGCAGGGCCCCGGGGGTTCTGCCGCGCAACGGTTCCCAGATGGACAGCAGCGGATCGAAGACCAGCAGCGCGACCAGCCCGATACCGATCGCTGCTCCGCCGGATCGGGTGGCGAGTGCCACGAACGAGCCGAGCGCGCCGAGACAACAGGCAGCTAGGGCGGCACCGGCCCATTGCTGGAGCGCTCCGGTAAGCGCGGCTGCGGTGGCCCAGTGGTGCAGCTCCGTTCCGCGTGCGGCCATCGCGACCGCGGTTGCGATGGCCGAGACCAGCAGCGCGGCCCCGATGGTCGCGGTCGTCAGCGCCCCGAGTACGAGGAGGCGGCCCACGTGGATGCGGTACCCCGATGGGCCCTGGATGCGCAGGTATCGGGTGGTGCCATGGGTGAGGTCACGGCCGGTGGAGAGCGTGAACTGGCAGTACGCCACGATGCCGATCTGAGGAGCCAGCATGCGTAGCGCTGCGACGGCCCCGTCCGGCTGGGCGAGCATTGCCAGGTCCATCGGGATCCGGGCGGCTCCGGCGTCCGTCGACGCAGCGTCGCCCCCGGCCTGTCCCGGAAGGAGCAGCGCGAGGAGGCTACCCAGGGCCGCGGTGGCGGTGATCACGCACGCTGCGGTGATGATGGGGGAGGGACGCTTGAGGCGGGCCAGTTCCGCCGTCAGTACGCCGATACGGCGCCCGCCGATGCCGGGGCTGGTGCTGCTCATGGCCGCTCTCTCTGGGCCACAGACGCCGATGTGGCGAACGCCTGGTGCAGGCCGGTGTGTTGTTCGGTCACTTCACGGACATCGATGCCGGCGGTGACCAGCGCTCGGGTGATACCGGGTGCCCGTTCAGGGTCGGTGTCGACAATGACGTACGCGTTGTGGATGGTGGCCTTCAGCCCCAGTTCCTCCGCAGTACGCGCCACGGTGGCGAGTTGCGTCGGGTCCGCGGGGGTGATCCGCAGTCCGCCTGCGGCCCGGTGCAGCTTCCGGACGCGTCCGTTCTCGACGAGGAGGAATTGGTCGCAGACTGTTTCGAGGTTGGCAAGGACATGGCTGGTGATGACGGCGGTCTGACCTCGCCCGGCACGTTCCCGTACTAGGTCGAGAAGTTGAGCCGTCGCGAACGGGTCGAGCCCGTTGGTGGGCTCGTCCAAAAGGAGCAGGTCGGGGTCCTTCAGGAGGGCGCCCGCGATTCCCAGCCGCTGCCGCATGCCGAGGGAGTAGCCGCGTACCCTGCGCCGCGCGGCGTCCGTCAGCCCTACCTCGTCAAGAAGCTGGTCGACGCGGGAGTCGGGGACCCCCGCGAGCCTCGCCAGGACGCTGAGGTTGGCTCGGCCCGTCAGCGCCGGGTCGGCGGCGGGCCCGTCGATGAGCGCGCCCACCCGCGGCAGATACGCATCGGGATGGCCGAGCGGATGTCCGAGTACGCTGCCGTCGCCGTGCTGCGGTCGCAACAGCCCGAGCAGGACGCGTATCAGGGTGGACTTTCCGGCGCCGTTGGCGCCGATAAGGCCGGTGACCTGGCCCCGGGGCAGACACAGACTCACGGAGTCCAGTACTGCCCGGCCGCCGAGCTTCATGCAAATGTCGTCGAGGACTACGGCGTGGGCGTTCACAGGCTCACGCCCGACAGGAATACGCCGACCAGACCGATCAGGGTGGTGAGCACGGTGACGACGGCAGAACGTGCCCTGCTCAGCCCGAGCGCCTTGCGGCAGCCGAGGAAGAACAGTATGGCGACCGCGATCAGGAAGGGGTCGACGGTGCCGATGAGGCTCGCATGCGCCACCACCCAGTCGGGGCCCATCACGGCGACGACTATGGCGTAGCAGATCTGCCGCAGGACCAGAGGGAAGGCGGCGTACGCCCATAGTGCGATAAGCGTGCGGTGGGTGGCGCGCACCCGGCCGACGAGGCGCACGGACACTGCGAAGAGCGCGTAATTGGCGACCATCATGGCCACCTGCACTAGACATATCACGAGCCCCGCCAGCACGGCCAGGTAGCCAGCCGCCCCTGCACGGTCGACGAGAGCGGGATCCTCCAGCAGGGTCGTACGAATGCTGTCGTGGACCACCACGGCGAAGATGAGCGGCATGAGCGGCAGCATGAGCAGCAGTGCGCGCAACGCGCGTCGGGGCCGGGCACCTTCCGCCACGGCTTGGAACACCGCACCGGGCGCGGCTAGCACCAGCCATGGCTGCGGTGCCTTCTGCTCAGCCGTGCCGGGTTCAGCTCCCAGCCGTATGGGAAAGGCAGCTGTCACCGGGTTACCCCTACGACAATCACGGTAAGGCCCACCAGCAGGAAGGCCGCGATGATCACCCGTGCGAGTGTGCGCTGGGTGGTCGGGAGTAGCACGGAACTCACTGCCAGGCCGATGCCGATGAGAAGGAGCACGGTGCCGTACCCGTACAGGCCGGGCAGCACGATCAGAGCGATAAGGGATCCGGCCGACGGCAGCAGCAGACCGAGGGCTGCGATGCCGCCTCGGACCGGCCGAGTGTGATTGTCGTGCAACAGAGTCCTCCTGGGTGCGGTTCTATGGTGTGAAGGCCTCGCTGGCCTCAAGCACTGCGGCGGGTACGAGGAGGAGCAGCCCGGTCCCGGCGAGCACCGTGCTGTCGCGGATCCATGTCCGGCGGGGCGGCAACGACCGGTCGCGTACGGCGGCGAGGGTGCGGACGCCGCCGGACAGCCCGACAGCGGTCATCAGGACGAAAGCACTGAGTTCTGGGACGAGGTGCGGCAGCCGCATGAGCAGGTCGCCCGCGCCATATCCACTGCTCAGATAGGCACCCAGTGCGTAGCCGTTGATGAACCACCCGCCGACGGCTGCGGCCAGCGCGAGCAGCCCAAGGGTGAGCAGACCGATGACGATGGTGGCGAGGGCGATGGCTGTGTTATGCAGCCACACGTCTGTGGCACCGCGCTCACGGAGTCCTTCGTACGAGGCGGTGTCGCCGAGTAGCCGACCGCAGACGCCGCCAGCGAGCAGGGACAGTACAACAGCGGCGAGCGCGACGCTGAGTGAGAGCCGGTGTCTCCGTATGGCGCCTGTCACCGACTCGCTCCCGGCGCTTGCACGTCGTTATTCAGTGCCTCGCGCAGTTGGCCGAGGGCACGTGGGCCGTGGTGCTCGCCGGTGATGTGTCCCCGGGTGACGTGCAGGGTGCGAGTGGCCAGTCCGTCGAGCGGGACGAAGCTGTGCGTGGCGACGAGGACAGCGCCGCCGTTGGCGAGATGATCACGCAGTCGGCCACAGAGGAAGGCAGTCGTGGCGGCGTCGAGGCCGTTGAACGGTTCGTCGAGCAGAAGCAGTCCGGGCCGGTGCAGGGTGGCCAGGGCGAGTGCCAGGCGCTGCCGTTGTCCGAGCGAGAGCGTGCGTACGGGACGCTCGGCGACCTCTTCGAGGCCGAATTCGTCGATAAGCGCGGTGGTGTCCGGCGCGATCCGCCATAGCTTGGACAGGAAGTCGAGGTGCTCCGTCGAGCTGAGGACGTCGTACAGCGGCGGCTTGTCGGCCACCTGGCCGACAAGGGCGCGGGCTGCGGTCGAGCCGGCGGGGTGCCCGCCGACGCGTATCGCACCCGTGGTCGGTTCGGCGAGGCCCGCCGCCGTGCGCAGAATGGTCGACTTTCCGGCGCCGTTGGAGCCGCCCAGCACAACGCACTCGCCCGCTGTCACGGTGAGGGAAACCCGGTCCAGCGCGGGCGCGTCTGCCTGCGGGTAGCTGACGGTGACTGATTCAAAGGTGAGCATCGGCTTCCGTGGCGTGATTAGGGGAGCCGGCACAAGGCGGGCTGCGGGCTCGGCGGTCGTGGGGCGCCCAGGCTCCACGGGCGTGTCACGGGCGTTCTCGTGGGACCACAGGCCGGGCAGTGCTGCCCCTGCGGGGTAGGCGACCGCTAGGGCGATCAGACAGCACAGGACGGCCAGGAACCCGCTGTCCGGGGCGACGAAGCCGATCGCGGCGGCGATCGGACCGGTGATGCTGACCATGACAGCTGTCGCCGTCATGGTGGCGGCGCGAACCTGGGGTTCGGGCCGCGGCAGCATGACGTCGGGACGTAGCGGCGCCGGGTGGTTTCCGGAGGTGACGACGAGCACGGCGGCTTCGACGGCCGCGAAGCTGAGAACGGCGGGCGCAAGACCCACAACGGCGGAAGCAGGGAGCCCCAGGAGCAGTTGCGCGATGATCAGGAGGACGGTGCCGACTGCGGTCGAAGCCAAGGTATATCCGCCGGCGCGCACCGCACGCAGCCGGTCGAGGGCGCCGGGGACCGTACGCAGCAGATCACCGGCCGGTCCTTCGGAGTCCATGCTCGCCACAGGCGCGAGCACTTCGCCGAGAATGGCCAGTACGGTTCCGAGCATCGAGGCCGTGATGATGGTGACCATGGCTTGGGCGAAGGGGCCCATACCGGCGGACGGGCCGAGGGCCTTCACGGCCACCACGCAGGCTGTCGCGGCAGGGACGACCACGGCAGCCCCCGCGAGCAGCTCCCACACCTGTGGACCACGGCGCATCAGCACCCGGGCATCCTTGGCCAGGATGGCGGAACGCTGGGTACGTGGCAGGGGGCGGCGTATGCGCCAGGTCCCGGGGGTGGCCATACGCAGCTGGGCGGTGTACGGATCGAGTCGGCGCACCGCCCACAGCGCGATCGCCGCGGTGATGGCGGCAGCGACGAGCAGCCCGCCCGAGGCCAGGGCGACCGGCAGCGTGGAACCACCCCGTCCCGGCCCGACGGCGGCCAGCGCATCGTCGGGCCGGAACGACCGGCTGAACCCGGCAATGCCCGCGGCGGCCAGCAAAAGTGAGCGTCCAGTACCCAGCAGTGGAATCAGGAGCCCATTCCAGGTAGGAGGAGCCAGCAGCGCGAGCCGGTATAGCACCATGGCGCAGGAACGCGCGACGACCGAGGCTCCCACCACGCCTGCCGTACCCCATAGGACCACGTCCAGGGCAGCGGGGGCCGGGAGCGCCCCGGCGAGTACGGCCCCGGCGGTAACCGCGCCACCAAGCACTAGTGAGGTGCCGGCCGCGAAGACAGCCGCAGGGGCGAGGAGCCTCGCGGCGGCGATCTGCACCGGGGCCAAGGGCAGTTGACACAGGAGCGCCGCATCGGGCACCAGCATGGAGTTCCGTACGGCCTGCATCGAGAACCCGGCCAGCACGTTGACGACCAGCAACCCGGCCCAGACGAGCCACACCCTGGTGCCGGCTCGCTCGGCACCGGTGAGATACCACAGACCGGCGCCGCACACCAGGGCCATGAACAGGGTGGTGGCCGCGGTCGCGGCCACCACCGTTACGACCCGGGCGGGCGTCGTCAGCAGACCGGGAAAGCGCGCGCACCACACGCGTATGCGGCGTCGCTGGTCCAGCCGCCAGAGCGTCCAGATCGCCATGCTTCCTCGGTTCCCGCTTCTTCCGTACTTCGCAATTCGTGATTCCTGCCCAGGCCGTGGAAGACCTGACGTGCGCTGACTGCTCAGCGGCCATTGATCATCCGGTCAGAACGTGATCATGGCGCCCTTGGCGGCCTTAGCACCGAGCTTGGCGACGAGCCCTGCCCAGGTGGCACGAATGGTGAGCGCCGCGGCACCGAGGCCGGCCGGGACGAGCACGAGGCTCAGCGCCATGGACCACGGGCTGCTGACCGCGTCGGCTATCTTCTTGGCGGTGTAGCCGCTGACACCGAACTGGGTGGTCAGGTCGGCGGAGAAGACCGACGGCAGCGCCGAGGACGTGTCGCTGCCGACAGCGAGCAGAGCGATGGCGGCGGTGGCCAGCACGGCGGCGACCACCATGCCCGTCACCGCCTTCGACAGGGCCCGGGTGTTTGTCATCAGATTTCCTCTACATGGGAGTGACATGGGAGTGCACGGAGTGAGGTGCACAAATCGGTTAGCGCAGCAGGAATTGCGCCAGTAATGCAAGATCATATCTCTTCATGATTGCCAATCTTCACCTCCTCGCCATCCGGTCCCCTCTGACTGGTGGGGACCGGAAGTCGGCGAGGTAATCACGCGGCTGCCCGGCCGCCGCACACGCCACGGCCTGTACCCGATTAGCCTCGCATTTTCCGCCTGCTTCGTGCGGTCCGCTACGGCCTCTCACTCGCAGTTTCCAGAACTGGCCTTTCGTGGCTTGCTGTTCCTCGGAATAAGCCGAGTCTGATAGCAGGTACCAGAGCTAAGGCGCTTGCCCTTCACTGCGCTCTTGAGGACGACCCTTAACCTCTCAATGTCATGCATCCGACCGCGGCACAGTTATCCGGGCGGCTCAATTGAGGCCGGTATGCGGTACTTATCGATGTAACCGCATCCAACTATATTGGGGCGAAGTAATCAACGCTGCCTAACGCAATCACATATGACTCCCACTCAACTCCTTGAGCATGACGAGCGCTCTGACGCCCCCATCGGCCGTAGGCTGGACGGCAAGATCTACGGAAGGTTCTGTCTCCTCGAGCACCACAGAGCCCGCGTCAGAGAAAACATGATCAGTCCCCCACCATTAATTTATGCGCATTTGCGCACCGGCGTGAAGCGCGTGTCGCTGGCAGTAACACCGACGCAATCTGAGTCGATTCCAGAATCTCGCCTGAAGTGACCGAAGTATCGTTACTTAACAAGCTGTTGGGTCGGCATGTGAGCTTCGCGCAGGACACGCGAAGCAAGATCAGATACAGCACTGTATGGAGTCAGTATTAGGCGAGCGCTGCATCTCAATTAGCGGACGGTAAACCAACGAGGGGCGTCGTGTGCAGGTGCGGATGGCTGTCGAGCTGTAGCCCTTGTCGCCGATCACGTGGTCGGGCCTGGTGGGCGGCCGGCCCGGACCGAGGCGGGGTACCCGTATCGCCTCCATCAATGCCGTGAGCTGCGTGCAGTCATTGGTGTTCCCGCCGGTCAGCACAACGCCAGCGGGCGGCCGGCCCCGTCGCAGGCCAGGTGGGTCTTGCTGGTCAGGCCGCCCCGGGACCGGCCGAGTGTCTGGTTGCGGACTCCTCCGCCGGCCCCGTCTACTTCGTGCTGCATGACGTCGACGGCGAGGCCCGGGCCTGCGAGCTGGCCGCAGCCCTACACGCCACCTTCTACGGCGACCCGCAGCCCTTGGCGAGCTGCCTGTGCAGCTCGTAGGCGCGCATCGGGCCTGCCGAGCGGACCAGTTGCTCCAGCAGCCGGTCGAAGCCGGCATCCTCCCCGGCACCCACCGCATCGACGACGCCCGCGATGACTTCGCGTACCCCGGGCGGCAGCGCCTCTTCGGTCACCGCCTCGCCGCCTCCGCCTCGGTGCGCTCGGCCTCGGGGGCGCCCCGCAGTGCAGGCATGTCGCGGTCAGACAGAGGAGCGCCGCCTGGTGCCGCCTCCGCTGCCGTTCAGCGGGATCAGGCTCTCCAGGTGAGCGCCTTTGGCCCAGGAGCCCAGCAGATCGCGGTGCAGGGCCACGATGTCCTGGCGCAGCGCCAGGCCGAGCGCCTCCCTGGTGAACGCGCGGCAGGTGGTGACGAACAGGGCGACGTCCGCGCCGTGCTCGAGGCGGGCGGTGCCGACGAACTTCTGCATGTCCTGCGAGGACACGCTCCGGTGCGCCGCGTACTTCTTGCACTGGATGACCAGCTTGCGGCCATCGGCCAGTAGCCGACGACGTCCGCGCCCAGGTCTCCGCTCTTGCCGCTGACGACGACCTCCCGGCAGCCGTCCCGCCGGCACAGCTCCGCGACGTACGTCTCGAACTCCTGCCACGTCAGGGCATCGACCTGGGCCATGGACAACTCACGCGCCCGGGCCTCCTCCTGTGCCCGCCACGCCCGGTCTTGGCCGACCGCCTGGCGGTGCGCCCGCAGCAGCGCCCAGCCGGCCCCGCCCAGCGCGGCCGCGGCGAGCACCGTCACCAGGACGGGCCACACCGACGACAATCTCGCGGCCACCCACACCACAGCGAGGCCGGCCGCCACCGCGCCCCAGACCTGCAGCTGCCTGCGGGTCTGCTTCTTCAAGCGCCGGCGCCGCCGACGTGCCGCCATCACTCCCCCGCTCCGCAGGCCCGTGGTCCGCAGCATTCACCCGTACGCTGGCTCATCGGCCGGCCTGCGTGGCACCGCTCGCCAGCTGCCCCAGGACATTCAGGATCCCCTCGCCGACCGGGGTGGGTGCGATCAGGACGCCCAACGCCAAGACGATGATGACGGTCAGCTTCTCGTCGAAGCGGCTGCGGGCCTCCGTACGCCGCCGCAGCCGCCAGATGACGACGACTACGAGCAGCACCGCCACGTTGATGGTCACCAACCGCCCCGGCCTCCCCACCGACTGGCATTCACCCCAGGGACGGCTGTATGTCGCCGCCAGCCTTCTTGTGTAGCGGCACCCTCATGATGTTAAAGGCGGGTTGCTGACGAATGGCACGAAGCCATCGGACCTGGCCGAATACCGCACGGCCGCCCCGAGAGCCGGAGACCAGCACCTGGCCCGTCACCCCTCGCAGGTCCGCTCCAGGCGCTGCGGCTCCATCCGGCAGCCAGTCTTCTCGGCACCACCGGGATCGAGAAAGCGCAAGGGCCGCCCGGGAAACCCGGGCGGCCCTTGTCTGAGGTCTGAACCCTGGGGGTATGGCCTGCCCATTTTCGAGGGCTACCAGGGACGATTCCAGGGTCTTCGCCGCCCAGTGTACCTACGATTGCCCCACCATGCACAGCACGCCGCCCAACAGCATCGAGCCGCCCGACGACAAGGCCGTCATCGAACTGATCAGCCCCGACCGGCTGAACCCCTGCCTGACCGCCTGCGCCGGTGACTCCACCACCGCGCTCGCGATGTACCGGTGGAACAGCGACCTTGCCGCGGCGTTCTTCGAACCGCTCGGGCACCTGGAGATCATGCTGCGCAACGCGCTGGACGCACGGCTTGTCGCCCGCCAGCAGCGCCGGGGCCGCACCACCGAGTGGTACATCGACGGGCAGGTCCCTCTCACCGGCAAGGCCCGCGGCGACATCGCCCAAGCCCAAGAGCGCGCCGGGCGGGGCGGCCCCGCGGCCACGCCGCGCGGGAAGGTCATCGCGGAGCTGAGCTTCGGCTTCTAGCGCTTCCTGTTGGCCCGCCAGTACAAAACCAGCCTCTGGCCCGACCTCGCGGGCGCCTTTCCCCACGCCCCCAACCGTGCCCTGACCACGGTGGAGAACCCGGTCAAGCGGCTGCACCAGTTCCGCAACCGCATCGCCCACCACGAGGGCATCCGGCACCTGCCCCTCGAAGCCCGCCGGGACGACATCCAGACCGTGCTCGGCTTCGTAGCGCCGGCCGCCGCGACGTGGGTCGCCGACGCCTCTCGCATCGACGACGTCCTCGCCCGCCGCCCCTGACACCTCGAGCCTTCCTCTTCTCACGCGGTCCTGCCCAGCGGCGCCGTCTGCGGGACCGCGGCCGCCGTCCCGGCCTCCCTCGCCGCGCGCTCTGCCCGGGCCCGGCGCACCGCGGCGACGTGGGGACGTCGGCCCGGCGGCGGCCCTCGGTGCGGGCCTGCTCGATCGGGGCCGGCGCATCGTCCGGGACGACGTCGAACTCGGGGAACGCGCGGTGGCTGAGTTCGCGCATCGCCTGGTTCTGTCGCTCGATCGCTTCGGTGACGCCCGAGCTGACGTGCTGGACGCGCGGGACGGCCTGGTGGGCGGCGAGCGCGCGGTGGTAGCCGGACGGGGCCATGTCGCGGGTCTACACCGGCGCCTCGGGCACGGCCGCCGCCGTCGGAGCTGCGACCGCCTCACGGGGTGCCGGGGCCGTCGCGCCCACGGCCAGGACGCGGACGGTGCGCACCGCCTAGGTGCCGACCGCGTCGTTCGCCGCGGCAACGATTCGGGAGCTGATCAGGCGCAGCTGCGTCGCGTACGCGGGCGAGTCCGGGCGCAGGTCCAGCTGTCCGGTCTCCGCGTGGAAGGCGACCGCCGTCACGTGCGAGGCCAGCTTCGGGGAGAGCGCGGCCGCGATGTCCGGCCACTGGTCCAGGATGCTTCCGCCGGCGGCCGGGACGTCCCAGGCCCGGTCGGCCATCAGGCCCTGCAGCACGGCGGCGAACCCCGTCGGCTCCCGGGCCGTCGCGCCGCACCGTCGTCCCGATCCGGCGCTTGACCTTGGCGGCCTCGCGCGCCTGGTGCAGCGCCACCCGGGCCAGATCGACGCCCGACAGCTCCGGAGCTGACTGCTCGCTGGTGCTGGTGGTGTTCAGGGTCTCGGTCATCACGGCCTCCTACCGGCGTCCGACGGTCATCAGGGAGGTGCCGCTGATCAGCTTGCGTACACGCCGCACCAGGTCAGCGCCGTAGATCTGCTCAGCAGCAGCCGGGCCGAGGGCGTCGAGCGTCGTGACGACCTGGTCGGGCCTGCCGAGCATGAACTCCTGCCAGGCCACCGCCCGGAGCTCCTTGAGCTCTTCCTCGCCGGGCACATCGGGGATGGCCTCGCCCGCGTCCTGCTGACCGCCCGGGAGGTCGTACTGCGGCTGCTGAGGGGCGAACGCATCGGCGACCAGGCGGCGGACGGACTCACTGCGCGGCGGCGTCCAGTCACCCTCCCACTCCTGGTGGCGGGCCTTCTCCGCGCGCCGGGAGTCCCGGTACGCCTGAACGGCGCGGGCCCGGCCTTCGGCGTGCGGCCACTGAGCCGTCGCGGTCTTGAGCCGGCCAGCGAGGAACCCCGAGGGCCGGTGCACGGTGCCCGGGGCGTCGCCGCAGTCCAGGAACGCAATCACCTCATCGGCCGTCCAGCCCGCGTCAGCAATGTCCTTGAGGATCCAGGCGATCCGGGGCACCGCAGCGCGACCCATCCACGGCACCTGGCGAATCAGCTCCGAGGCCAGCTGGAAACGGCGCCCCACCGCGTTGCGCTTCCGGCGGCCTCGCTTGACCTTCTTCGGGGTGGGGGAATCGCTCTGCCCGCTTGCGAGCTTGCTCTCAGAGGGGAAGGACGTAGTACCCGCAGAAGAAACACTGCGGGAACTACCCCCCATTGGGGTGCAACGGACCTTATCCGAAACAGCCGTCAAAGCGCCCTGGTCAGCACCCTTCCGGGCACCCCTCGCCGGGGCCTTCGAGGACGACTTCGCCTGGCGCTTGCGGACCTTGCGGGACGCCTTCTTCGCCAGCGCCGCCATCAGCTTCCGGCCGGCCTCCGCGAGCCCCGTCATCCGCCGCCCCGTGCCCTCACCAGCCGTACGCACGCCCAGCGCCACGTCGAACTCCACCGGCACCATCCGCGCGAACTCCGACGCCTGCGCCGCCGCACCGCGGACCCGGGTGCCCCGCACGACGTACGCGAGCAGCCCGGCCTCCCGCAGCATCCCCAGGTGGTACTCCACCGACCGCTCCGACAGCCCGGTGCGGCGCACCAGGTAGTCGATCCCCGGACGGCACGGGAACAGCTGCGCGAGCTCCTGGGCGATGCGCACCGTCGTCGGCCCGAACGAGCGCGGGCCGTGCGACCGATGCCGCCGCGGCTTGTAGAGCCCGGACCCGGCGACCCAGTGGACCGCCTGCATCCAGGAGTAGCCGTCCGACGCGATCCGGCCCGCTGACATAGAAAGCCACTGCGACGCCTCCGGTACGAACAGCACGGGCAGCACGGCTGCGCTCGGGGGGGCATCGTCTGCCGGTGGAGGCGGGGCGGGCAGCATCCCGGCGGCCGGGGCCGCCGCGGTGCTCACCGGCCTGTCCGGACGCACGAGGAAGAGTGCGGGCCGGACCGTGCGCGAGCGGGTTCCGGCGCTGCTGCGGCACTAGCCGAGGGTCTCGGCGCGTCCGGAAGGAGGATGGGGGTGGCGGGGAGTGCTGTAAATGACAGTGCCCAGACGACACGAAATCGGATCAAACGGGCGTAGCTGGGCTGGAAAACGGCATGGCAGTCCTGCACAATGACTCCTGTCGTGGAGGCATCGCCAAGACGGCATGACGAAGCCCCTTTGGGTGCTTCGTGGTTCTGGGAGAACCAGTACGAGTGTTCGGATCCGGCTGCTAACCGGTCCGGACGACCCCTTCGACCGGGGCTGCTAACCCGGTCGGTGTCAGAAGGGGGCGCTCAGCCGAGGTGCGTCAACACCACGGGAACTGGGCGTCCCGGCGGCTCCGGGCCCCGAAGGGCCGCCGCGCATCGAGCGACTACGACGTCCCGGCCTCCCGAGCGGAGCCCTGCCCGTACTGCCCACCAGCACGGAAGTCGAAGTGCCCCAGACCGGAGAAACAGCCCTGAAGCAGGTTGGTCGTAATACGGCTGTCGGAACGCGGGCACCCCACCGGAGCGACATACAACGGTCGCTTCAACGGCGGGGTGGTGTGTGTCCGCGTGCGGGTACGGGTACCCTTCATCACGCGACCTCCTTTCTCACTAAAGGGGTTCGCCGGGCCAGGATCTCCTGGCCGAGAGCCCCCAGGACTTGCCTAAGGTCCAGGGGGCTTTTTCTCGTCTCGTCGATCAGGTCCAGGGACACCCTACTCCCCCAGCACATCACCGCGTAACGGTAGGTGACGACGTGTCGAGGGCGAGCCCGACACATGCTCACACACCGGACGGCATGGAGAAGCGCGAGGCCAACTGGGTACGGTTCTTGCCCGTGACCCGCCCCGCGTTCTTCGACCTGGATGGCACGCTCGTCGACCGGCAGCACGCCTTCACCACCGCCATCACCGCGCTGTGCCGAACGCGGGCCTTCGACCCAGCCGTCGAGCAGTGGCTCCTCACCGCGCTGTCCGACCGGGCGACCCCAAACCACTTCGCACGCCTGCGCGCCACCTTCGGGCTGAACGAGCCTGCCGAGTGGCTGTGGCAGGACTACGTCGACCTGATGGCAGCCGCCGTTACCTGCCGGCCAGAGGTCCTCGAGGGCCTGGCCCGTCTGCGCGCGGCCGACTGGACGATCGGCATCATCACCAACGGCGCCGGCGACATCCAGCGCGCCAAACTTGCCGCGACCGGCCTCACCGAACTGGTCGACGGCGTCGCTGTCTCGGGCGACCTGGAGATCCGCAAGCCGGACCTGCGTCTCTTCGAGCTCGCGGCCTCCCGGTGCGGCGTCAGCCTCGCGGACGGCGGCTGGATGATTGGCGACAACCCGGCCGGAGACATCGGTGGCGGAGATCAGGCCGGCCTGCGCACCATCTGGTTGCGCGGCCGACCATGGCCCCACGGACTCCCGGCCGCGCACCATGTCGTCGACGACGTCACCGACGCCATCACCATCCTGCTCAACGAGACGGAGTAGTACCGTGGCCAAGCCAACCGTCGGCATCCTCCACCCCGGCAGCATGGGCGCTGCCGTCGCCGCCTGCGCCACGACCAACGCGGCTGCGGTCCTCTGGTGTGAGATGGGGCGCAGCACCGCGTCTGCGGCGCGTGCCGCGCGGTTCGGCCTGACACCGGTGGCCGAGCTGGCCGCACTGCTAGACCGCAGCGACATCGTCATCAGCCTCTGCCCGCCAGCGGCTGCCGAAGACTTGGCCCGCGACGTCGCCGGGCACCGCTTCGCCGGGGTGTACGTGGAGGCGAACGCCATCAATCCCGAGCGGGCACAGCGGATCGCCGCGCTGCTCGAACCGGCCGCGACCGTCGTAGACGGCGGCGTCGTCGGCTCCCCGCCGGTGCGCGGCAAGACGCCGACCTTGTACTTGTCCGGCCCGGCCGGCGAGACCGAGCACATCGAAGCGCTGTTCGCAGGCACCGCCGTCCGGACGGCGGTACTGGGCACGAAGGTGGGGCAGGCGTCCGCGCTGAAGCTGTCGTACGCCGCATTCCAGAAGACAAGCCGAGTGCTGGTGGCGCTCGCGGTCGGCATCGCGCGCGAGCACGGCGTCGACCAAGAGCTCATCGAGGTCGCCTCCCGGCGCACCGACTCGTACCTCGCGCAACCGGAGTACGTAGTCAAGACGGCGGCGCGCGCCTGGCGCTGGGGCCCGGAGCTGGAGGAGGCCGCCGACATGCTCGCGGCCGCCGGCCTTCCGCCGGAGATGCTGCGCGCGGCCGCGTCCACGTTGGCACGGTGGAACGACGCCAAGGATGGCGAGCTCACGCTCACCGACGCCCTTGACCAGCTCGCCCAGCCGTAGCCGACGTTCATGCCGTTGCTGCTCCCGCCCGCTGCGCCAGCAGCTGGTCGATAAGCCGCGCCGCATCCTGCGGGGACGCCTCTGTGGTGTCGATGGTCAGGTCCCAGACCGCACCCGGGTGTGCGTCCAGGTCCTCACGGGTCGCGTCCCACGCCGCCAGGCGCGCCGTGGTGTCACTATCGCCGCGCCCCGCCGACCGCTGCTCGGTCACCTCACGCGGGCACCACAGCAGCACCACTGACCAGTCGGCCGGGTAGCCGTCGACCAGCGCGCGGATGCCCTCGACCTGTCCGAGGTGCACCACGGGCACCCCGGCCGCAAACGCCGCGTCGACGCCGGGCCGGTCGATCGCGTACGTGTTGCCGTACCGGGAGTTTGCGTAGACGACATCGCCTACGGCCTCCAGCTCGTGCAGTTGCTCGGGTGCGCCCATCCGGTAGCCGATGGCCTTACCCGTCCCCACCTTGAGCCGCGCGAACTGCGCGTACCTGGGGTCGAGGTCGCTGAGCGCGGTGGTGACGGTGTCCTTGCCCGAGGCCGGCGGGCCGTAAAGGATCACACCCTGCTTCGGCTTCACGACTACATCGCCCCCATCGCCTGCCGGGCCTGGTCCGCTAGCGTCACCGCGGTGCCCAGTCGGTTGTCGACGACCAGGTGCGGTACTGCCGGGCGCAGGTCGAGGTCGATCGTGGCCATGTACTCATCCCACCGCTGGAGTTTCCACGCGTCCCGGGCCGCAGAGCGAAATCCGATGTACTCGCGCATCGACTCTTCGTCGCAACGCACCCACACGGGGAAGACGTCAACGCCCATCGAGCCAGCCCGGTTGGTCAGGCGCTGCATCCAGGTCGGGTCGGTCATCTCGGCAATGAACGGCGCGGTGAGCACGGTGGAGATGCCGCACTTGATGTTGGCCATGGCCGACTGCATCAGGCAGTCGTACTCCACCGGCCGAACCTGCTCGCGGTAGAGGTCGGTGTGCCGGTCGTTCGCATCGCCACCCAGGGCGATCAGGAGGCGTTCCACAAGTGGGCGGGTGAGTGGGTCCTTGTCGAGCAGCGGCCAGCCGGTGAGCTGGACGAAGAAGCGGGCGAGCTCGGTCTTTCCACTGCCGGCGAAGCCGCCGACCAGGATGAGCACCGGACGGTGAGGATCGCCGCCAGTGTGCCGACGCTTCCACGCGTCGATGATCCGCTGCTGCAGGTCGAAGTGGTCGGCCTCGTCCGAGCCCGGCGCGATGCGGTGAATAGCGCGCTCAACAGCCAGGACGTGTGATCCGTTGAGGTGGTCGTCCAGCGGCGTGAGCTTGAAGGAGGACTCCTCACCGGGCAGGGCCGTACGGAACCCCAAGTCAGGTTCGGTGGCCCGGTAGAGGAGGCAGTAGGCCCGTCGGTAGTGGGGGCCGGGGAAGACCTCGCCCTGCTCGTGCTGCCACAGGGTCTGAGGATTCGCGGCAGGGATGCCCTTGAGCTTCGCCTGTTCGGCAACCGCCCGAAGGCGTTCGCCCGCCTTCTCCAGGGTCAGGCCGTGGGCCTCACGCTGCTCCCGGAGCCGGTCTGGCCTCCACCCTGCGCGCTGCTTCCCCACCCTCTGCCCCTCCGTCATCGTCATGGCCGCGAGCCTAGAGCTCGCGCCCCAAAACCCATGTGTACACAGATGTTGAAAACCCGTGAACACGGGCGTGCACGAGCTTCGACAAGGCTTTGTGATGTTGCGGCGCAGCGCTCGCGAGTGTGATGGCCCCCACACGACGACCAGTCATGAGGGGGTGCAAGATGAGCGAGTTGGACCGCTCAGGCATCGAACGCGTACTCCAGTACGTAGGCCGCGCTGTCCATGGTCATCTCATTCACTTCAACGGCCTGAAGCCCAGCGTCGAAGGCGGTGCGGCACAGCTTGATGACCGGACGCTCCAGGGGCATGGCCAGCCCTTCTGCCTCCTCGGCGACGGGCAGCCGACACCGGATCTCTTCGCGGAAGTGAGCGGGTGCGTGCCCGAGCTCAGCGAGCCGGGCGTACGTGCCGCCCTCGCCGGTGTCCACGCGCATGATCGCAGTGCCTTCGGCCAGGCCGAGAGGCAGGTACGAGGTCGCGAGCATGACGGGCCTGTCGGCAAGCACGAAGCGTCGGGACCGAGCGCAGACGAGTGCGCTCCCTTCCACGTCCAGCATCCGGGCGATGTGCGCGGGCGCGGCCACGGTGTCCACGCGGACGTCGATCGTGACCGGCCGTTCCTCGTCGGCGGACCAGATGGACTTGCCGGCGCCCCACTGCTCGCGTGCGAGTCGCTGGATGCCGTGACGTCGGATCGGGCGGAACTCGATGACTCGAGCGCCGGCACCCTTCTTCGTCTCCACCAGGCCTTCGATCCGCAGGATCTTCAACGCTTGGCGGGCGGTAAGCACAGCGACTTCGTACTGGGCGGCAAGCGCGCTCTCCCCCGGCAGCCGATCGCCGGGGCCGTACTCGCCGGACTCGATCGCCGCTTTCAGGTCGTCGGCAATCCGCTGGTACTTGGGCCGCTGTTCGCCCGTGTCAGTCGCCATACCTCTCCCTACCTCGTTAGCGATCCTACGGCCGCTGGCTATCGAGGAACCGGCAAGGGTGCATGCCCCGGTTTGTGAGGCCGCCACCGAAAGAGTGTACCTCGTTAACGTGGCTATTGACATCGTTAACGAGGTTGGCTGTACTAAACCGCACCTTGCTACGAGGTAGGGGCGGGGCGCCGAAGAGGTGCTGCTTCGCCCTGCCCACACGCCATCGGGACGCCTCCCGAACTCAGCATCTCCGAGAGGAGCAACACCTCATGAACACCACCACCCGCCCCTCCGCCAGCCTCGCCACCGAGAACTTCGGTGCTGAGACGCTCGCGCTCCTGGAGGCGATCGAGGTGGAGCTCCCGGACTTCGGCAACGTTGTCCTGGATGTCGTATTCGGTACGCCGCTAGAGCTGTACGAGGCTGGCCTCCTCCCCCACGAGCGGCTGGACGGCCTGGACATCACCGCCGCCGTCGCCGCGATCGAGGCCCGCGAGAACCGGATGCTCGCCGCCCGCGACATCGTCGCCACCGACCCGACCGCCACCGAGCTGGTGCGCGAACGCCTGGTCGACGTGCTCCGCCCCTACGCCGCGCAGCTGCGTATCACGCGGCCGGTCGCCGCGGCCTCTCTGCCGATCGCGGCCTGACCTCCCGCACCACCGCCGGGTCTTCGGACCCGGCTCCCTCACCCGGAACCGCCCCCGCGGGCGGCGCCGGATGTGGGAGCCGGAAGCGCGACTCCCTACAGCATCCGCCCGGACATCCAGCCCCTTGGGCTGGCTCTAGAAGGCAGCGGCTGTTCCTTGAGAACTCCACAGCGTGATCCACCACCGCAGTACCGGCCGTGTCCACACCGGCCGGAGGTGAGTGGAAACCCGTCGTGCGGCGCCATCACCGCTGGTGGTGGCAGTCGGCACACGCGATGACCCGTCAGGCGCTCAGTTCCTGGGGGCGGCCCGGTGCAGTACCAACCGGGCGCTCATTACTGACGGAGAGCGTGGAGGGCCGACATCCCCACGACGTAAGAGAACGACGCGACACACTCCCAGACCCTCGGCACCCTGGTCCCAGCCGAGGCGAGGAGCCGCGTCGGGACTGAGGGAACCTCGTCCTCCCTCTCAGCACACAAGGCGAGCAGCGCGGCGGCAGAGGCCGCGCCCCCTGTTTTTTGCAGCCCCGCGCTGCCAGTCGCCCACCGCCCGTCTTCGGACCGGTCGGTGGGCGGTGGAGAGCGCGGAGGACTCCCGCTCTACCGATGCACGACAGCCCCCGGGATCGCACCCCGGAGGCTGTCTGTGCTGGTCAACCTTCGATCCGAAAGGTCAGACCCGCATGCGAATCAGCATGTCACACCCCATCCCCCCGCCCCCCGTCGGCTCGGTCGCCACCGCGGCGGCGTCGGTGCTGCCGGACGTGGACGCCGAGATCGGCCCGCGGACCGTCGGCGCCCTCTACCAGAACCAGGACGGTGCGTTCGCCGTCCTGTCGCTCACCCGAGACCCGGCTGAGGCCCGGGCCCTGTTGGGCCGGACCGCCCGCTGGGCGCTCGTAGTCCGCGACGTGCTGCGCCCGGACGGCCAGCCGTTCGCGGTCGGCTCGGCCTGGACCACCTCCGACCACCTGGTCGCCGTCCCCCGCACGAGCACCACGACCTCCCGGAAGGCGGCGGCATGACCACCACCCTCACCCCCGCCCTGACCCTGCCAGCCCCGCTGCGCGGCGGCTGGCTGAAGGACATGGAGCGCGAGGACGACGCACGCGGCCCGGAGCGCGATGAGACCGACACCCAGCAGCTCCACCAGCTAGTGGCCGGCCTGGTCGCCGAGGGCGACCAGCGCGCCGCGGCGACCGGCCGCCGGGTGCGGCGCTCGCTGCAGGAGATGGCCCCCGGCCACGCCCGGCAGCCGGTTCTCACCCTCTCCCGGCCGGCCTTCGCGCCGTCCCTGCCCAGGCCGGCCCGGCCGGAGCAGGGCGCGGAGGACGCGTGCCCGATCTGCTCGTACTGGCGGTGCCGCTGCGTGCGCAGCCATGTCCGGGCCGCAGGCAGCGACCCGGCGCCGGTCCCGTACGCGGCTGCTCAGTCCGGATCCGGGCAGTGCTCGGTGTGCCGGATGCGGTTCCCGGACTGGAACGGCGGCGTCTGCGACGCCTGCCGGGCCACCGGGCGCGGCTGAGCGTGCCGCACCGGATATCAGCGGCCCGGGCGGCGCAGCGCCGCGCCGCCCGGGCCGCGCTTCACCGGGGGATGACCCACCCGGTCACCCGCATGCTGCTCGCGGCCGCTGCCCTGGCGGCCGCGGCGGCGTGGGAGGCCGGCCACCGGGTCATCGATCTCCACCATTCCGCACCCGCACCATCCCGAAAGGGCCGTCGTGGCTGACGAGTTGCACCAGCGCTACCAGCGCGCTGCCGACGCCTACCGCGCCCACGAGGCGGGCTGCCCGGTGTGCTGCGACGACCGGCACTGCCCCGTCGGCGCACCGCTGCACGGGACATTCGCCCGCCTCCAAGACGCCTGGCTGACCCGGCTGCGCGGCCAGCGCCGCTGACCGCAAGACGGTCCACCGGTCCGACCCGCCGGTCGCGTCACGAAGCCGGCACCCACCGGTGACCCGTACGACGGGCCGTCGGCCTACTCACCTCATCTGGCCGGGCGTCGCCCTGGCCACCTCTTCACCGAATCGAGGACCTCTTGTCCAGCACCCCGACCCCGACCAGCCCGTCCGCCGCGATGTTCGGCGACGTCACCCTCCAGGCCGCGGCCGCCCTCGCCCAGGACGCCTACACCCCAGTGTGGATCGCCGCCTCCGGCGAGCAGACGGCCGGCGAGCTGGTCGCCCGCCACCTGGAGAGCACGATCGCCCTGCTGGAGCAGGACGGCTGGGCCCGGACCTACACCCCGTGGTCCACGCCGGACCTGCCCGCCGCCGACGACCCGAACGCCAGCGTCGAGGACATGGTCCGCGAACTCATCCGCGCGATCCGGGACGACGCCCCTGCGGGTCAGCCCCGCTGCCTGTCCATGGCCCTGAACCACGTCGGCAGCGGCACGGACGGCGACGGCGACACCCGCGACATCGCCCACACCGTGCTGGACCTCATCATGCGCGCCCACACCGGCCACGACACCGCCCGCGCCATGGCCTGGGCCGAGCGGGCGCACCGCACCCTGCCCGAGGTGACCGCCCTGCTGACCGCCGGCGCTCGCTTCGCCCGCGCCCACGGCCCCTCCGCGGCCGTCGCGATCTGACCGCCGGCGCCCCGCACCGCCCGCCGCCGCCCCGATCTCCCGGTCGGGGCGGCGGCCTTGTAGAGAGAGGAAGGCGTCGTGGCCGCCACGCGCACTCGCAAGAGGCCCCCCGCCGGGAAGAAGCCCGCCACCAGCGTCAAGCAGCCCGCCCCTACGGCTCCGGCGGCGAAGCCCCTGGCCGCCGCCGCTGTCGCCGTCAGGCCGGTGGCCCGGCCGGAGGCGGTGGAGGCTTTGGCCGATGCCGCCGACCGGGCCGCCGACATCGTCGACCTCGCCCGCGATCAGGCCGCTCGGCTCCTGGCCGCCGCGGACGCCGACGGCCAGGAGCGGGTGACCCGGGCTACCGCTCAGGCCGCCGCCATGCTCCGCGCGGCCCGCGCCGACAGCACTCACATCCTGGCTGAGGTGGCCGAGGAGGCCGGCCGCCGGTTGTGCGCGGCGGCCGACCAAGCCGACCAGGCCCGACGCAGCGCCGATCAGGACACCGACCAGTTGCGGCAGCAGGCCGCCGCGCTCATCGAGCAGGCCCACACCGAAGCCGATCGGCTCCAGGCGACCGCACGCCAGCAGGCGAGCGACCTGCTGGCCGGCGCCCAGGAACAGGCGCAGGACCTCCTTAGCGCCGCACGGCAGAAAGCCCACAGCCTCACCACCCAAGCCACCCAGGACGCGGACGAGGTTCGGGCCACCGCGGCTGCCCACGCCAAGGAGCTGCGGGCGGCCGCCGCGAAGGACGCGGCGCAGGCCCGCGCCGAGGCGGAGCGCGAGGCGGCCGCTGTACGCGCGGACGCCGGACGGCAGGCGGTGACCGTCCGCGAAGACGCCGCCCGTGAGGCTGCTGCGCTGAAGGCGGAGGCTTCGCGCGTGCTGCGTCTGGCGGGTGAGGACGCCAAGGCCAAGCTCGCCCAGGCCGCTCAGGACAGCGAGCGGACCTTGTCCGTGGCCCGCGGTGAGGCCGAGCGGTTGCGCCGCCAGGCCGAGCAGAAGGCCGACGAGCTCTCGGCCGACGCCGCCGACCGGCAGACACAGATCGCCCAGCGCGAGGAAGCTGCCGCGCTCGCCGAGCAGCAGGCCCGGCAGGTGGGGGAGGCGGCGGCCGCTGCGATGCGCAAGGCCACCGACCGTGTCGAGCGGCGGCTGGCCCGCCGCCGGCTGCGCGAGCAGGCCGCCGCCGAGCGCCGCCAACGCAAGGACGAGGCCGCCGACCGACGCCGGGCCGCCAGGGCCGCCGCCCGAGAAGGCAAGCCCACCGGTGGGCAGCGGCTGCGGTCGTGGGCCAAGACGAACACCGAGCGGCTGCTGGTGGTCGGCCCGATCACCGCGCCGATGGCGGTCGCCTGGACCGGGCAGGCCGGCTTCGCCGAGGACATCCTGGGCTGGGCCGTTCCCTTCACCATCCTGTTCGCCGCCGCCTGGGAGCTGTCCACCGCGTTCGTCGGCTGGATGTACCACCAGGCCCGCAAGGCCGGCGACGCCGGCACCCTCTACCGCATCTCCACCTGGATCTTCGCCTGCGGCGCCGCGCTCATGAACTTCTGGCACGCCTCCGGCCAACCGACCAGCCCCCGCGTCTTCGACCCGGCAGCAGACCGGTGGGTGCAGGAGATGACCTACTGGCACATGACGCCCAAGGCGGTCGCGTTCGCGGCGATGTCCATCGTCGGCATGGTCCTGTGGGAGCTGTACGCCTCCCTCATCCACCGCAAGCAACTGCGCGAGGACGGCAAGGTCGCCGCCGCCCGCCCCAGCATCGGCCTGGTCCGCTGGGCCCGCTACCCGGTCCACTCCTTCACCGCCTGGTCCCTGGCGATCACCGACTCCCGGCTCACCACCCTGGACGACGCCTGGAGTGCCGCGAACCGCGAACTGAACCACCGCCACCACCTGCGCGCCGCACGCGGCGGCGCTCCGCTCCCGGCGTCCTACCGGATCCTTCCGATCACCGCCGCAACGAATCCCGCGCACATCCCGAACCTGCAGGCCACCCTCACCCGAACCGACCTCCCCCAGCCGCGAACCGGCGAACCGAACCCGAACCGGTTCGCCGAACTGCCCCCGCCCCCTGGTTCAACCGACCGCGAACCAGCACCCGAAAACCGAACCTCGAACCCGAAGGGCGAACCCGCAACCCGCGAACCGGTTCGCGAACACGCCCCCACCCCCTCCACCCCAACGCGAACCCACCCCGAATCCACCAGCGAACCGGCCGCGAACCTCACCGGCCGCGCCCAACGACAGCGCGCCCAAGTCGAACAGATCTTGAACCTGATGGACGAACTCGGCTTCGCCAAGGTCACCCTCCCCGAAGTCCTGCAGCGAACCGACATGGGCAAGACCACCGCCTACCACCGCCTCACAACCGCCCGCGCCGAATACCGCGACCGCCACGCCTCCTGACCGCCGCGAACCCCGGCGCTAACCACTGCGCACCAGCGGTTCGCGAACCATCACGCGCCAGCGGTTCGCAAACCATCGCGCACCAGCGGTTCGCGAACCAGCTCGAAGCGAGCGGTTCGCTAACCGCGCGGCCGCGGGCGCCCGCAGGCGAGCAGCGCCTTGCCGGCACCACCGGTCACGCCCAGTCCCTTCGGCCACCCTGCCCGTGGACTGGGCCTGGCCGCACCTGCCGGACAACCGCCAACCACCCCACCCTTCGGAAGGGACCTTCGTGATGAGTACCCACCGCCCGCCCGCCGACGGCCACGACTCGGCCGCCGGCTTCGGCGCCACCAACCCCGGCGACACCCGCCGGCCCGACGGGCCGCTGGCCGACATCGCGGCCAGCGCGGCCGCCACCGCCCGCTACCTCGCCGACCTCCAGCTCACCGTCCGCGACATGGAACGCCACCTGGCGGTCCTGACCGACCAAACCACCGTCCACGTCCGCGGCACGCACCTTCAGGGCGACCGCTTCTACCACGCCCGCCTGCGCGCCCGCCCCGTCGAAAAAGCCCTGGAAAAGGCCCTCAGGGACGCGCGCAGCCTGATCGCCGACCTGGAGAGGGCGGCCTATCAGCGCCGTGATTTCGACACCGGATGCGACACCACGGTGAAAGACCGCAAGCAAAAGGAGCTGGAAAAGACGCGTAAGAAGTCGCCGCACGCCATCCCGCCCAGGCCGAATATTCCGCCGCAGGTTCCGCAGCAGCCGAACACCGGCTATGCTGCACCTGTAGCCGGAATTCACGACCTGCGAGGACGTGAGAGCGCATGAGCGCTGGACGCCCACTCACCCGCCAGGAAATGAAGGCGAACAACTCCCGCACGTATCTGCTGGCTCAGCGGGACGATTACATTCGCCGGTACGGCGAGGACCTCGGCGCATACCGCTTCCTGCTGATGCTGCTGCAAACGCACGGCAGCAAGCTCCACAAAAGAGGCGACACCACCACGCTGCGGGGCATGGCGCACGAGCTGAACGGCATCTTCGCCAAGTACACCCAGCCCCGCAGCTAGCGGCACCCGCCGCCGCGCCGCCCGCCCACGCGAGACCCGAGAGGGCCGGCCGCCATCCGCGGCCGGCCCTCTCGGCGTGGCCCCAACGCCCGCACGCCCGCACCCCCGCACGCCCGCCCGCGCACACGCGTGTACGCGAGGCCCTCGGCGGCTGTCAAGAAGGGAACAGCACGTGTCCACCTCCGACCACGATCCGCCGACCCACGGCGGTCCCGGACAGCTCATCCCCTTTCCGCCCCCCTCCGACGTCACAGATCGGCCCGTGCAGATCGCGGATATCGACCGGCTCATCCCGCCGACCGATGAGATTCCACCCGAGCGACCCGAAGAGCAGACCATCGAGCTGCCGCCCATCCGCCAGCCCAGCCCCCCGGAACACGCCTTGCATTCCGAGGGAATCGACCACCCCGCCGAATCAGAGGAATTCGGGACCGAAGAAGCCGGTGAGGAAGCGGAAGCCGATTACGATCCGTGCCGTACGTTGACGGAGCGGATCGGGGATTGGCTGGAATACCGCATCGCCCGCGCCTACGCAGACATGGCGGCCGAGGCCCCGCATAAAGAGGCCGTGGTCGAGGCGAAAGTCGCCCGCCTGAAAGCCGCGTCCGAGCGGGAGATCGGCCTTCTCCAAGCGCAGAACAAACTGCGCCAGGCCGGGATGCTGGCGGAGGCCGAGAAGAAAGCGGCGCAGGGCAAGTCCGACGCCGGCGCGCTCAAGTCGCCCGCCGCGGGCGGAGGCGGCAAGCCCGCCGGCGGCGGAGCCAGCGGCGGTAAGCCGGGCGGACCCGCCGGTAAGGCCGGCCCCGGTGGTGCGGACAAGGGCGGGGGCAAGCGCCCGCCCGCCGGCCCGGATCGCAGGGGCGCCGGCGAGCTGGACCGGCGCAAGGCGGACCAGCAGGCCGCCGCCGCGAAGGCCAACGAGCACAAGCGCCGCGAGCAGCAGAAGGCCGCCGACGACAAGCGCCGCCAGCAGCACCAGGCGCAGCGCGAGCGGCAGAAGGCGGCCGACGACAAGCGGGCGCGGGCCGAGCAGGCCAAGAACGACGGCCGCAAGGCGGCTGACGGAAAGCGGGCGACGAAGGATCAGCGCAAGCCCGACGGACCCAAGAGCGGCGGTCCCGGAAACGGCAAGGGCGGCCCCGGAGGTCGTGGGTTGTCGCCGCGTCAGCAGCGCGCTGATGACCGCTCCAAGGCCCGTGACGAGAGGGCTGGTGCCAAGCAGGCCGCCCGACAGGAACAGGCCCGGGCCAGGCAGCAGGCCCGCCAGGAGCGGCGCGCTGCCGACAAGAGCGCCGATCGCGAGCAGCGAGCCAAGGACCGCGACCAAGCCCGCGCCAACAAGCAGCGGGCCTGGGAGGAACGGCAGCGTCGCCGTCAGGAGCGGCGGGCCGGTCGGGAGGCGGCCAAGTCCGCCGCCTGGGACGGCAAGGCGACAGCCGCGGGGGAAGCGAAGGCCGCGAAGACGGCGGCCGGGCAGGGTGCGGCGGCCGGGCAGGATGCCCCTCGCACCGGCTTGGGCGAGGCGCTGTCGCAGGAGGCGCGGCGTCGGTTCGACAAGCGCCGCCGCGCCGACGAGGAACGCCGCAGCGCCGCTAGGGAGGAGCGCCGCGCCGCCCAAGAGAAGACAACATCAGACACCGACCCGAAGGCGGGCGGAAAAGGCTTTGGCCGGGGCCCTGCCGGAACGGCAGGCGACCCCGGGCCCTTCGGTCCAGCGGGTAGGCGAAAGGCCCGTCGGCGGGCAGGCGGCGGCTCCGCTGGGCGGCCTAGGACTGGTCGGTCATCCCCGGGTGCAACCGATCCAGGCGGGTTCGCCGGGTGGGAGGCGTCCGGGGAGCATGCCCGGCCGCCGCGCCGCTACGACCGCGCCGAGGACGTCATCGATGGTGAGTTCCGCGAGGAGAGGCCGTCGGCTGCGCCGGTCACCACCGGCACTCCCGGGCTGCCGCCCGCGCCGGAGCGGCGCTTTCCC
>NZ_PVLV01000108.1 GCF_002982015.1 Streptomyces solincola
ACATGTGTATAAGAGACAGCTGCTGGCCCGGGGGCGGGCCGCGCTGGAGTCGATGGCGGCGAGCGCCGGTGAGGAGTACGCCGCCTATGCGCGCGCCTCGCAGGAGTCGGGCCAGGACCGGCCGGCCCTGTCGGAGCGGCTGAGCCGGCAGGCGGTGGCCGGACCGGCACTGGTCACGGTGGTCGCCGCGGTGGCCGCCGCCGGGGCGGACCTGGCACTGGGCACCGCGGCCGGCACCGCACTGGGCGCCGGCGCGGTGGTCGCGGTCGCCGGGGCCGCGGCGACGGTGCTGCGGGCGACCGCCGGGCACTGGCCGGCCGCGCACCGCAGGGCCGGGGCGGCGGGCCAGCCCGGCGGCCCGGAGCAGCTCCGTCTCCAGTGGCTGACCGCGCTGGAGGTTCGCGGCATCCGCCCCTTCCTGGACCAGCAGCGCATCCTCGCCGCCGCTGCCGTGCACAAGCCCGCCGCCGCCCCGGCCGGCGGCGGCCCGGCGCTGCGCGGCGTCGACCGCAGCGCGCTCGCCCGCCGGCGTACCGCCCTGGAGCACTCCTTCGGTCAACTCCCCGCTGGCGCGGAGCCGTTCGTCGGCCGGAGGACGGAGCTGGAGCGGATAGGCCAGTGGGTGCGGGCCGGCCGCGCGGCCACCGGCACCCGCCCGGTGGTGGTCGTGCTCCACGGCGAGCCCGGTGCCGGCCGGACCGCGCTCGCCGTGCGCGCCGCCCACCAGTCCCGCGACCTGTTCCGCGGCGCCTGCCTGGTCGACATGCGCGGCTCGGGCCCCGGCGGGCGGCCGCTGTCCACCCGGGACGCGCTGCTGCACCTGCTCAACCGGCTCGGCGCGCCCCGCGAGCAGCTGCTGCACCGCGAGCGCGGGGACGCCGAGCCGCAGGTGCGCCGGCTCACCGAGCTGTACCACCAGCATCTGAAGGGCCTGCCGGTCGTGGTGGTGCTGGACGAGGCCCAGGGCCCGGAGCAGGTGCGCGCGCTGATACCGGAGCGCTCCGACAGCCTGGTCCTGGTCACCGCGCGGGGCCCGTTGGAGCTGGGCGAGGACGTGCCCGCCTCGGTGCACCAGCTCCCGGTGGCCGGGCTCGACCCGGCGGACGCCGAGGAGCTGCTGCGCACGACCGCGGCGGCGGACGCCGGGCAGCCGTCCGGCCCCTATGACGCCCAGGGCCTGGAGCGACTGGCCGGCCTGTCCGGCGGGCTGCCGCTGGCCCTCCGGATCGCCGGGGCGGCCGCGGTCGCCCGGCCCGCCGGCGAGGTCGCCGCGCTGCTCGCGGAGCGCTCCGGCAGTCCCGTGGAGCGGGCGCTCGCCGCCCGCTACGAGACGGACCTGAGCGATCGGGCCCGAACGCTGCTGCGCAAGCTGTCCCTGGCCGGCCGGGCCTCGCTGGGCGCGGCGGCGGCCGCGGTGCTGCTCGCCGCGGACCGCGCCGACGACGAGGAGGCCGCGGCCCTGCTCGCCGAGCTGTCCCGGGCCGGGCTGCTGGACCGGGTGCGCGGCGGGCGGTTCCGGCTGCACGACGCGGTACGGGTGTTCGCCGCCGCCCGGCTCGGCGCGGAGGAGGACCCGGCGGAGGTGACCGCCGCCCGGGAGCGGCTGATCAAGGCCTACGCCGAGCTGGCCGACACCGTGATCCGCATGGTCGACGGCAAGATGTCCACCCGCGCGGGCCGGTTCACCGGGCACGGCTTCTCCTCCCTGGAGGCGGCGCTGCGCTGGCTGGACGACGAGTCGGGCTTCATCACGGCGACCCTGCGGCACGCCGGGGACGTCAGCCGGCAGACGGTGCTGGAGCTGCTGGGCGCGCTGTGCGACTACTGCCTGCTGCGCGGCGACCTGTACCGGCTGGGCGTGCTCCAGGAGCTGGCCGAGCAGGTCGACCAGGGGCTGCTCCAGCGGTCCGTGCAGTGGCGCACCGGCATCGCCGCCCGGCAGCTCGGCGAGCTGGACACCGCCCGCACCACCCTCACCTCGGTGGTCTCGCTCTACCAGGAGGCCAACCAGGACGCCGAGACCGCGCTGGCGCTCTGCTCGCTCGGCATCACCCTGCACCACCAGGGCAACCTCACCGAGGCCGCCGCCCGGCTCCGGGAGGCCCTGGCCCTCCAGCAGCCCGCCGAGCTGGCGGCCGACCGCGCCTGGACGCTGCACGCGCTGGCGGCCGTGGAGCGTGACCGGGGCGACGTCGCCGAGGCGCTGGCCCTGCTGGACACCTCGCTCGACCTGCACCGGCGCGGCGAGTCCCTGCACGGCGAGGCGTGGGCGCACTTCCAGCTCGGCCAGGCGCGGCTGCGCATCGGCGAGCCGGAGCGGGCCGAGGAGGAGCTGCGCACCGCCCTCGACCTGTACGGCCGCACCCGCGACGAGCGCGGCGAGGCGTGGGCGCTGACCCAGCTGGGCCGCGTCCGGCTGGTGGCCGGCGACCCCGGCCCGGCGGCGGAGGGGCTGCGCGCCGCGCTGGCCCGGCACACGGACAACGAGGACGCCCGCGGCGAGGCGTGGACCCGCTACTACCTGGGCCAGGCGCTGGAGGACGGCGGCGAGCGCGACGAGGCGGTACGGGAGCTGGAGCGGGCCCGGGCGATGTTCTCCCGGATGCGGGACGTCTACGGGCTCGCCTGCGCCCGGCACCACGCAGGCCGGGCCACCCGGGACCTGAGCGCCGCGCGCACCGGCGGGCTGCGCAACTCCGGCTTCGCCCGCCAGTTGCTGACCGACGCCCGCGCCGACTTCCGCCGGATCGGCCTGCCGTACGGGGAGGGGTGGGCGTGCCTGGAGCTGGCGGTGATCGACGCGGGCAACAGCCGCGCCCCGCAGGCGCTGGCCCTGTGCGAGGAGGCGGCCGCGCTGTTCGGCACGGCCGGCGACCGGCGCGGCGGCGACTGGGCCCGCTTCCTGCGCTGCACCCTGCTGCCGTACGCCTCCCCCGGCGGTGTCGAGATCGGCACCGTCGTCGCCCAGGAGGAGCTGGCCCGCCTGGCCGCCGAGGGCCACCCCGCCCGCGACCCCCGCCTCACCGACGCCCTGGCCACCTGGGGCCTGGTGCTGGAGCGCGGCATCCGCCTCGAATCCCCCTGGCAGGCCTGGGCCCTGGGCCTCACGCCCACCCGTCACGCCGCCGAGACGGCGGGGCTCCCGGAGACGGGGGACCGCACGAAGGAGTGACGCCCGCCCCCCTGGACGGGGCCCCGACCCCGAAGGCCGCGGCCCGGCCGCCGAAGGCCGCGGGTCCGAGGCGGCGACCCGGTCGCCGGAGGCCGCGGCCCGCGGCCGGGCAGGGGTCGGCCTCTGCGCTCGCCCCTGAGCGAGTCCCCTAGGGGCGGCCGGGGTGCCCCGGCGGCTTCTGGCCGGCCCCAGCGCTCCCGCTCGGCGGGGGCGCTACTTCGTCGTCTCGCCCGCGCCCGCGGAGCCGGTGCCCGAGGCCGCCGGGGTGCGGGCGTCCGAGGAGGCGGCGGCGTTCGCGGAAGCGTCCTCGGGCGTCTCCTCGAAGTCGACGCGCTTCATGTGCCGGTTCATCGACTTCATCAGCGCCCAGACGGCCAGCGCCATGACCGCGAAGACGATGAATCCGAGGACGCCGGGGGTGACCTTGTTCTCGTCCAGCTCCTTGGCGAGCGGGACGAGCTGGACCAGTGCCTGGTGTGCGCTCATGTCAGGCATTGTCGCGGATGCCCGCGAAGAGGTCGTCCTCGGGGAGGGAGGTGGGCACCACGGTCTTGGCCAGCTCGTAGTCCTCGGTGGGCCACAGCTCCTTCTGGACGTCCATCGGCACCTTGAACCAGCCGCCGTCCGGGTCGATCTGCGTCCGGTGCGCGATCAGCGCCTTGTCGCGGATCTCGAAGAAGTCCGCGCAGGGCACGTGGGTGGTCAGGTTCCGCTCGACGTGCTCGGACTCGTCCCAGCGCTTGAGCCACTCGCCGTAGGGGGAGTCCAGACCGCGCGCCACCAGGCCCTCGTGCAGCGCCTCGGTGCGGGCCCGGTTGAAGCCCTGGTTGTAGTAGACCTTCGCCACCTGCCACACCGGGCCGAACTCCGACTCCGGGTACTTCTCCGGGTCGGCCGCGCCCTCGAACGCCACCATCGTGATCTTGTGGGTCATGATGTGGTCGGGGTGCGGATAGCCGCCGTTCTCGTCATAGGTGGTGACCACCTGCGGCCGGAACGCCCGGATCGACCGCACCAGCCGCCCGGCCGCCTTGTCCACGTCCTCCAGGGCGAAGCAGCCCTCCGGCAGCGGGGGCAGCGGGTCGCCCTCGGGCAGCCCGGAGTCGACGAAGCCCAGCCACTCCTGGCTGACGCCGAGGATCTCGCGGGCCTCGTCCATCTCCTTGCGCCGCACCTCGTGGATGTTCTCCTCGACGTAGCGGTCGCCCTGGAGCTTCGGGTTCAGAATGGAGCCGCGCTCGCCTCCGGTGCACGTGACGACCAGCACGTCCACCCCCTCGGACACGTACTTGGCCATCGTCGCCGCGCCCTTGCTCGACTCGTCGTCGGGGTGCGCGTGGACTGCCATCAGTCGCAGCTGCTCAGTCAAGGCTCGATCCTCAGTGACTCAGTGACTCGGTGGATTAGGGGCATCTGGAGGCTTCTATAGTGACGGAACCGGCGGTCGGAAAATTCCGCCCGCGAGGCCGCAGGCCCGGGTGAAGGGAACGATCATGAGCACGGTGCGCGAAGGGCTCCCCGAGGGGCGTTACGGCCGCTCGGCGGACGAGCGCGCCGACCGCCGGCTGAAGGCCGTCGGCTCGGTGCTGGGCGTGCTGCTGCTCGCGCTGGTCGGCTGGTTCGGCTACCACTACGTGGCCGGCCAGGACGTCAGCGCCGAGGTGATCAAGTTCGACGCGTCCGCGGCGGACCGGGTGCAGGTGCACCTGGAGGTGCGCAAGGACAGCGGCGCCACCGGCTCGTGCACCCTGCGGGCACTGGCCGAGGACGGCGGCGAGGTGGGCCGCCGGGACGTCCGCTTCGACCAGCCCGCCGACCGGATCGACGAAGTGGTCAGCGTGCGCACGACACGCCAGGCCACCAGCGCCGAGCTGATGGGCTGCACCTCCGGCTGACGGCGTCGGCCGGAGGTGCCCACCGCAGGACGGCGGTGATGACTTCGTCACGTTTGTCCTCCCCCTTTACCGCCTGAATTGTTAGGCTCGTGGTTTCGCCCTTCCAGGACGGCACAGAATCCTGGATAGGGCGATGCTTTGTATCCCAGTACCGACGAGGAGCACCCGTGACCCAGACCAGCGACAACGTCACCTGGCTCACCCAGGAGGCGTACAACCAGCTCAAGGCCGAGCTGGAGTATCTGTCTGGTCCCGCGCGATCCGAGATCTCCGCCAAGATCGCGGCCGCCCGGGAGGAGGGCGACCTCCGTGAGAACGGCGGATACCACGCGGCCAAGGAGGAGCAGGGCAAGCAGGAACTCCGCGTCCGCCAGCTCACCCAGCTCCTGGAGCAGGCCAAGGTCGGCGAGGCCCCGTCGCAGAGCGGCGTGGTCGCCCCCGGCATGGTCGTCACCATCGCCTTCGACGGCGACGAGAGCGACACTCTGACGTTCCTGCTCGCCTCGCGCGAGTACGCGAGCGCGGACATCGAGACGTACTCCCCGCAGTCGCCGCTCGGCTCCGGGGTCAACGGCAAGAAGGTCGGCCAGGACGCCGAGTACGAGCTGCCGAACGGCAAGAAGGCGTCGGTGAAGGTCCTCGACGCCAAGCCGTACCAGGGCTGAGCCGCCGCCCGGCCCGGGCGGTGACGACAGGGGGCCGGGCCCGCGCCGGGAGCGCGGCCCGGCCCCTCGTCATGCGTGCGTGCCGTCCGGCTCAGGAAGCCGAGCGGTACTTGCGCACCGCGAGGGTGCGGAAGACGACGATGATCAGCACGGACCAGATCAGCGTCGCCCAGACCGGGTGCTCCATCGGCCAGGCGCCCGTCACGGACTTCGGCACTCCGGCGATCGTGTTGCCGAACAGCTCGCGCGCCGCCGCGACGGTGGCGCTGAACGGGTTCCACTCGGCGACGTACTGGAGGAACGTCGGCATGCCGTTGACGGGCACGAAGGCGTTGGAGATGAACGTCAGCGGGAACAGCCAGATCAGGCCGCCGGAGGTGGCCGCCTCCGGAGTGCGCACCGAGAGCCCGATGAGCGCGCCGATCCAGGTGAAGGCGTACCCCAGCAGGAGCAGCAGGGCGAAGCCCAGCAGCACGCTGCCGAGGTTCTCGTGGGTGCGCCAGCCGACGATGAGGGCGACGATCGCCAGGACGGCCAGCGTGATGGCCGTCTGGACCAGGTCGGCGAGGGTGCGGCCGGTGAGCACGGCGCCCCGCGCCATCGGCAGCGAGCGGAACCGGTCGATCAGTCCCTTGTGCATGTCGTCGGCGATGCCCGCGCCCGCGCCGGCGGTCGCGAAGGTGACCGTCTGCGCGAAGATCCCGGCCATCAGGAACTCCTTGTAGGCGCTGGTGCTCGCGCCGGCGCCCGGGATGGCGATCGATCCGCCGAAGACGTAGGTGAACAGGACCACGAACATCACCGGCTGGATGACCCCGAACAGGATCATCTCCGGGATCCTGGTCATCCGGATCAGGTTGCGTCTGGCGACGACCAGGGAGTCCCGCACCGACTGGGTGAGGGCGCCCCGGCGGGGCAGCGGCGCCGGGTCGGCGACGACGGGTGCGGTGGCGGTCACTGGTCGGTCTCCTTGCGCGTACGGGGGTCCTCGCCGGACTCGTCGGCCTCGCCGTCCTCCGGCGCGGCCCCGGTCTCGGCGGCGTGGCCGGTGAGCGAGATGAACACGTCGTCCAGGGTGGGGCGGCGCAGCCCGATGTCGTCGATCTCCACGCCCCGGCCGTCCAGCTCGCGGATGACCTCGGCGAGCAGCTTGGCCCCGCCGGCGACCGGCACGGTGAGCCGGCGGGTGTGCGTCTCCACGGCGACCTCGCCCTTGCCGAAGCCGGCGAGGACGGACCGCGCGGGCTCGATCTCGTCGGGCCGGTGCACGACCACCTCGACGCGTTCGCCGCCGGTGCGCTGCTTGAGCTGGTCGGAGGTGCCCCGGGCGATCACCTTGCCGTGGTCGACGACGCAGATGTCGTGCGCCAGGTGGTCGGCCTCCTCCAGGTACTGCGTGGTGAGCAGCAGGGTGGTGCCGCCGGCCACCAGCTCCTGGATGACCTCCCAGAGCTGCTGCCGGTTGCGCGGGTCGAGCCCGGTGGTCGGCTCGTCCATGAACATCACCGGCGGGGAGACGACGAGGGCCGCCGCCAGGTCCAGGCGGCGGCGCATGCCGCCGGAGTAGGTCTTGGTGGGCCGGTCGGCCGCGTCGGTGAGGTTGAACCGCTCCAGCAGCTCGACCGCGCGGGCCTTCGCCGCCCGGCCGGACATCTGGTAGAGCTGGCCGACCATTTGCAGGTTCTCGCGGCCGGTGAGGTACTCGTCGACGGCGGCGAACTGGCCGGACAGCCCGATGGACCGGCGCACCTCGTTGGGCTGCTTCAGCACGTCGAGGCCGGCCACCACGGCCCGGCCGCTGTCGGGCCTGAGCAGGGTGGTGAGCACGCGGACGGTGGTGGTCTTCCCGGCGCCGTTGGGGCCGAGCAGTCCGAGGACCGTCCCTTCCGGGACGTCGAGGTCCACACCGTCCAGGGCCCGGACGTCGCCGAAGGTCTTGACCAGACCCTCGGCATGGATTGCGCCTGGCATGGAATCTCCTTGGTCGCCGGCGGCGGTTGACCGGAGCCGCCCCGGACCGTCCCCCCGACTGTGATCGAAGCCACCAACGCTAGGCGGGCGGCAGCGTGCCCCTCAAGCGCTTTTTGCTGGATCATACGTTCGATACCGAGACGTGACGTGGCGCGACCGGCGTGCCCGGCCGGGGTGCGCGCGAATGCCCGAGCCGGCTCAGCCGGTGACGGCGTACCCCGCTGCGCCGAGCGCCGCCGCGACCTGCTCGCAGTGCTCCGGGCCCTTGGTCTCCAGGTGCAGCTCGACCTCGACCTCGGTCAGGCCGAGACGCGGGTCGGTGCGCACGTGCGCGACGTCCAGCACGTTGGCGTCCAGCCTGGACAGCACCCCGAGCAGGGTGGCCAGAGCGCCGGGGCGGTCGGACAGCCGCAGCCGCAGCCCGAGGTGGCGGCCGGCCGCCGTCATGCCGTGCCGCAGGATGCGCTGCATCAGCAGCGGGTCGACGTTCCCGCCGGAGAGCACCGCCACGACCGGTCCGCGTCCGGCGAACCACTGCGGGGTGCTCAGCAGCGCGGCGACCGGGCTGGCCCCCGCCGGCTCCACGACCTGCTTGGCGCGCTCCAGGCAGAGCAGCAGCGCGGCGGACAGCTCGTCCTCGGAGACGGTGCGGACCTCGTCCACCACATCCCGTACGAGATCGAAGGTGACGTCGCCGGGGCGACCGACCTTGATGCCGTCGGCCATGGTCGCCGCCGTGTCCACGGTGGTGGGGCGGCCCAGCGCCAGCGAGGGCGGGAAGGCGGCCGCGGCCTCCGCCTGGACGCCGACCACCCGCACGTCCGGCCGCAGCGCCTTGACCGCGATGCCGATGCCGGCCGCGAGCCCGCCGCCGCCGACGCCGACCACGATGGTCCGCACCTCGGGGCACTGCTCCAGGATCTCCAGCCCCACCGTGCCCTGCCCGGCGATGACGTCCAGGTGGTCGAAGGGGTGGATGAACACCGCGCCGGTCTCCCGGGCGTACGCCTGCGCGGCGGCCAGCGTCTCGTCCACCACCTGTCCGTGCAGCCGTACGTCCGCGCCGTAGTCGCGGGTGGCCGCCACCTTCGGCAGCGGTGCGCCGACCGGCATGAACACGGTCGAGCGGACGCCCTGGAGCGAGGAGGCCAGGGCGACGCCCTGCGCGTGGTTGCCGGCCGAGGCGGCGACCACGCCGGCGGCCTTCTCCTCCGGTCGCAGCCCGGAGATCCGCACGTACGCCCCGCGCAGCTTGAACGAGCCGGTGCGCTGGAGGTGCTCGCACTTGAGGTGCACGGGGGCGCCGACGAGCGCGGACAGATGGCGGCTGGTCTCCATCGGGGTCGTCCGCGCCACGCCCGCGAGCATCTTCTGCGCGCCCCGGACGTCGTCGAGGATGAGCGGGGGCGGGACGTGTGACGTACGGAAGCTCATGGGTCCAGTGTCTCAGCCGGTCACAGGCCCCATCACGTTTGCGCAGCGCCCGTACGGAGCCGCATCCGGCCGCGTACTGTGTCCCCCACCAACCCGACCGCATCCGCACGAGAGAGCCCCGCAGCCATGCCCACATCTCAGGACATGACGACTGATCTGGACCCCGGCCTCCTCGATGCCCTCCAGCACCAGGTGGCCGTCTTCGCCCGCCGGGCCGAGCAGACCCGTCTCGGCGGCACCGGACAGCTTCGCAACTCCATGGACCGGGCGGCGTACCTGCTGCTCAACCGCCTTGATCAGGAAGGCCCGATGGGCGTCAAGGCGCTCGCGGCCGGAATGGGCATCGACTCCTCCACGGTCACCCGCCAGGTGGCGCCGCTGGTCGACACCGGCCTGGTCAAGCGCACCTCGCACCCGGAGGACGGCCGGGCCGTGGTGCTCCAGCTCTCCCCGCGCGGCCAGGCCCGGCTGGAGGAGGTGCGCTCCTCCCGGCGCGAGCTGATGGCGCAGGTGACGGACGGCTGGAGCGAGCAGGAGCGGGAGTCCTTCTGCACCCTGCTGACCCGCTTCAACTCCGCGCTCTCCGCCCGCCAGGCCGGACTGCCGCCCGCCGAGCCCGCCGCCGAGGCGGAGCCGGCCGCCCCGGAGGACTGACCGGCCCGGCCGGGGCGGGCGGACGGCCCGCACCCGGCGCGGGATGCGTCAGCCCAGGGCCTGGCGCAGGTCGGCCAGCAGGTCGTCGGCGTTCTCGATGCCGACCGACAGCCGGACCAGGTCGGCCGGGACCTCCAGCAGTGAGCCGGCCACGCTGGCGTGGGTCATCCGGCCCGGGTGCTCGATCAGCGACTCCACGCCGCCCAGCGACTCGCCGAGGGTGAACAGCCTGGCGCGGTCGCACACCGCCACGGCCGCCTCCTCGCCGCCCTCCACCCGGAACGACACCATCCCGCCGAAGCCGCGCATCTGCTTGGCGGCGATCTCGTGGCCCGGGTGCTCGGGCAGGCCCGGGTAGAGGACCCGGGTGACCTTGGGGTGGCGGCTGAGCATCTCGGCGACCTTGGCGGCGTTCTCGCCGTGCCGGTCCATGCGCACGGCGAGGGTCTTGATGCCGCGCAGCACGATCCAGGAGTCGAACGGCCCGGCGACCGCGCCCATCGCGTTCTGGTGGTAGGCCAGTTCCTCGCCCAGCTCGGCGTCGGCGGTGACCAGCGCGCCGCCGACCACGTCGGAGTGGCCGCCCATGTACTTGGTGAGCGAGTGGACGACCACGTCCGCGCCGAGGGCCAGCGGCTGCTGGAGGTAGGGGCTGGCGAAGGTGTTGTCCACGACCAGCTTCACCCCGGCGGTGCGGGAGACGTCCGCCAGCGCCGCGATGTCGGTGATGCCGAGCAGCGGGTTGGACGGCGTCTCCACCCAGACCGCCTTCGTCCGGTCGGTGATCGCCGCCTGCACGGCCGCCGGGTCGGAGGTGTCGGCCACCGACCACTGCACGCCCCAACGGGAGGCGACCTTGGCGAAGAGCCGGAAGGTGCCGCCGTAGGCGTCGTTCGGGATCACCACGTGGTCGCCGGGGACGAGCAGCGCCCGCAGCAGGCAGTCCTCGGCGGCCAGCCCCGAGGCGAAGGCGAGCCCCCGCCGCCCGCCCTCCAGCGCCGCGAGGTTCTCCTCCAGCGCGGTACGGGTGGGGTTGGCGCTGCGGCTGTACTCGTAACCGCCGCGCAGTCCGCCGACACCGTCCTGCTTGTAGGTGGAGACCTGGTAGATCGGCGGGACGACCGCGCCGGTCAGCGGGTCGGCGGTGTTGCCCGCGTGGATGGCGCGGGTCTCGAAGTTCTGGTGGGTGGTGTGCTCGTCGCTCATGGGCCCGAGGGTAGTCGCCGGAGCACGGCGGCTCGGGGCGTTCGGCGGGCGACCGGCCGCCCGCCGGCGGCGTCCGGGACAATGGCCGTATGGACTTCCTCTGGTTCCTCTTCGCGCTGGGTCTGCTGGCCGTCGTGCTGGTCCCCTGGTTGACGCGCAGGCGCGGCGGCATCCGGCTGGCCGAGCCGGGCGCCCCGGACGCGGCCGACCCGGACGACTACGGCTTCGTGCGCCAGGAGGAGCTGGACGTGCGGATGCCCGGTCCCGACCAGGACCTGCTGGACGTGCTGGACCTGGTGCAGCGCACCCAGGACTGGCGGGCCGCCTCCCAGTTGCTGGCCGGCACCCCGAAGGAAGGGGAGGTGCGCTGGCAGCGGGTGCAGGCGTTCGCCGGGGCGGCCTCGCTGGAGCTGGCGCAGCGGCCCGGCGAGGGCGGCTCCTGGCTGCGGGCCTGGCGGGCCGAGCAGCCCAAGGACGCCGGTGGGGCCGCGGTGCACGCGGAGTTCCTGGTGCAGCAGGCCTGGCGGTCCTCCTCCGCCGGGTCCGACGACTTCCGGATCATCCTGGAGGAGGCCCGGGAGGTGTGCGGGAAGGCCGCGCTGCTGGCCCCCGGCGACCCCGTCCCGTACATCGCGGAGCTGGCCGTGGCGCGCGGCCTCGGCTACACCCACGAGCAGTTCGACCAGCTCTGGGCGAAGATCATCGACCGGGCGCCGCAGCACATGGGCGCCCACCTCGCCGCGCTGCACTTCTGGTGCGCGAAGTGGCACGGCTCCCGGCAGGACGCCGACCGCTTCGCCACGGCCGCCGCCGCCCGCGCGCCGCAGGGCTCGCTGCTCGCCGCCCTGCCGCTCTTCGCCGTCTTCGAGCACCTGGACGACGTCGTCCTGGTCCGCGACCTCTTCCGCACCGAGGTCGTCGCCAAGGCGCTCGGCGGTGCGATGTACGCGGTGCACTCGGCCCGCCCGGACGACCCGATGCTGGCCCACGTGCGCCATCTGCTGGTCCACTTCCTGGTGCGCGCCGAACGCTGGTCGGAGGCGATGCGCCAGCTCGTCCACGTGGACGGCCACATCGGCGCGCTGCCGTGGACGCTGAGCGCCGACCCGGCCGCCGAGTACGCCGTCTACCGCGCGCTGGCCGTCGCCGGCTACGAGGCCAACGGCGGCAGCCCGGCGACGCTCTCCCACTGACGGACGCGCGCACCGGGCGGGGCGCGGAATTCCGCCGTCCCCCACCTCGTTGAACCCGGCACCGTCCCCGCGAAGGAGAGTCCCGATCATGCTGTTCGGCCGCACCCCCGTGCTCCCCGCCCCCGACGAGGCCCTGCGCGGCCGCCCCGAGCCGCAGTTCGCCGTCCCCGAGCGGCACACCGTCCTCGGCAACCCGCTCCTCGGCCCGTACCCCGAGGGCCTTCAGGTCGCCGACTTCGCGCTGGGCTGCTTCTGGGGCGCCGAGCGGAAGTTCTGGCAGACCGAGGGCGTCTGGACGACCCTGGCCGGCTACCAGGGCGGCTACACCGAGAACCCGTCCTACGAGGAGGTCTGCTCGGGCCGCACCGGCCACACCGAGGTCGTCCGCGTGGTCTTCGACCCCTCCGTCGTCTCCTACGCGGCCCTGCTCAAGCTCTTCTGGGAGTCCCACGACCCCACCCAGGGCTTCCGCCAGGGCAACGACGTGGGCACCCAGTACCGCTCGGCGCTCTACACCCACTCCCCCGCCCAGGCCGCCGAGGCCGCCGCCTCCCGCGACGCCTACCAGCGGGTGCTGGCCGGCTCCGGGTACGGCGAGATCACCACCGAGATCCTCCCCGCCGCCGACCGCGCCTTCTACCCGGCGGAGGGCTACCACCAGCAGTACCTGGACAAGAACCCCGGCGGCTACTGCGGCATCGGCGGCACCGGCGTCTCCTGCCCCGTCGGCGTGGCCCGCGCCGACGGCTGAAATCCGGTAGGCCGCCGCAGGCGCGCTTGTTAGGGTGCGCCGATGTCCACGATCAGGCAGTTCCAGGTCACCTTCGACTGCGCACGGCCCGAGCGCCTCGCCCGCTTCTGGTGCGAGGTGCTCGGCTATGTCCTCCCCTCGCCCCCCGACACCTTCGCCACCTGGGACGACTACAACGCCGCCCTGCCGCCGGAGAAGCGGGACTCCTGGTCCGCCTGTATCGACCCCACCGGGATGGGCCCGCGCCTGTACTTCCAGCGCGTCCCCGAGGGCAAGACCGCCAAGAACCGCGTCCACCTCGACGTCCGCGCCGGCGCCGGCCTCACCGGCGACGAGCGCCTGGCCGTCCTGGAAGCCGAACGCGACCGCCTGACCGCCCTCGGCGCGGTCTGCGTGCTCGTGCAGACCGCCGACGAGGAGAACGAGTCCTGCATCACGATGCAGGACATCGAGGGCAACGAGTTCTGCCTGGACTGAGGTCGGTCGGATCGGACGACCGCGCGGATGCGATGACTTTCGGGCGGGGCGGGAGTCCGGTATCCCGGGAAGTGCCGCCGGCGGCAGAGCGAGGAGAGGTTCTCATGCGCATCACGGTCAGCGAGTTCGTCAGCCTGGACGGCGTCGTGCAGGCCCCGGGCGGGCCGGACGAGGACCCGTCGGGCGGGTTCGCGCACGGCGGCTGGACGCACCCGTTCTTCGACCCGGAGGTGGTCGGCGGGGCCTTCGACCAGGCGCTGGCCGGGGCGGACGCGCTGCTGTTCGGGCGGCGCACGTGGCAGACCATGGCGGCGGCCTGGCCGGCACGGGCCGGGGACCCGTTCGCGGACCGGATGAACGCGATCCGCAAGTACGTGGTGTCCCAGACGCTGACCGAGGCGGAGCTGGGCTGGGAGAACAGCGTGCGGCTCGGCGGGGGGAAGGCGGCGGACGCGGTGCGGGGGCTCGCGGCCGCCGGCGAGGAGGGGAACCTGCTGGTGATGGGCAGCCCCACCCTGGTGCGGGAGCTGCTGGCCGCCGATCTGGTGGACGAGCTGCGGCTGATCTGGATGCCGGTGCTGCTGGGCGGCGGGAAGTCGCTCTTCCCGGACGACGGCGGGCTGCGGGAGCTGGAGCTGGTGTCCGCCGCGCAGAGCCCCACCGGCGCCCAGGTGTGCGTGTACCGCAAGGGCTGACCCCCCGGGCCGGCTCAGGCCGCCGTCCGGGCCGCGCGGAGGGCGGCGGCGGTCGCGGCCGCCTCGTAGCCGGGCGGGACGCCGTCGATCAGCAGGGCGTCGCCGTCCATGTGGGCGGTGCGCCGCGGCAGCAGCTCCTGGTAGGCGGCGGAGTGGTACCAGGCGTGCGCCTGGTCGTAGCTGGGGAAGCCGATCATCACCACGGCCCGGTCGAAGTCGCCTTCCAGCACCTCGGTGCGGGGCGCGCCGTGGATGAGGAAGCGGCCCTCGAAGGGGTCCAGCGTGGACTGGATGCGCTCCATGTAGTCCAGCACCTCGGCGTGCAGCTCGGGGGCCGGGCGGAGGTGGGCGATGGCGTACGCGGTCATGGCGGAGCCGTCCTTTCGGCAGGTCCCCCGGCTCGTTCCCCGGGGCGTGCCGCCATCGTGGCCGCCAGACGGCGACGGCGTCGATGACCTCGGAGGTCATCGACGCCGTACGGTCCGCGTGTCCGCGTGTCCGCGTGTCCGCGTGTCCGCGTGTCCGCGTGTCCGCGGCGGCGGGTGCTACAGGGTGGCGGCGTCGATCACGAAGCGGTAGCGGACGTCGCTGTCGACGACGCGTTCGTACGCCTCGTTGATCTGGTCGGCGCGGATGAGTTCGATCTCGGCGCCCAGCCCGTGCTCGGCGCAGAAGTCGAGCATCTCCTGGGTCTCGGGGATGCCGCCGATCGCCGAGCCGGCCAGCGTGCGGCGGCCGCCGATCAGGGAGAAGAGGTTCAGCTTGACCTGGTCCTCGGGGGCGCCCACGTTGACCAGCGCGCCGTCCGTCTTGAGCAGCGAGAGGTAGGCGTCGAAGTCGAGCGGGGCGGAGACGGTGGAGACGATCAGGTCGAAGCTGCCGGCCAGTTCCTCGAAGGTGGCCGGGTCGCTGGTGGCGTAGTAGTGGTCGGCGCCGAGCCTCCTGCCGTCCTCCTGCTTGCGCAGGCTCTGGCTGAGCACGGTCACCTCGGCGCCCATGGCGTGGGCGATCTTGACGCCCATGTGGCCGAGGCCGCCGAGGCCGACGACGGCGACCTTCTTGCCGGGGCCGGCCTTCCAGTGCGCGAGCGGCGAGTAGAGCGTGATGCCGGCGCACAGCAGCGGGGCGGCGACGTCCAGGGAGATGCCCTCGGGGATGCGCAGGGTGTAGTCCTCGTCCACCACGATGTGGCTGGAGTAGCCGCCGTAGGTGGGGTCTCCGGCCTTGTCGCGGCCGTTGTAGGTGGCGGTCATGCCGCGCTCGCAGTACTGCTGGAGGCCCTGCCGGCAGTACTGGCACTCGCGGCAGGAGTCGACGAAGCAGCCGACGCCGACGCGGTCGCCGACGGCGTGCTTGGTGACGGCGGAGCCGGTCTCGGTGACGATTCCGGCGATCTCGTGGCCCGGGACCATGGGGAAGATCCCCTCGCCCCAGCCGTCGCGCGCCTGGTGGATGTCGGAGTGGCAGATGCCGGCGTACTTGATCTCGATCAGCACGTCGTGCTCACCGACCGCCCGGCGCGGAACGGTGGTGCGCTCCAGGGGGGCCTTGGCTGCGGGGGCTGCGTAAGCGGTGACGTTGGTGGTCATGCCTCCACCCTGCCCGGCGGTGCGGCCGGCACCCAGCCCTCCGTCGTGCCTACGAACACCGTGCGTACCACTGGCAGGGTCAGCCAGGCCGGCGGGTGCGGCAGGCGCGGCGGAGATACTGGCGTCATGGACCAGCGTGCCGAACTCAGCGAATTCCTCCGCTCGCGGCGGGCCCGGCTGAAGCCGGAGGACGTCGGTCTGCCCGAGTTCGGGCGGCACCGGCGGGTGCCCGGGCTGCGCCGCGAGGAGCTGGCGCAACTGGCCGGGGTCTCGGTGGCGTACTACACGCGCCTGGAGCAGGGCAACGGCCGCAACGTCTCGCTGGAGGTGCTGGACGCCATCGCGCGGGCGCTGCGGCTGACCGACGCCGAGCGGGACCATCTGACGCACCTGGCCAAGCCGGCCGAGAAGAAGCGCCGGCGGGTCGCGCCGAACCGGCCGCAGACGGTGCGGGCCTCGGTGCGGCATCTGCTGGACGCGCTGGACGGCGTGCCGGCGTACGTGCTGGGGCGGCGGCTGGACGTGCTGGCGTGGAACCGGATGGCGGCCGCCCTGCTGGGGGACTTCGCCTCGCTGGAGCCGCAGGAGCGCAACATGGCCCGGCAGGTGTTCCTCTCGCCGCACGCGCGCGAGCTGTACGTGGACTGGGAGGCGAAGGCCACCGAGGTGGTCAGCTTCCTGCGGATGTACGCGGGGTGCTCGGCCGACGACCCGCAGCTCTCGGTGCTGGTGGGCGAGCTGTCGGTGCGCAGCCCGGAGTTCCGGGCGATGTGGGCGAAGCACACGGTGGCGGAGAAGGGCCACGGGGTGAAGCGGCTGCACCACGCGGTGGTGGGCGAGCTGACGCTGGCGTACGAGACGCTGAAGGTGTCCGACGACCACGACCAGAGCCTGGTGACGTACACCGCCGAGCCGGACTCGCCGTCGGCGGACGCGCTGAGACTGCTGGCGCACTGGGGCGTGGACGAGGCGTCCGGCAGCCGGCGCTAGGCCGTGCGCGTGCCCGGCGGGTGGGGCTCAGACGGCCGAGCCGGCCTTCCACTGGGCCCAGTCCATGTTCCAGCCGTTGAGGCCGTTGTCGGGCTTGATGGTCTTGTCCGGGGAGTTCTTGACCACGACCACGTCACCGGTGATCGAGTTGTCGTAGAACCACGCGCCGTCCTGCTTGGCGTCGCCCGCGCCCTTGGCGTCGTTCAGGCCGACGCAGCCGTGGCTGGTGTTGACCTTGCCGAAGATCGAGTCGTCGCCCCAGTAGTTGCCGTGGATGAAGGTGCCCGAGGTGGACAGCCGCATGGCGTGCGGGACGTCCTTGATGTCGTACTCGCCCTTGCCGTCGTCGTCGGTGAAGCCGACGGTGGCGCCGTCCATCCGGGTCTCCTTGAACTTCTCGGAGATGACCATCCGGCCGTTGTAGGTCGGGTTGTCCTTGGAGCCGGCGGAGATCGGGATGGTCTTGACGGTCTTGCCGTCCTGGGTGACCGTCATCGTCTTGGCGGCGACGTCCACCGTGGAGACCTGGTTGCGGCCGACGGTGAAGGTCACGGTCTTCTGCTGGACGCCGTAGACGCCGTCGGCGCCCTCGACGCCGTCCAGGTCGAGCTTGAGGGTGACCTGCGAGCCCTCCTGCCAGTAGTCTTGGGGGCGGAAGTCCAGGCGCTGGCCGTTGAACCAGTGGCCGACGACCTCCTGGCCGCTGCTGGAGCTCACCTTGATCGCCGACTGGACGGCCTTCTTGTCGGTGATCGCCTTGTTGAAGTTGATCGAGACGGGCATGCCGACGCCGACGGTGGAGCCGTCCTCGGGGGTGAAGTTCCCGATGAAGCTGTTGGCCTGGGAGACGGTGGAGAACGAGGAGTTCTCGTGCGCCTCGCGGCCCTCGGAGTCCTTCGCGGAGGCGGAGATCTTGTAGGTGGTGGCCCGTTCGAGCTGCCCGCTCGGGGTCCAGCTCTTGCCGTCCTCGGCGATCTGCCCCTCGACGGCGGTGCCGTCCTGGGCGGTCATGGTGACCTCGGTGAGCGTGCCGTCGCTCACGGTGACCTTGGCGTCCTTGTTGATGCCGGCGTTCTGCGCGCCGTTCTTCGGCGCTATGGCTATGCGGGCCTTGGAGGTCTCCTTGGCGGCCGCCTCGTCCACCTGGGACTGCGAGGACGACTTGGAGTCGCCGGAGGCGGAGTCGGCCTCGCCGTCGCCGCCCCCGCAGGCCGAGAGCACCAGAACGCCGCCGAGCACCACGGACGCGGCCGCCAAGCCCCTGTGCCGCCGCTTGCTGTCCGTCATCACACGCTTCTCCATCGTCGCCGAATCCCTGCCGCCGGCCCTGCCGGTCCGCGCGGCCGCTTTCAGGTCACCCATCAACAGAACACCCATATCAGCCCGTCCGGTTCCGCCACGGGCGGGGATGTGGGGAACACCACTGACCGACGCGCCGCCTCGGCGGTCGGTTCCGCGGGCCCCCGACCGGCCCGGCCGGGCCCCTACCCAGGCGCCGGGGATCACGCCCGTCCGCACCGGGACGGCCGACCGCCCCCCTGTGAGTCTCGTCACCGCGCCCCCTCGGCTGGTCCGATCTTCCGCTTCCCCTTCGGCTACCGCGGATCGGGCGGGCGTACGCTCCCGTTCCGGGACGACTTCGCCGCCGAGCGCGGTCCGGCGCGCGGCTGCGGTGAGTTGGCCGCCGCCGGCCCCTTCCCGCAGGAACTCCGCACGAATGCGGACATAGCGGGATCGTTCCGAACGGCTCATATGACGGAGCGTAAGCCGCCGGCGTGCACGACTTTCCCGCGACCCGGTGTGTTGTCTAGCATCGCCACACCCGTCAATCTCCGGTTCCGCAAGGGGATCTGAACACGTGTCCGTCGCACGCCGACCGCTGCTGACCGCCACCGCCGCCGGGACCCTCCTCGCCGCGCTGTGGTTCGTACCTTCGGCCAACGCCACCGTCGACCAGCCGCCCGCCGGGCGGGACCGGGCGGCGCCGAGAGTGTCCGCCGAGAAGCAGGCCGCCGCCGCCCCGATCGCGCTCCTGGCGGAGACCGGCGGGGTCGACACCACGCCGTACCTGGCCGGCGGTATCGCCTTCCTGGGGCTCGGCGGCGGCATGGTGGCCTTCGCGGTACGCCAAGGGGCGCGCGGAGCGCTCTGAAGCACCCCGCGCGCCCCGGGGCGCGTGCGGGTCAGGCCAGCGGGCCGGTGACCCGCTCGACCGCCTCGACGAGCCCGCCCTCCCGTACGAAGACCTCGGCGGCCGCCAGGTCCGGGGCGAGGAAGCGGTCAGGGCCGGGGCCCTGGACGCCGGCCGCGCGCAGCGCCTCGATGGCGGCGCGGGAGGCGGGCGCCGGCGCGAGGCCGTGGCGCAGCTCGATCGCGCGGGTGGCGGCGTACAGCTCCACGGCGACGACCCGGCCGAGATTGGCGACCACGGTGCGCAGCTTGCGGGCGGCCGACCAGCCGAGCGAGACGTGGTCCTCCTGCATCGCGGAGGACGGGATGGAGTCGGCCGAGGCCGGCACGGCCAGCCGCTTCAGCTCGCCGACCAGGGCGGCCTGGGTGTACTGGGCGATCATCAGTCCGGAGTCGACGCCGGCGTCGTCGGCGAGGAACGGCGGCAGGCCGTGGCTGCGGTTCTTGTCCAGCAGCCGGTCGGTGCGGCGCTCGGCGATGGAGCCGAGGTCGGCGGCGGCGATGGCCAGGAAGTCCAGGACGTACGCGACCGGGGCGCCGTGGAAGTTGCCGTTGGACTCCACCCGGCCGCCGCCGGCGCCGTCGGGCAGCACCACCGGGTTGTCCACGGCGGCGGCCAGCTCCCGCTCGGCGACCGTCCGGGCGTGCGCGAGGGTGTCCCGGCCCGCGCCGGCGACCTGCGGGGCGCAGCGCACCGAGTAGGCGTCCTGGACGCGGGGGGCCTCCTCCTCCTGGAAGTGGCCGGTCAGCTCGGAGCCGTCCAGCACGGCCCGCATGTTGGCGGCGGAGGCGGCCTGGCCGGGGTGCGGGCGGATGGCGTGCAGCTCGGGGGCGAGCACCTTGGGGGTGCCGAGCAGGGCCTCCAGGGTGAGGGCGGCGGTGATGTCGGCGGAGGTGTAGAGCCGGTCCAGGTCGGCCAGCGCCATGATCAGCATGCCGAGCATGCCGTCGGTGCCGTTGAGGAGGGCCAGGCCCTCCTTCTCGCGCAGCTCGACCGGCGCGATGCCGTGCGCGGCGAGCAGCTCGCCGGCCGGGCGGACGGCGCCGTCGGGGCCCTCGGCGTCGCCCTCGCCCATCAGGGTCAGCGCGCAGTGCGAGAGCGGGGCGAGGTCGCCGGAGCAGCCGAGCGAGCCGTACTCGTGCACGACGGGGGTGATGCCGGCGTTGAGCACGTCGGCCATGGTCTGCGCCACCTCGGGGCGTACGCCGGTGTGGCCGGACGCGACGGTCTTCAGCCGCAGGAACATCAGCGCGCGGACCACCTCGCGCTCGACCCGGGGGCCCATGCCGGCGGCGTGCGAGCGGACGATGTTGCGCTGGAGCTGCGCCCGCAGTTCGTGGCCGATGTGCCGGGTGGCGAGCGCGCCGAAGCCGGTGGAGACGCCGTAGACCGGTTCGGGCCTGGCGGCGAGGGCGTCGACGATCTCGCGGGCCGAGGCGAGGGCGGCGAGCGCCTCGGCGGACAGCTCGACGCGGGCGTTGCCCCGGGCCACGGCGATGACGTCCTGTGCGGTGGTCCCGGACGTCCCCACCACGACTGTGTGCATATCCATATTCAGCAGCGTACGTATTGAATCGACACCTGTCACTAGGGTGCCGGCGGCTCCGGGGGCGGGGCGTCGCGGAAGCGGCGGCGGTCCCGGGCGGCGGCGGGCGTGGGGGCGTCGGCGAGGCGGACGACCGCGCCGTCGCGGCCGGCGACCACCGGCTTCGGGGAGCGGGCCGCCTTGGCGCGGTACTGGGCGGCATCCGCCAGCCGGAAGAGGCGGCGGGCCGAGGTGACCGGCCCGATCGGGTCGCCGGTGGACGCCACCCCGCAGGCCACCCCGTCGCCCAGCTCCAGCTCGGCCGCCCGGGCGCACAGCTCGTCGGCCGCCGCCAGCACCTCGTCGGCGCCCGGCCCGGACGCCACCAGGCAGAACTCGTCGCCGCCCAGCCGGGCCGCCAGGGCGCCCGGCAGCATCGCCCCGCAGCAGGAGAGCAGCGAGCCGAACCGTTCCAGCAGGCGGTCGCCGACCGCGTGCCCATGGGTGTCGTTGACCCGCTTGAGCCCGTTGAGGTCGCAGACCACCAGGCTGGCCACCGAGCCGTCAGCGCGCCAGCGGTCCACCGCCTCGTCCAGCCTGGCGTCCACCGCGCGCCGGTTGGCCAGCCCGGTCAGCGGATCGGAGAACGCCAGCTTCCGGACCTCCTCCAGCCGCTCGGTCTGCGCGATCCCGGCGGCGACCACCGCGGCCAGCACGGTGGCGAAGGCGGCGTCCGCCCGGTCGAAGACCGGCGCCCCGAGCGGCCGGGCCACATACAGCTCGCCCCAGGCGCGCCCGTGCAGCACGATCGGCGCGACCACGCAGGAGCCCCGGCCGCGCCGCCGCAGGGCGGCGGCCCGGGGGTGCGGGCGGGCCGCCTCGGGCCCCTCGGCGCTCTGCACCCAGGCGTGCGGCTCGCCGCCGCCCGCCCAGCGCTCGTGCAGGGACTCGGTGATCTCCGGGAACTGGTGCACCGGGTAGCTCTCGTCCTCCGGGAACTCCTCCTCGCCCGGCGCCCGCTCCCCCGTGTTGACCAGCACCTTCAGCCGGCCCAGGTCGCGCTGCCAGGCGGACAGCGCGGCGAAGGCGCCGCCGAGGGCGTCCCGCGCGCCGAGCGCGGCCGCCCGCCAGGTCTCCCGGGGGGTGTGCGCCGACGCCATCGCCCGCGCCAGCGTCACCACGGCCCGCAGCCGGACATCCTCACCCATTCCTCAAGCTTAGGGAGGAATGGGCGCTTTTCACCCCGCGGGGTGCGGCCGGAACGGCCCGCGCACCTCGGACGGCTCCCTGATCGCATCCGCTCGGCGCACCGACGCGGCCGACCGGCCGTCAGCCGGTCGGTCCCCGACCGCCGGCCGCTACTCGCCGGGCCAGACCGGAGCGCGCTTCTCGTTGAACGCGGCCACGCCCTCGGCCCGGTCGCCGGAGAAGGCCACCGAGCGCCAGGCCGCGTCCTCCACGTCCAACCCGGCCCGCAGGTCCAGGCCGTGACCCAGGCGCAGGGCACGCTTGGCCGCGCGCAGCCCGACCGGGGAGTTCGCCGCGATGCGCCCGGCCAGCTCCAGGGCCGCGGCGCGGGCGTCCTCGGCGAGCTGGTCCACCAGGCCCAGCTCCAGGGCCTCGCCGGCCTCGACCCGGCGGGCGGTGAAGACCAGCTCCGCGGCGCGGGCCGCGCCGACCCGGCGGGGCAGCAACTGCGTACCGCCGCCGCCGGGGATCACGCCCACCGAGACCTCCGGCAGTCCGACCACCGTGCTGGCGTCGGCCACGATCAGGTCGCAGGCCAGCGCCAGCTCGAAGCCGCCGCCCAGCGCGAAGCCGTGCACCGCGGCCACCGTCGGCATGGGCAGCTCCAGCACCCCGGTGTAGGCGGCCCGGGCCACCGGGCGCTGGCGCACCAGCTCGGCGTCGGTGAAGGAGTTGCGCTCCTTGAGGTCCGCGCCCACGCAGAAGGCCCGCTCGTGGGAGGAGGTGAGCACGGCGACCCGGGCGGAGGGGTCGGCGGCCAGGGCCTCGCAGGCGGCGCCCAGCGAGCGGGCCATCTCGGTGGAGACCGCGTTCATCGCCTTGGGGCGGTCCAGTACCAGCTCGGCGACGTGCCCGTGCCGGCGTACGGCGACGTGCTCCCCGAAGCGCCGCTCCGACACCGCTCCCTGTCCGGCTACCTGCTCTGACATGCGGACGCACCCTCCCGGTTAACGGACGTTATCCGGGGATCCTAGGCGTCCGGCGGGTCAGCAGCCAGGGCTCGATCACGCCGAGACCCCGGACCGGGCGCTGCCACATCGGCTGGAGCCCGAAGCGGTACGAGGGCGGGGTCTCGCCCTCCTTCTCGGCCCGGGCGGCGTCCTCGGCGGCCCGCGTCTCGGAGACCGGGGCCTCCCCGGTGCGGGTCAGCTCCTCGGCGAACGCCCCGTCCACCAGCACCGCGTCCTTGGGCGCTATCGAGGTGAGCCGGCTGGCGAGGTTGACCGTGGTGCCGAAGACGTCGCCCATCCGGGTCGCCACCGTGCCGAAGGCGATGCCGACCCGCAGCGCCGGCATGGTCTCGTCCTGGGAGAGGGTCTCGATCAGCCGTACGCCGATCTCGGCGGCCGTCCCGGAGTCGTCGGCCGCGTACAGCACCTCGTCGCCGAGGGTCTTGATGAGCCGGCCGCCGTGCGCGGCGACCAGGTCGGCGCAGGTGGTCTCGAACGCCTCGACCAGCTCGCCCAGCTCCTCCTCCTCCAGGCGGCGGGTCAGCCGGGTGAAGCCGACCAGGTCCGCGAAGCCGACCGCGAGCCGGCGGTCCACCATCTCCTCGTCGTCGGCGGCCTGCACCACCCGGCCGGTGGCGGCCGCGAGCTGCCGCCGCCAGACGTACACCAGGAACTCCTGAAGCTCCGGCAGCAGCAGCTCGACCAGCGGATAGGTGACCTCGGTGCGGGTCATCCCGGGCTCCGGCGGCTCGGTCAGCCCCTCCAGGAAGGAGTCGATCTGCCACTCGGCCAGCCGGGCGGTGGTCTGCCCGGTGGAGCGGGCCACCTGCACCGCCATCGGCTCGCTGAGCAGCCCGGCCTCCACCAGACCGGCCAGCCGGCGCAGCGCCAGCACGTCGGCCTCGGTCAGCGCCTTGGCCTGGCCGATGTCGGCGAAGCCCATGGCCCGCCAGAAGCGCGAGGCCAGGTCCATCGAGACGCCGGCGGTGCGGGCCGCCTGGAAGGGGGTGTAGCGGCGCTCGGCGCCGAGGATGAGCTGCTCCAGGCGGATCGCGAGCGGGTCGTCGGTCGGCTCGGCCGTGTGGTCGACGACATGGTGCGGGGTCGGGTACTCGGCGCCCTCCCCGGCGGCCCCGGACCGCCCCTCGGCCCCGGCGGGCCGCTCGCCGCTCCCGCCGCCCGAGGAGTGCTCGCCGCCCGAGGGGTCCTCGGCGCCCGAAGCGTCCTCGGCGGCCGTGCCGGAACGGTGGCCGGGCCCGGTGCCGGAACCGGGCTCCGGCCGGTCGGGGTCCGCGTCGTCGACGGTCACCGGCCGCCTCCTGCCCGTTCCGTGCGCACTGTCCTGCCGATCTGTCGCTGGATCGCGGTCCACGATACGGCAGGTGTGCCCTGGCTCACGTCCTGATGGGCCGCCCGGACGGCACCCGGCCCACCTGCGGTTCCGTCCCGGACGGGGCGGAAGGATCTGCTCCGCTCGCCGCCGCCCGGGGAGTCCGGGCCGCTCAGTCCCCGGCTCGCAGGTGGACGATGTCGCCGGCGCCGACGGCCTCCTGCCCGCCGCCCTCGGCGGCCACCACGAGCCGGCCCTCGCCGTCCAGCGCGACCGCCTCGCCCACCAGGGTCCGCTCCCCCGGCAGCTCCGCGCGCACCGGGCGCCCGAGGGTCGCGCAGCCGGCGGCGTACGCCTCCTGGAGCCCGGAGGCGGCCGGGTCGCCGTTCACGGCCGCCCACCGCCCGTACCACTCCTCCAGCGCGCGCAGCACGGCCCGCAGCAGGGTGTCGCGGTCGGTGGAGACGGCGTCCGCCAGGGCGAGCGAGCCGGCCGTGGGGACCGGCAGCTCCTCGGCACGCAGGCTGACGTTGAGGCCGAGGCCGATGACGACCCCGGTGCCGTCGCCGGTCCGCTCGGCGAGGATGCCGCCGGCCTTGCGCTCCTCGCCGCCCACGGTGACCAGCAGGTCGTTGGGCCATTTGAGGGCGGTGTCCACGCCGGCCGCGCGGGCCAGCGCGGTGGCGGCGGCGACGCCGGTGAGCAGCGGCAGCCAGGCCAGCCTCCCGACCGGGACGTCCGGCTTGAGCAGCACGGAGAAGAAGAGGCCGGAGCGGGCGGGCGCGGACCAGGTGCGGTCCAGCCGGCCGCGCCCGGCGGTCTGCTCCTCGGCGACCAGGACCGCGCCCTCGGGCAGCTCGCCGGCCCGCGCGGCCAGGTCGCTGTTGGTGGACCCGGTGGCGGCGACCACGTCCAGCGAGGTCCACAGCGAGCCGGGGCGGACCAGCGCCCGGCGCAGGTCGTTCCCGTTCAGCGGCGGCCGCTCCAGATCGGACCAGCGGCTACCGGACGAGGAGGGAGAAGAGGTCATGAACGCCAGGGTAGGTGTGGCGGATGCCTCACTCTCGTCGGCGCGGCCCGCCGATACGCTACGGGCCAGTAGCCACCGGGCCCGGACCAGTGCGAGCTGGCCGGCAGCCCGTGATCCGCGACCAGTCAGGGAGCCGCATCCCGATGTCCGAGCCGGCGAAGTCTTCGCAGCCACGAGAGTCCGAGCCCCCGATCGACATCCACACCACCGCGGGCAAGCTCGCGGACCTCCAGCGCCGTATCGAGGAGGCGACCCACGCGGGGTCGGCGCGCGCCGTCGAGAAGCAGCACGCCAAGGGCAAGCTGACCGCCCGTGAGCGGATCGCGCTGCTGCTGGACGAGGACTCGTTCGTCGAGCTGGACGAGTTCGCCCGGCACCGCTCCACCGCCTTCGGGCTGGAGGCCAACCGCCCGTACGGCGACGGCGTCGTCACCGGCTACGGCACGGTGGACGGCCGCCCGGTGGCCGTCTTCTCGCAGGACTTCACCGTCTTCGGCGGGGCGCTGGGCGAGGTCTACGGGCAGAAGATCGTCAAGGTGATGGACTTCGCCCTGAAGACCGGCTGCCCGGTGATCGGCATCAACGACTCCGGCGGCGCCCGCATCCAGGAGGGCGTGATGGCGCTCGGCCTGTACGGCGAGATCTTCCGCCGCAACACCCACGCCTCCGGGGTCGTCCCGCAGATCAGCCTGGTGGTCGGCCCGTGCGCGGGCGGCGCGGTCTACTCCCCGGCCATCACCGACTTCACGGTGATGGTGGACCAGACCTCGCACATGTTCATCACCGGGCCCGACGTCATCAAGACGGTCACCGGCGAGGACGTGGGCTTCGAGGAGCTGGGCGGCGCGCGCACCCACAACACCACCTCGGGCGTGGCGCACCACATGGCGGGCGACGAGAAGGACGCCATCGAGTACGTCAAGTCGCTGCTGTCCTACCTGCCGTCCAACAACCTCACCGAGGCCCCGTCCTTCCCCGAGGAGGCGGACCTCGCGCCCACCGACGAGGACCGGGCGCTGGACGCGCTGGTCCCGGACAGCGCCAACCAGCCGTACGACGTGCACACCGTCATCGAGCACGTGCTGGACGACGGGGAGTTCCTGGAGACCCAGGGGATGTTCGCGCCGAACATCGTGACGGGTTTCGGGCGCGTCGAGGGGTACCCGGTGGGCGTGGTCGCCAACCAGCCGATGCAGCTCGCGGGCTGCCTCGACATCGACGCCTCGGAGAAGGCCGCGCGGTTCGTGCGGACCTGCGACGCCTTCAACATCCCGGTGGTCACCTTCGTGGACGTGCCGGGCTTCCTGCCGGGCGTCGACCAGGAGTACGGCGGGATCATCCGGCGGGGCGCGAAGCTGATCTACGCCTACGCCGAGGCCACCGTGCCGCTGATCACCGTCATCACCCGCAAGGCGTTCGGCGGGGCGTACGACGTGATGGGCTCCAAGCACCTGGGCGCGGACCTCAACCTGGCCTGGCCGACCGCGCAGATCGCCGTCATGGGCGCACAGGGCGCGGTCAACATCCTGCACCGCCGCACCATCGCCGAGGCGGACGACGTCGAGGGCACCCGGGCGCGGCTGATCCAGGAGTACGAGGACACCCTGCTCAACCCGTACACGGCGGCCGAGCGCGGCTATGTGGACGCGGTGATCATGCCGTCGGACACCCGGGCCCACCTGGTGAAGGGGCTGCGCCAGCTCCGCACCAAGCGGGAGAGCCTGCCGCCGAAGAAGCACGGCAACATCCCGCTGTAGCGGCGGGACGGACGGACACCCGAGGAGGCTTTCCATGATCAGAGTCGTACGGGGCAATCCGACCCCCGAGGAGCTGGCCGCCGCGCTCGCGGTGGTGCAGACCCGCGCGGCGGCGCTGGCCGCGGCCGGCGGCGACGGCCCGCCGCGGTCCCCGGAGGGCTGGTCGGACCCGGCCCGCATCGCCCGCGGCCGCCGCATCGCGCCGGGCCCGCGCTCCTGGACGCGCACCTACTGGCCCGCCTGAGGCCGCCCGCGCCCGGCCGCCGCCCGGCCCGGCGGGGGCTTGAGTACGCGTACTCAGGCGGCGGGGCCGCCCCGCCCGCAGCATCGGAGGCATGCTCTGGTCCGACCCTGAGAACGAGCCGCCCGAGGAGATGCGCGACACGCAGGCCATGCTGCGCCGCGCGGGCGTCCTGCTGGCGCTGGCGATGGTGGTGCTGATGTTCTCCGTGGGGCTGCGGTAGCCCGGTCCGCCCGGCCGTCGGCGGCTCAGTACCCTCGCTGGCATGACCATCGCTCCGCGCCGCCGCCTGGTGCTCGCCTCCGCCTCCCCCGCCCGTCTCGGTCTGCTGCGCCAGGCCGGCCTCGCCCCGGAGGTGATCGTCAGCGGGGTGGACGAGGACGCGGTCACCGCTCCCACCCCCGCCGAGCTGGCGCTCGCGCTGGCCGAGGCGAAGGCGTCCCGGGTGGCCGCCCGGCCCGAGGTGTCCGGCGCGCTGGTGATCGGCTGCGACTCGGTGCTGGAGCTGGACAAGCGGGCGCTGGGCAAGCCGGCCGACGCCGAGGAGGCCCTCGCCCGCTGGCGGGACATGCGGGGCCGGGCCGGCGTGTTGCAGACCGGGCACTGCGTCTGGGACACCGCCGCCAAGCGGTACGTCTCGGCGACCGCGTCCACCGTGGTGCGCTTCGGCGAGCCGAGCGACGAGGAGATCGCGGCGTACGTGGCGAGCGGCGAGCCGCTGCACGTGGCGGGCGCCTTCACGCTGGACGGCCGCTCCGCGCCGTTCATCGAGGGTGTGGACGGCGACCCGGGCAACGTCATCGGGCTGTCGCTGCCGCTGCTGCGCCGGCTGCTGGCCGAGCTGGGGACCGCGATCACCGACCTCTGGGAGCGGTGACGGCCGCGCCCGCGGCGGCTCAGGCCGGGGCGGGGCGGCGGTCGGTGAGGTCGGGCGCGTAGAGCACCAGCGCGGCCACCAGCAGGGCCAGCACGGCCATCATCACCGTGAACGCGGCCCAGCCGACCAGGCCCACGCAGACCGCGCCGAGCAGTCCGTGCACGACGGCGCAGGCGATGAGCAGGATGCGGACCGGCCGGGTGGGCGGCCGGTTCCGCACGGCGACGACGAGCAGCAGCACCCCGCACAGCGCGAGGAACGCGCCGAAGACGAAGCCGAGGACCCGGATGCCGGTCACCATGTGGTCGGGGTCGAGTCCGTCCAGCGACATGCGCTGACCGCCCATCACGACGGCGAGCACCAGGTGGAGCAGGACCGTGCCCACCGCCTCCAGCAGCAGCACGATCCCGGCTGCCAGGGCGATCGCTCTGCGGGCCGCCATGTTCCCCCCTCGCCTGAAGACTGCCGGGCCGGTGGCCGGATCACCGGCCGTCGGACGCCGTGCCGGGCAGGCTACTGACTGGTAATGCTCAGGACAAGGGTGTGGACCGATCGGGCGGAACCGTTCGCCCATTGGTAGGGACCCCACAAAGAAACGGGACACGGCGCTGGACCGGCGGACAGCGACCCGCCCCGAGCCGGAGAGTTACTGTTCCGTTCACAAGCCCTGCGTAACGTGGTGCGACAAGGATTTCTCCGACTCCAGCACGCCTCGAATCACGCTCCGTGTGGGCAAGCTCACCCTTGGGGACGGGTCGTGTGGCCGTGTCGGCAGTCCCTAAACTCAGCTTGTTTCAAGGAGGGAGCCATCGTGCGCAAGGTGCTCATCGCCAACCGTGGCGAAATCGCTGTCCGCGTCGCCCGGGCATGCCGGGACGCGGGAATCGCCAGTGTGGCCGTGTACGCCGATCCGGACCGGGACGCCCTGCACGTCCGCGCGGCCGACGAGGCGTTCGCCCTGGGCGGTGACACCCCGGCCACCAGCTACCTGGACATCGCCAAGGTGCTCCAGGCCGCGGCCGACTCCGGCGCGGACGCCGTCCATCCCGGATACGGCTTCCTCTCGGAGAACGCCGAGTTCGCCCAGGCCGTGCTGGACGCCGGTCTGACCTGGATCGGCCCGCCGCCGCACGCCATCCGCGACCTCGGCGACAAGGTGGCCGCCCGGCACATCGCCCAGCGCGCCGGCGCCCCGCTGGTGGCCGGCACCCCCGACCCGGTCTCCGGGGCGGACGAGGTCGTCGCCTTCGCCAAGGAGCACGGCCTGCCGATCGCCATCAAGGCCGCCTTCGGCGGCGGCGGTCGCGGTCTGAAGGTCGCCCGCACCCTGGAGGAGGTGCCCGAGCTGTACGACTCGGCGGTCCGCGAGGCGGTCGCCGCCTTCGGCCGGGGCGAGTGCTTCGTCGAGCGCTACCTGGACCGGCCGCGCCACGTCGAGACCCAGTGCCTGGCCGACACCCACGGCAACGTGGTCGTGGTCTCCACCCGGGACTGCTCGCTCCAGCGCCGCCACCAGAAGCTGGTCGAGGAGGCCCCCGCGCCGTTCCTCTCCGAGGACCAGAACAAGCAGCTCTACGCCGCGTCCAAGGCCATCCTGAAGGAGGCCGGCTACGTCGGCGCCGGCACGGTGGAGTTCCTGGTCGGCAACGACGGCACGATCTCCTTCCTGGAGGTCAACACCCGCCTCCAGGTCGAGCACCCGGTGACCGAGGAGGTCACCGGCATCGACCTGGTCCGCGAGATGTTCCGGATCGCCGACGGCGAGGCGCTCGGCTACGGCGACCCCGCGGTGCGCGGCCACTCCTTCGAGTTCCGCATCAACGGCGAGGACCCGGGCCGGGGCTTCCTGCCCGCGCCCGGCACCGTCACCCTCTTCGACCCGCCCACCGGCCCCGGTGTCCGGCTGGACGCGGGCGTGGAGTCCGGCAGCGTCATCGGCCCGGCCTGGGACTCCCTGCTGGCCAAGCTGGTCGTCAGCGGCGCCACCCGGCAGCAGGCCCTCCAGCGCGCCGCCCGCGCCCTGGCGGAGTTCCGCGTCGAGGGCATGGCCACCGCCATCCCGTTCCACCGCGCGGTGGTGACCGACCCGGCGTTCGGCCCGGAGCTGACCGGTTCGGCCGACCCGTTCACCGTCCACACCCGGTGGATCGAGACCGAGTTCGTCAACGAGATCCCGCCGTTCGCCGCCCCGGCCGACGCCGAGGGCGACGAGGAGTCGGGCCGCGAGACGGTGGTGGTCGAGGTCGGCGGCAAGCGCCTGGAGGTCTCGCTGCCGTCCTCGCTGGGCATGTCGCTGGCCCGCACCGGCCTGGCGGCCGGCGCGAAGCCCAAGCGCCGCGCGGCGAAGAAGTCCGGCCCGGCCGCCTCCGGCGACACCCTGGCCTCCCCGATGCAGGGCACCATCGTCAAGGTGGCCGTCGAGGAGGGCCAGGAGGTCAAGGAGGGCGACCTCATCGTGGTCCTGGAGGCCATGAAGATGGAGCAGCCGCTGAACGCCCACCGCTCCGGCACGGTGAAGGGCCTGTCCGCGGAGGTCGGCGCGTCCATCACCTCGGGCGCCTCGATCTGCGACATCAAGGACTGACCCGACCCGGATCGTCCACGGTCGCGCTCCTCGTGCGTGCCGTGCCGCAGGGCCCGCCGGAACCTCTCCGGCGGGCCCTGCGCCGTCCGCGGGCCCGCGCCCGGCCGGCCCCGGCGGCGGCGATGGCATGCTGGTAACGGCCCCGGCCGGCGAGCGCGGGCGGGGCGGCGGTACGAGGGCGGGGGCGAGGGAGGAGCGCGCGATGGCGACCAGTACGGCGGCGGAGCCGGAGCCCGGCCGGG
>NZ_PVLV01000109.1 GCF_002982015.1 Streptomyces solincola
ACCCCACAGAGGCCCCCGGGTACAGTGAAAACCCCAGGGCGTGGCTGAGGAGCCTGGCGCAGTCCGGCATAAAGGACCCCGTCCAGTCCGGCACGAGCGCCAGAGGGCGCGGCGCCCGCTCGACCCCCGCCCGAACCCACCGCGGAAGGGCGCCCCGCCCCCGAAGGACGGAGAGCCCCGCCGCCACCCGGTCACGGCGCCCCCGCCGCGTCCGTCCCGGGTGGCGAGACCCCCCGACGTCCCCGCATCCTCCCCCCGTACGGTGGGACGCACCACCAGAACACAAGGAGAAACCCAGTGGCCGAGCTCTTCTACGACGCCGACGCCGACCTGTCGATCATCCAGGGCCGCAAGGTCGCGGTGATCGGCTACGGCAGCCAGGGCCACGCCCACGCCCTGTCGCTGCGCGACTCGGGTGTGGACGTCCGCGTCGGTCTGCACGAGGGTTCGAAGTCCAAGGCGAAGGCCGAGGAGCAGGGCCTGCGCGTCGTGACGCCGTCCGAGGCCGCAGCCGAGGCCGACGTCATCATGATCCTGGTCCCGGACCCGATCCAGGCCAAGGTCTACGAGGAGACCATCGCCCCCAACCTCAAGGCGGGCGACGCCCTCTTCTTCGGCCACGGCCTCAACATCCGCTTCGGCTTCATCAAGCCGCCGGCCGACGTCGACGTCGCCATGGTCGCCCCCAAGGGCCCGGGCCACCTGGTCCGCCGCCAGTACGAGGAGGGGCGCGGCGTGCCCTGCATCGCCGCCGTCGAGCAGGACGCCTCCGGCAACGCCTTCGCCCTGGCCCTCTCGTACGCCAAGGGCATCGGCGGCACCCGCGCCGGCGTCATCAAGACCACCTTCACCGAGGAGACCGAGACCGACCTCTTCGGCGAGCAGGCGGTCCTGTGCGGCGGCGCCTCCGCGCTGGTCAAGGCCGGCTTCGAGACCCTGGTGGAGGCCGGCTACCAGCCGGAGATCGCCTACTTCGAGTGCCTGCACGAGCTGAAGCTGATCGTGGACCTCATGTACGAGGGCGGCCTGGAGAAGATGCGCTGGTCGGTCTCCGAGACCGCCGAGTGGGGCGACTACGTCACCGGCCCCCGCATCATCACCGACCAGACCAAGGCCGAGATGAAGAAGGTCCTCGGCGAGATCCAGGACGGCACCTTCGCCAAGAACTGGATGGACGAGTACCACGGCGGCTTGAAGAAGTACAACGAGTACAAGACGCAGGACGCCGAGCACAAGCTGGAGACCACCGGCAAGGAGCTGCGCAAGCTCATGAGCTGGGTGAACGACGAGGAGGCGTAAGCCACTCACCGCGGCGGACCGGGAGCACCCCCGGTCCGCCGCGGCGTTTCTCCGGCCCGGGGGCGCCCGGCCGGCGGGGCCCCTCGCCCGGCCTCCGCGCAGGTTGGACTCGTTGTCCAACCACGGACGGGTGATCCTTCCGCCGCGGAGGAAACGGCGGGCGCTCCCGCCACTACACTGCTGAAACATACGCGTCAGGCCCACAGCGTCGTGCGTCTTCCACGCGGCAAGCCCCTCCACCGCCTGCGGCCGTCGGGACGGCCGTCCGCACTGGACTTGTGAGGACCCACGTGAGCTCGTACACCAGCCGAAAAGCCACCGTACTGATCGCCGAAGAGCTGTCGCCCGCCACCGTCGACGCGCTGGGTCCGGACTTCGAGATCCGCCACTGCAACGGCGCCGACCGGGCCGAACTGCTCCCCGCCATCGCCGACGTGGACGCCATCCTGGTCCGCTCCGCCACCAAGGTGGACGCCGAGGCCATCGCGGCCGCCAAGCGGCTCAAGGTCGTCGCCCGCGCGGGCGTCGGTCTGGACAACGTGGACGTGCCCGCCGCCACCAAGGCCGGCGTCATGGTGGTCAACGCCCCGACCTCCAACATCGTCACCGCCGCCGAGCTGGCGTGCGGTCTGCTGATCGCCACCGCGCGCAACATCCCGCAGGCCAACACCGCCCTCAAGGACGGCGAGTGGAAGCGGAGCAAGTACACCGGCGTCGAGCTGAGCGAGAAGACCCTCGGCGTGGTCGGCCTCGGCCGCATCGGCGTCCTGGTCGCCCAGCGGATGTCCGCCTTCGGGATGAAGGTCGTCGCCTACGACCCCTACGTCCAGCCGGCCCGCGCCGCGCAGATGGGCGTCAAGCTCCTCACCTTGGACGAGCTGCTGGAGGTCGCCGACTTCATCACCGTCCACCTGCCGAAGACCCCCGAGACCCTCGGCCTCATCGGTGACGAGGCGCTGCACAAGGTCAAGCCGTCGGTGCGGATCGTCAACGCCGCGCGCGGCGGGATCGTCGACGAGGAGGCGCTGTACTCGGCGCTGAAGGAGGGCCGGGTCGCCGGTGCCGGCCTCGACGTGTACGCCAAGGAGCCCTGCACCGACTCCCCGCTGTTTGAGCTGGACCAGGTCGTGTGCACCCCGCACCTGGGCGCCTCCACCGACGAGGCACAGGAGAAGGCCGGCGTCGCGGTCGCCCGCTCGGTGCGCCTGGCGCTGGCCGGCGAGCTGGTCCCGGACGCGGTCAACGTCCAGGGCGGCGTCATCGCCGAGGACGTCAAGCCGGGTCTGCCGCTGGCCGAGCGACTGGGCCGGATCTTCACCGCGCTGGCCGGCGAGGTCGCCGTCCGGCTCGACGTCGAGGTGTACGGCGAGATCACCCAGCACGACGTCAAGGTGCTCGAACTCTCCGCGCTCAAGGGCGTGTTCGAGGACGTGGTGGACGAGACCGTGTCCTACGTCAACGCCCCGCTGTTCGCCCAGGAGCGCGGTGTCGAGGTACGGCTGACCACCAGCTCCGAGTCGCCCGACCACCGCAACGTGGTCACCGTGCGCGGCACCCTCTCCGGCGGCGAGGAGGTGTCGGTGGCTGGCACCCTGGCAGGCCCCAAGCACCTCCAGAAGATCGTCGCGATCGGCGACTACGACGTGGACCTGGCGCTCGCCGACCACATGGTGGTGCTGCGCTACGAGGACCGCCCGGGCGTCGTCGGCACCGTCGGCCGCATCCTCGGCGAGGCCGGTCTGAACATCGCCGGCATGCAGGTCGCCCGGCTGGAGGAGGGCGGCCAGGCGCTCGCCGTGCTCACCGTGGACGACACCGTCCCGGCGGGCGTGCTCGGCGAGCTGGCCGACGAGGTCGGCGCGACCTCCGCCCGCTCCATCAACCTGGTCTGACACCGGGAGCACGCAGGCCGCAGGGGCCCCGAACCGCTCGGTTCGGGGCCCCTGCGCCGTGCGCCGGCCTCCGCGGCCGCCGCACCGGGGCCGCTACACCGCGGCCGCCTTCGGGTCGGCCGGGGCGGGGCGGCCGTCGTCCGCCGGGCGCGGCCGCTCCCCGCGCAGCCACCAGAGCGCCAGCACCGCGCCGGTGAGCAGCACCGCCATCCCGCCGGCGGCTGCCGCCTGCATCCCGTGCACGAACGCCTCCCGGGCCGCCGCCAGCAGCGTCTCGCCCGCCGCGCCCGGCAGCTCGCGGGCCACCGCGGCAGTCCCGCCGAGCGTCTCGCGGGCCGCGTCCAGCGCCTCGGCCGGCAGCCCGGGCGTCCCGGCGGCCCCCTCCACCTCCCGCCGGTAGACGGCGGTGCCCAGCGAGCCCAGCAGGGCCATCCCCAGGGCCCCGCCGAACTCCTGGCCGGTCTCCATCACCGAGGCCGCCGAACCGGCCTTGTCCACCGGCGCCTCGGTCATCGCCAGGTCGGCCACCAGCGCCGCCACCGCCACCACGCCCACCCCGATGACGGCCGCTGCGGCCAGGACGACCGGCAGCGAGTCGGTGTCCGCCGGCAGCAGCAGCGCGAAGCCGGCGGCGGCCACCAGGAAGCCGGCGGTGACCACCGGACGGCGGCCGAAGCGGGTCGCCGCGGCGGTCGCGGCCGGCGCCGCCACGCCGACCGCCAGCGACGGGGCCACGCTCCACAGCGCGGCCTCCATCGAGCCCAGCCCCAGCACGGACTGGAGGTACTGGGTGGTGAAGTAGGCGGAGCCCATCATGGCGCACATGGCCAGGCAGTTGAGCGCCACGCCGGCCCGGTAGCCGCGCCGGCGGAACAACTCCGGGCTGACCAGCGCGTCCCGGCGGCCGCGCTGGCGGCGGACGAACACCACCCCGACCGCCGCGCCCCCGGCCACGCACAGCGCCGGGACGGGGCCGTACCCGGAGGCGGCGAACTCCTTCAGGCCGTAGACCACCGGCAGCACGGCCGCCATGGAGAGCAGCACGCTCGGCAGGTCGAACCGGCCCGGCGCCGGGTCCCGGGACTCCGGGAGCAGCAGCGGGCCGAGGACCAGCAGGAGCAGCATCGCCGGCACGTTCACCAGGAAGACCGAGCCCCACCAGAAGTGCTCCAGCAGCACCCCGCCCATCACCGAGCCGAGCGCGATCCCGCCGGCCATCGCCGCGGACCAGATGCCGATCGCCTTCGTGCGCTGGGCGTCGTCGCGGAACATGGTGCGCACCAGCGCCACGGTGGACGGCATCAGGGTCGCGCCGCCGACGCCGAGCAGGGCGCGCGCCGCGATCAGCGTCCCGGCGCTCTGCGCGTAGGCGGCGGCGACGGAGGCCGCCCCGAAGGCGAGCGCCCCCAGCAGCAGCAGTCTGCGGCGGCCGATCCGGTCGCCGAGCGCGCCCATGGTCATCAGCAGCCCGGCGAGTGCGAAGGCGTAGACGTCGAAGATCCAGAGCTGCTCGGTGCTGGTGGGCGCCAGCTCGCGGCCGATGGCCGGGATCGCGAAGTAGAGGACGGAGACGTCCATGGAGACCAGCAGCAACGGCAGGAGCAGCACCGCGAAGGCGGTCCACTCCCGCCGGCCGGCGCGCGGCGCCGGGGGCGCGGAGGGTGTCATGGCACGCCAATATACACACGTATAGAACGAGCGTATAGGACGTTCGTATGGCTCGGGATGAGGAGGGGTTGGCCTGCGGGAACGCTCTGTACGGGCGTTCCATACGCCCGTACGGCCGCGGGGTACGCTGCCGGGCATGGGACATCGCGAGGATCTGCTGGAGGGTGCCAAGCGCTGCCTGCTGCGCACCGGCTTCGTGCGCACCACCGCGCGCGAGATCGTCAGGGAGTCGGGCACCAACCTGGCCTCGATCGGCTACCACTACGGCTCGAAGGACGCCCTGCTCGCCGAGGCGTACGTCGCGCTGGTCGGCGAGGTGTCCGAGGACTTCGACGGCGGGGAGGGGCAGAAGCTCTCCGCCCCGCCCGGGTCGATCGAGCGCTTCGAGGAGGTGTACGCGAACATGGTCCGCACCATGAGCAGCCCGGACTCGATCTGGCGGCTCAGCATGGAGGTCATCGTGATGGGCGACCAGGTCCCCGGCGTGCGCGACCACCTGGCGGCGGCCCAGCGCGGCGCGATCACCGGCATCATCCCGATGTTCATGGGGGGTGAGGAGCCGTCCGGCGACAGCGAGGTGACGAACACCCTCGGGAAGTTCTACATGACGCTGATGATGGGGCTGATCGCCCAGTGGCGGTTCGACCCGGAGACCGCCACCCGGGCCGACGAGCTGACGGAGGGCCTGCGCCGGGTGATCGCGGCCGCCGGGACGGCCCGGCCTGACGACTCAGGCGGGTGACGGGCCGTCCGGCGCGGGCCGGGCGCCCGCCCGGGTGGCGCCCACCCCGGCCGCGACCACCAGGGCGACGCCCACCGCGGGGGCGAGTCCGGGCGTCTGGCCCAGCACCACGAGCCCGGCCAGCACCGCCACCGCCGGCTCCAGGCACATCAGGGTGCCGAACGACGACACCGTCAGCCTGCGCAGCGCCAGGAACTCCAGGGTGAACGCCAGCAGCGGGCTGAGCAGCGCCAGGCCGAGCACCACCAGCAGCGCGGTCCAGTCCAGGGCCCCCCACAGCGAGGGCGCGCCGACCAGCAGGCCCACCACGCCGGCCACCGGCATCGACACCGCGAGGCCGCCCAGCCCGGTCACCCGGTCGCCGACCCGCTGGGTGAGCAGGATGTACGCCGCCCAGCAGCAGGCCGCCGCCAGCGCGTAGGCCACGCCGACCAGGTCGGCGCCGCCGCCGTGCCAGGGCTCGGTCAGCAGCAGTACGCCGCCGGCCGCCAGCACCGTCCACGCCCAGCGGCCCCGGCCGGGCCCGAACAGGGACACCGCGAGCGGGCCGAGGAACTCCAGCGCGCTCGCCGTGCCCAGCGGCAGATGGGCGATCGCCAGCATGAAGAAGACCATCATCCCGGCGGTGGCCAGCCCCAGCGCCGCGCACCAGCCGAGGTCCCGCCGGGCGAGCCGGCCGCGCCAGGGGCGCACCGCCGCGCAGAGCAGCAGCCCGGCCCAGGCCAGTCGCAGCCCCGCCGTGCCCAGCGCGCCGAGCCGGTCGAACAGCGGCACCGCCAGCGCGGAGCTGAGCTGCACGGCGGACATGGCGACCACCGCCATGGCCAGACCGGCAGAGGGGCCGCCCGGTGAGGTGGCGGGCGCGGCGGAGGCGGCGGACGGGGGAGTGGTGGTGCTCGCGGTCATGGCGGCCAGTCAAGACGGCGGCGACCGTCCGTGTCCACGTGCCGATCGCGAACGTACCGTCCAGACAATCCGAACGATGCGAGGATGGTCCCATGGAGACACGACGGCTGCGCCTGCTCCTCGAGCTGTCCCGGCTGGGGTCGATGCGGGCGGTCGCCGAGGCCGCGGGTACCAGCACCTCGACGGTCTCGCAGCAGATCGCCGTGCTGGCCAAGGAGACCGGGGCCGCGCTGATCGAGCCGCACGGGCGCCTGGTGCGGCTCACCCCGGCCGGGCGGCGGCTGGCCGAGCACGCCGAAGGCATCCTGGCGGCGGTCGAGGCCGCGAAACTGGACCTCGCCCCGGACGCCGAGCCCAGCGGCACCCTGCGGACGGCCGGCTTCGCCACCGCCATCCGGGCCCATCTGCTCCCGGTGGTCGCCGAGCTGGCCGCCACCCACCCGCGGGTCCGGCTGCTGGTCAGCGAGCACGAACCGGCCGAAGCGCTGCACCTGCTCGCCGAGGACCAGACGGACCTCGCCCTGGTCTACGACTACGACCTCGCCCCGGCGGCCTTCGCCCCCGCCCTGCACACCACCGCGCTGTGGACGGCCCCGTGGGGACTGGGCGTCCCCGCTGCCGGCTCCGACCACGCCCCGCCGGCCTCCGCCCCCGAAGTCCTCGCCCGCTTCCGCGAGTGCGACTTCATCGTCAACTCCCGCGGCGCGGCCGACGAGACGGTCGTGCGCACCCTCGCCTCGATGGCCGGCTTCACCCCGCGCGTCACCCACCGGGCGGACAGCCTCGACCTGGTCCAGGGCATGATCACGGCCGGCCTGGGGGTGGGACTGCTGCCCGCCGGCACCGCGCTCCTCCCGGGCGTCCGCCTCCTCCCGCTCACCGCCCCGGACGTCACGCTGCGCGCCTACGCCCTGGCCCGGCGCGGCCGCCTCGACTGGCCCCCGCTCGCCCTGGTGACGGAGCTGCTGGTGCGGCGGGCGGCGGAAAGGGGAGACCGGCCCCGGGGCGCGTGAGGACCCGCGCCGCGCCGGCCGCCGCCGCGCCCTCCGGGTCCGGGCCGCGCAGCTCCGGCCTCAACGAGCCGGAGCGGAGCCGCGCCGCCGAGGACGGCTCCGGGCCACCGGCCGACGGCGCGCAGGGGTCGCGCTACCCGGAGCCGTCGGGCGCGCCCTTCCCGGACGTCGAGCCGCCGCCCCCGACGGGCCCGAGACGGTGCCGACCACCGCCCGCATGGTGCGCCGCCCCCCTGCACGCGGGGCGGAGGAGGGGACGGCGCCGGTACGCCCGCCGACTCAGAGCCGGGCGGCCTTCAGGGCCATGTGGAGCAGCAGCCGGTGCTCGCCGTCGTCCAGGTCCAAGCCGGTGAGCTGCTCCACGCGGGAGAGCCGGTAGTAGAGGGTCTGGCGGTGGATGCCGAGCGCGGCGGCGGTGCGGCCGGCCTGGCCCGCGTGGTCGAGGAACTCCTCGGCGGTGCGGGCCAGTTCGGTGTGCGAGGGGGCCAGCAGCTCGCGTACCGCCGGGTCGTCGGCCGCGGTGGCGGGCAGCGCCGTCAGCAGCCGGTACGGGCCGAGGGCGGCCCACTGGGCGACCGGGCCGAGCCGGGGTTCGGCGAGCGCGGCGCGGGAGGCGGCCGCGGCCTGCCGCCAGGAGTGGGCGAGCCCGGCCAGGCCCCGGCTCGGCTCGGCGACCCCGGCGACCGGCTCGGCGGCGGCCGGCTCGGTGCGGACCGGGGCGGCGCGCAGCCGTTCCGCGGCGGTCAGCGCGGGCCCGGGGGAGTCCGGTGTGCGCAGCCTGACCAGCGCGGCGAGCACGGTGGCCCCGCCGTCCGGGAGCCAGGGCCGGGGGAGCGTGCACAGCGCGGCGGTGCCGGGCGCGAGCCGGGCCGAGGGGGCGTCGCCGGAGGGCCAGGGGGCCAGGCACAGCAGCGCGTACACGCCCTCCGCGTCCGGGCCGAGGGCGGCGCCCAGCGCGGCGAGCGCCCCGTCGTACTGCCAGCCGCGTCCGGCGGTGAGCACCGCCCGCAGCTCGCGCGACAGGTCCGCGCCGGCCCGCTCCTCGCCCGCCAGCAGCCCACCGATCCGGGCGGCGACCTCCATCGCGGAGGCGAGGCGGTCGGGCGCGGGGCCGGGGTCGGCGTCGAGCAGCCAGACGTATCCGAGCACGATGCCGCGGTGGCGTACCGGCAGGCAGAGCCGGTCCCGGAAGACGCCGGCCTCCGGGGCGGCCGGGATGCGCACCGGACCGGTCGCCCGCGCGATGCCGAACTGCTCGAACCAGGCGCGCACCGCCGGGGTGGACTTCCTGGTCAGGATGGAGCGGGTGCGCACCGGGTCCATCGCGGTGTCGTCGTCGCTGTCGTGCGCCCCGAAGGCGATCAGGCCGAAGTCCCGGTCCTCCAGCGTCGCGGGCGCGCCGAGCAGCGCCGAGATCTCGTCGACCAGGTCCTGGTAGTCGCCCTTCACGCTCCCAGTGTCCCATCTCTTCAGACATCTGTATGAGGGTCCGGGTCCGGATGCGTGACGTCTGTCGATGGCCCGCCGCATCGGGGGAAACCTACCTTTCGAAGTGGTTCACCGTGCCGTGCCCGAGCGTCGACGAAGCCGCTCGGCCGCGGCCGGCCCCCCGACCCCGTACGTCTACTCGTGTTCCGTGGAGGTGGCCCGTGCTGGGTCCCGTGATCCTCGCCGCGTCGCGCAGCGACCGGATGCGCCGTTTCGTGTCCGCAGCGCCCGGCACCAAGCAGGTCGTCGCCCGCTTCATCGCCGGCGAGACGGTCGACCAGGTCGTCCCCGTCATCGAGGACGCCGCGGCCAAGGGCCTGGAGGTCACCCTGGACGTGGTGGGCGAGGACATCACCACCCGCGAGCAGGCCTTCGCCGCCCGGGACGCCTACCTGGAGCTGATCGACCGGCTCAAGGGCCTGGAGCTGGGCGCCCGCGCCGAGATGTCGGTCAAGCTGTCCATGTTCGGCCAGGCGCTGGAAGGCGGGCACGAGCTCGCGCTGGCCAACGTGCGGCCGGTGGTCGAGGCCGCCGCCGAGATCGGCACCACGGTGACGCTGGACGCCGAGGACCACACCACCCTGGACTCGATGTTCGCCATCCACGAGGAGCTGCGGAAGGACTTCCCGCAGACCGGCTGCGTCATCCAGGCGTACCTCTTCCGCACCGAGGACGACGCCCGCCGGCTCGCCGCGAGCGGCAGCCGGGTCCGGATCGTCAAGGGCGCCTACAAGGAGCCCGCCTCGGTCGCGTACCAGGACAAGGCGGAGATCGACAAGGCGTACGTCCGCGTCCTGAAGATCCTGCTGGAGGGCGAGGGCTACCCGATGATCGGGTCCCACGACCCGCGGCTCATCGCCGTCACCCAGGAGCTGGCCCGCCGCGCCGGGCGCAAACTGGACGAGTACGAGTTCCAGATGCTGTACGGCATCCGCAGCGAGGAGCACCTGCGCCTGGCGGCCGAGGGCCACCGGATGCGCGTCTACACCGCCTACGGCACCGACTGGTACGGCTACTTCATGCGCCGCCTCGCCGAGAAGCCGGCCAACCTCCTCTTCTTCGTCCGCTCGATGATCACCAAGAACTGACTCGCTGATCACCCAGAACTAAGGAGTCTCGGAACACATGGACGCTGTGACCCAGGTCCCCACTCCGGTCAACGAGCCGGTGCACGGCTACGCCCCCGGTTCCCCCGAGCGGGCCCGCTTGGAGGCCAAGCTCCGCGAGCTGGCCGGGAAGCCGGTCGACCTGCCGATGACCATCGGCGGCGAGAAGCGGATGGGCGGCGGCGACCGCGTCGACGTCGTGCAGCCGCACAACCACAAGGCCGTCCTCGGCACCTTCGGCACCGCCACCGAGGCCGACGCCCAGGACGCGGTGGACGCCGCACTGGCCGCCGCCCCGGCCTGGCGCGCGCTCTCCTTCGACGACCGCGCCGCGATCATCCTGCGCGCCGCCGAGCTGCTGGCCGGCCCCTGGCGCGAGACGATGGCCGCCGCCACCATGCTGGGCCAGTCCAAGACCGCCCAGCAGGCCGAGATCGACACCCCCTGCGAGCTGGTCGACTTCTGGCGCTTCAACGTCAAGTACGCCCGCGACCTGCTCGCCGAGCAGCCGCCGGCCAACTCCCCCGGGGTGTGGAACCGCCTGGACCACCGCCCGCTGGAGGGCTTCGTCTACGCGATCACGCCGTTCAACTTCACCGCGATCGCCGGCAACCTGCCCACCGCCCCCGCCCTGATGGGCAACGTGGTCGTCTGGAAGCCGTCCCCCACCCAGACCTACGCCGCCGTGCTGCTCATGGAGCTGCTGGAGGAGGCCGGGCTGCCCAAGGGCGTCGTCAACCTGGTCACCGGCGACGGCCTGGCCGTCTCCGAGATCGCGCTGAACCACCCGGAGCTGGCCGGCATCCACTTCACCGGCTCCACCAAGACCTTCCAGCACCTGTGGAAGACGGTCGGCAACAACATCGAGAAGTACCGCGGCTACCCGCGGATCGTCGGCGAGACCGGCGGCAAGGACTTCGTCGTCGCCCACCCCAGCGCCGACCCGGCCGTGCTGAAGACCGCGCTGACCCGCGGCTCCTTCGAGTACCAGGGCCAGAAGTGCTCCGCGACCTCCCGCGCCTACATCCCGGCCTCGATCTGGAACAACGGCTTCAAGGAGGAGTTCGCGGCCGAGGTCGACTCCATCGCCATGGGCGACGTCACCGACCTGTCGAACTTCATCGGCGCCGTCATCGACGAGCGGTCCTTCGCCAAGAACAAGGCCGCCATCGACCGGGCCGAGGCCGACGCCTCCTGCACCATCGTGGCCGGCGGCTCCTACGACGACGCGGTCGGCTACTTCGTCCGCCCGACCGTCATCGAGTGCACCGACCCGGAGAACGAGGTGTTCACCACCGAGTACTTCGGCCCGATCCTCGCCGTCCACGTCTACGAGGACGACCGGTACGAGGAGATGCTGACCCAGATGGAGGCCGTCTCGGCGTACGCGCTGACCGGCTCGGTCATCTCCCAGGACCGCGCCGCCGCCGCGTACACCATGGACAAGCTGCGCTACGCGGCCGGCAACTTCTACATCAACGACAAGTCGACCGGTGCCGTCGTCGGCCAGCAGCCCTTCGGCGGCGGCCGCGCCTCCGGCACCAACGACAAGGCCGGCGCCCCGCAGAACCTCATGCGCTGGACGCTGACCCGCGCCATCAAGGAGTCGCTGGTCTCCCCGACCGACTACACCTACCCCCACATGGGCTGACACCCCCCGAAGGACCACCGCCCCCGTCCGGCTGTGGGGGCCGGGCGGGGGCGGTGGTCC
>NZ_PVLV01000010.1 GCF_002982015.1 Streptomyces solincola
GTCCGCCGGCGCCGTCAAGGGCTGACACCGCAGGGCGTACGGGGGCGGGTACGGCGGCCCGTCCCCGTACGCCCTGCGGTGTCAGCCCTTGACGGCGCCGGCGGACATGCCGGTCACCAGGTGGCGCTGGGCGAAGAGGAAGACGAGCGCGGCGGGGATGGCGATGAGCACCGAGGCGGCGGTCATCGGGCCCCACTGGGCGCCGTACTGGTTGACGAACTTCTGGAGGCCCCCGGCGAGGGTGAGGTTCTCGTCGCCGACCATGAAGGCGGAGGCGTAGGCGACCTCGCCCCAGGCGGTGATGAAGGAGTAGAACGCGGTCACCGCGATGCCGGGCTTGGCCAGCGGGAGGATCAGCCGCCAGAAGGTGCCGAACGGGGTGAGCCCGTCGACCTGCCCGGACTCGTCGATCTCGGCCGGGATGGTGTCGAAGAAGCCCTTCATCATCCAGGCGCAGAACGGCACGGCGATGGTCAGGTAGGTGATGACCAGGCCGGCGGCCTGGTTGAGCAGGCCGATGGACGCCATGATGTTGTAGATCGGCACGATCAGGACGGCGACCGGGAACATCTGGGTGATCAGCAGCGTCCACATCAGCCCGCGCTTGCCGGGGAAGCGGAAGCGGCTGACCGCGTAGCCGGTGGTGGCGGCGGTGAACACGCCGAGCACGGTGGTCAGTCCGGCGACCAGCAGGGAGTTGCCGAACCACGTGAGGAACGGGGTGTCCCGCAGCAGGCCGGTGTAGTTCTCGAAGGTCGTCTCGCGGAAGAAGTCCGTGGTGGTGGCGTACTTGGCGGGCTTGAGCGAGGTCAGCAGCACCCACAGCACGGGGAAGACCGCGACGACCGCGGCCAGGATCAGGCCGGCGTGCAGGCCGATGGAGGCGAGCGGGGAGCGCCGGCCGCGGCGGTGGGGCACGGCGGGCGTACGGGACGGGGTGGCGGTGGTCACCAGGCTTCTCCCTGCTTGCGGAGGACTCGCCGGTAGACCGCGGCGAAGAGCATCAGCAGCACCAGGATCAGCACGCCCCAGGTGGAGGACTGCGCGAAGTCGCGCGGGCTGATCTCGAAGCTGAACTTGTACGCCTGGGTGACCAGGATCTGGGTGGCCTCGCCGGGTCCGCCGCGGGTCAGCAGGAAGATCACCGGGAACATGTTGAACGTCCAGATGGTGGAGAGCAGCACCACCGTGGTGGAGACCGAACGCAGCCCCGGCATGGTGATGTTGCGGAACCGCTGCCAGGCGTTGGCCCCGTCCATCTCGGCGGCCTCGTACAGCTCGCCGGGGATGGACTGGAGCCCGCCGAGCAGGGCGACCATCATGAAGGGCACGCCGAGCCAGACGTTGACCGCGATGACCGAGAGCTTCGCCATGACCGGGTCGTTGAGCCAGGGCACCGCGTCGATGCCGCCGCCGGCCAGCACCTGGTTGAGCAGGCCGCGCCGCTCGTCGTACAGGAAGCGCCAGGCGAAGACGGAGACGAAGCCGGGCACCGCCCACGGCAGGATGATCAGCATCCGGTAGGCGGAGCGGCCGGCCATCTTCCGGTTGAGCATGTTGGCCAGGGTCAGACCGAGCACGAAGGTGATCGACACGCAGGAGACCGTCCACGCCAGGGTCCAGCCGAGGGTGTCGAGGAACTGCGAACCGCTCAGGGCCGCCTGGTAGTTGTCCAGGCCGACGAACTCGTAGGTGGCGGGTATCTCGTTGACCCCGATACTGCGCGCCACGTTGCGCTCGGTGGCGTCGGTCAGCGAGAGGTAGATCCCGCGCACCAGCGGATAGCCGATGATCACGCCGATCACGGCCACCACCGGGGCGACCATCGCCCACGCGTACCAGTGGGTGGCCAGGGAGCGCTTGACGCCGCCCCCGGGGCCCTCGGGTCCGCCCTTGGACCTGCCAGCACGGCGGGCGGGGCCGCGGGTGTCGTCGCCACCCGCGGCCTTCGCCACCGACTGGCTGGGGGTGTCCACAGCCATCAGCCGGTCAACCTTCCTTCGTCGCGTCCGGTCCCGTGCGGGGCCGGCACGTCCGGCCCCCGTCCGGGGCCGGTGCCGTGTGCCGTTACTTCCAGCCCTTGAGGAGCTTGCGGTACTCCGCGCCGGTGGCCTTCGCGCCCTGCTGGGGGCTGGTCTGGCCGGTGAGGACCTTGGTGTACTCGGTCTTCAGCGGGGTGAACAGGGAGCCGCCCTCCGGGATCCAGGGCCGCTCGACGGACTTCTCGACGACCGGCTTGAAGAAGCCGATCATCTCGTTCTTGGCCACGTCCGGCTTGATGTAGACCGACTCGCGGGTGGGCAGCAGGCTCAGCTCGGTGGCGACCTTGGCCTGGGACTCCGCCGAGGTCATGTACTCGGCGAAGGCGTAGGAGGCGGGGAGGTTCCCGGAGCCGGCGTAGACGGCGAGGTTGTGGCCGCCCTGCGGGGCGCCCTGACCGGCGGAGCCGGCCGGGACGGGGGCGATGCCCAGGTTGGCCTTGTCGGCGAACTCGGCACCGGCGTGGGTGTCGGCGACCGCCCACGGGCCGTTGATCATCATGGCGACCTTGCCGTCCTTGAAGGCGGCCTGCATGTTGTCCCAGCCGTTGGTGGCGTCGGTGATGGCGGCCTTGGAGTCGACCAGGTCCTTCACCGTCTGCATGGCCTTGACGCCGGCCGGGTTGTCGACGGTGACCGTCTTCTTCTCGGCGTCGACCATGTCGCCGCCCTCACCGTAGAGGAAGGACAGGAACCAGTACGGGTCGTCGCCGCGCAGGTACAGGCCGGTCTTGCCGGTCTTCTTCTTGATGGCGGCGGCGGTGGTCTTCAGGTCCTCGACGGTCTGCGGGACCTCGGCGCCGGCCTCCTCGAAGATCTTCTTGTTGTAGAAGAGGCCCATGGAGTCGATGACCTGCGGCACCGCGTAGGTCTTGCCCTTGTACTCGGTGGAGGCGGCGGCCTGCTCCAGGAAGTCGTCCTGGTTCTTCAGCGCCGCGGTCCCGTCCAGCGGGGCGAGGTAGCCGAGGTCGGCGAACTCGGGGGTCCAGGCCACCTCGGAGCGGATGACGTCAGGGGCGCCGGAGCCGGACTGGGCGGCGTTCTTGAACTTGTTCTGCGCCTCGCCGAAGGGCACGTTGACGTACTTGACCGTGACCTTGGGGTGCTTCTTGGTGAAGTCCTCGGCGAGCTTCTTGAAGACCTTGTCCTCGCTGCCGACGGTGGAGGTGTCCCACCAGGTGACCGTGCCGCTCAGCTCGCCGCCGGCCTTGCCGCCGTCGGAGCCGCTGTCGCCGCCGCACGCCGTCGCCGTCAGACCCAGGGCCGCGACCAGCGCGGTGGCCGCTATGCCACGCCGCATGTGCACTCCTCATCAGGTGATCCCCGGGAGCGAGGCGGATCAGCGCGGATCACGTGCCTCCTTGCGGTCCGCTCCTTCGCGGCGCGCCGGGTTGCCAGGAACGTAACAGGGATGAAAACGAGCCGAAAGAGCTTGCGGCAATTTTCTGCAAGGGCGGCCGATCGTTACGTCCGCGTGTCCCGAAGGTTGCCGACGGATCCCTTGACAGGGTGGTACGGCGAGGCCGCCGCGCCGGACGCGGCCCCTGCAAGCCCTTGCAGGCAATCGTGCAGGGAGCCGGTGCCGGACCGCCGTGCGCCTCGTTGGACCGAGCGACACCCCCGAGTCCGAGAGGGACCGCCCATGGCCGCACCCGAGTTGACCTCGCACCCGCGGGACCTGCCCGAGCCCGACCCGGAGACCGTTCCCGTGAGCGACCCGCGGCCCGCGTCCGACTGGTGGCGGGCGGCGGTCATCTACCAGGTGTACGTCCGCTCCTTCGCCGACGGCGACGGCGACGGCGTCGGCGACCTGCGCGGCGCCCGGGAGAGGCTCGGGCACCTGGCCGCGCTCGGCGCGGACGCCGTCTGGCTCACCCCCTTCTACGCCTCACCGCAGGCCGACGGCGGCTACGACGTGGCCGACTACCGGGCGGTCGACCCGCTCTTCGGCGACCTCGACGACGCCGCCGCCCTGGTGCGCGCCGCGCACGGCCTGGGCCTGAAGGTCATCGTGGACGTCGTCCCCAACCACACCTCCGAGCGGCACCCGTGGTTCGCGGCCGCGCTGGCCGGCGACCCGGCCGCCCGCGCCCGCTACCTCTTCCGCCCCGGCCAGGGGCCGGACGGATCGCTGCCGCCCAACGACTGGGAGTCGGTCTTCGGCGGCCCGGCCTGGACGCGGGCGGCCGACGGCGAGTGGTACCTGCACCTGTTCGCCCCCGAACAGCCCGACCTGGACTGGGAGAACGAGGAGGTGCGCGCCGAGTTCGCCTCGGTGCTGCGGTTCTGGCTGGACCTGGGCGTGGACGGCTTCCGGATCGACGTGGCCCACGGCATGGTCAAGGCCCCGGGGCTGCCCGACATCGGCCACCGCGAGCAGGTCCGGCTGATCGGCGCCCAGCAGCTCCCCTTCTTCGACCAGGACGGGGTGCACGAGATCCACCGCGCCTGGCGGGCGCTGCTCGACGCCTACACCGCCGAGCACGGCGGCCCCGCCCGGATCGGCGTCGCCGAGGCGTGGGCGCCCAACGCCGAACGGCTCTCCCTCTACGTACGCCCCGACGAGCTGCACCAGGCGTTCAACTTCGCCTTCCTCCAAGCCCCGTGGGACGCGGCGGCGCTGCGCCGGGTGATCGACGACTCGCTGCGGGCCACCACCGCGGTGGGCGCCCCCACCACCTGGGTGCTGTCCAACCACGACGTGGTCCGGCACCCCAGCCGCTACGGCGCCGGCGCGGCCGGCCTGCGGCGGGCCCGCGCGGCGGCGCTGCTGATGCTGGCGCTGCCCGGCTCCGCGTACCTCTACCAGGGCGAGGAGCTGGGGCTGCCGGAGGTCGCGGACCTGCCCGACGCCGTGCGCCAGGACCCGGCGTTCCGCCGCCGCAGCGGCCAGGGGGACGGACAGGACGGGCAGGACGGGCTGCGCGACGGCTGCCGGGTGCCGCTGCCGTGGACGCCCGAGGGCCCGTCGTACGGCTTCGGCGCGGGCGGGAGCTGGCTGCCGCAGCCGGCGGAGTGGGGCGCGCTGTCGGTGGCGGCCCAGACCGGGCAGGCGGACTCCACCCTGGAGCTGTACCGGTCCGCGCTGGCGCTGCGCCGTGCCCATCCGGCGCTGGGCGCGGGCGAGCGGCTGGACTGGCTGCCCGCGCCGGAGGGGGTGCTGGCCTTCCGCCGCACCGCCGCCGACCCGGACGCCGGGGAGCTGGTGTGCACGGTGAACCTGACGGACCGCCCGGTGGCGCTGCCCGCGCCCGGCGCCCGGCCGCTGCTCGGCAGCGTCCCCGGCGCGGCCGTCCCGGTGGACGCGGACGGCGCGGCCGTGGTGCCCGGCCCGGCGCCGGAGGGCGGCACGGACGGCGTCGCCGGCGGCGGCACGGGCGGCTTCGTGGTGCTGGCCCCCGAGTCCGCCGTCTGGTGGGCGAGCTGACATGCGACCGGGTCCGAAAGGCGCAGGGGCGGGGCGGCCGGATGGCGGGCGGCCGGGCCCCGCGCCCGGCGAGCGGGGCGGCGCGGGGCCGGGTCCGGCGTCCGGTGGGCGGCGCGCGGGGCGGCCG
>NZ_PVLV01000110.1 GCF_002982015.1 Streptomyces solincola
GCCCCCGTCCGCCCGCCACCGCCCCCTCGGCCGCGGCCGGCGACAGCCTCCGCGTCCGTGTCCGCAGCGGTCTCCCGATCCGCGAGGGACTCCGGCTCAGCCGCCGACTCCTGATCCCCACTCGTCCTCGGGCCCGCCGCCGACTCCCGATCCCCGTCCGTCCCAGGTCCAGTGGCCGTCTCCGCACCAACCTCCGGCTCAGCGTCCGCATCCGGCAGGTCCTTGACCGCAGCCGCAGCCGCCGCCGCGTCGTCCGCCGGCCGGGCGGCCTGGTCGTCGCGGTCGGCGCGCGGCACGACCCGGGCGCCGTTGCCGGGCAGGGCGGTCGGGTCGGCGGCCGGCTGCTGCGGCTGGCGGCCGGGCAGCACGGCTCCCGGGTGCAGCGGCAGCCCACGGCCGCCGTCCGCCGCAGGCGCCCCGGGCCCCGCCGGGCCGCCGCCCTGGGAGGCGCCCGCATCCGCGGCGGCCTGCTCGCGGTTGCGCCGGGAGTCCTCCGGCTCCAGCGGGATGGGCGAGCCGCGCAGCGGTTCGTCGGCGGTACGCGGCAGCGTCAGCCGGAACTGCGAGCCGCCGCCCGGCTCGCCCCACGCCTGCAGCCAGCCGCCGTGCAGCCGGGCGTCCTCGACGGCGATGGAGAGGCCCAGGCCGGTGCCTCCGGTGGTGCGGGCGCGGGCCGGGTCGGCCCGCCAGAAGCGGTTGAACACCCGGGTGGCCTCGCCGGGCTTCAGCCCCACGCCGTAGTCGCGGACCGCTACGGCGACCGCGCCGCCCGCGGCGGCCAGCCGGACCACCACGTCCCGGCCCTCGCCGTGTTCCACGGCGTTGACCACCAAGTTGCGCAGGACGCGCTCCACCCGCCGGGCGTCGGCCTCGGCGATGACCGGCAGCTCGTCGCCCAGGACGACGATCCGGCCGCCCTTGCGCTCGACCAGCGGCTGGGCGCCGCCGATGACCCGGTGCACGACCGCGCGCAGGTCTATCGGCTCGGCCTCCAGCGCGGCGGCGCCCGCGTCGAACCGGCTGATCTCCAGCAGGTCGGCCAGCAGCGACTCGAACCGGTCGAGCTGGTCGCCGAGGAGTTCCGCGGACCGTGCGGTGACCGGGTCGAAGTCCTCGCGGGCCTCGTGGATGACGTCGGCCGCCATCCGCACGGTGGTCAGCGGGGTGCGCAGCTCGTGGGAGACGTCGGAGACGAACCGGCGCTGCATCCGGGACAGCTCCTCCAACTGCTGGATCTTGAGCTGGAGGTTCTGCGCCATCTTGTTGAAGGCCTCGCCGAGCCGGGCGATGTCGTCCTCGCCGGTGACCTTCATCCGCTCCTGGAGGCGGCCGGCGGACAGCCGCTCGGCGATGCCTGCCGCCATCCGGACGGGGGTGACCACCTGGCGCACCACCAGCCAGGCGATCGCGCCCAGCAGCACGACGACGAACAGCCCGGCCGTCGCCAGAGTCGTCTTGACCAGCGACAGCGAGTCCTCCTCCTGGGTGAGCGGGAAGAGGTAGTACAGCTCGTAGGAGTTGCCGTCGATGTCGTTGAGGCGCTTGCCGATGACGATGCCGGGCTCCGACGCCTTGCCATCGGTGTAGTGCACTCGGGCGTACGTCTGGAACGTGCCGGTGCCCGTGGCCACCTGCTCCCGCAGCCCGGCGGGGATGCTCGTGGCCGGGTCGACGCCGCCGGAGGCGCGCGCGCCGCGGTTGGCGGCGCCCGCGGTGTCGGAGCTGAGCGCCACCACGTTGAAGGCGCCCTGCCCGCCGCTCGCGAGCTGCACCACCAGGTCCGAGCGCCAGTTCAGGGAGGTGCGGGCGGCGCCGTCGTTGCCGGAGCCGCCGTCCTGCCCGCCCGGCCCGGTGAACCTGGCCGGGTCCTGCGCGGCGGAGAACCCGCCGGACGCCTGGCTCTGCGCGGCCCGCTCCTTGGCGTCGAGCAGGCCGTTGCGCATCTGGCCGATGACGACGAAGCCGAGCAGCAGCACCACGCCGAGCGACATCAGCAGCGTGCCGGCGACCACCCGCAACTGGATGTTGCGCCGCCACAGCCGTATCGCGGGCAGCAGCGGACGCCGCATCCAGCGGACGAGCAGCCGCAGCACGGGCCCGCCCTGCGCGCCGCGCAGCAGGTGGCGGCCGGACGTCAGACGCCCGGCGCGCCCGGTCTTCCCCGGTCCGGCAGCCCGCCCCGCACGGACTCCCGGCTCCCCGGGCTTCGGAGCAGCACTGCCGCGGGACATGTCAGCTCGGTCCGGCCTTGTAACCGACGCCGCGGACGGTCACCACGATCTCCGGCCGCTCCGGGTCCTTCTCGACCTTGGAGCGCAGCCGCTGGACGTGGACGTTCACCAGGCGGGTGTCGGCGGCGTGGCGGTAGCCCCACACCTGCTCGAGCAGCACCTCCCGGGTGAAGACCTGCCACGGCTTGCGGGCCAGCGCCACCAGCAGGTCGAACTCCAGCGGGGTGAGCGCGATGGACTGCCCGTCCCGCTTCACCGAGTGACCGGCCACGTCGATGACCAGGTCGCCGATGGTGAGCTGCTCGGGCGCCGGCTCCTCGGAGCGGCGCAGCCGTGCCCGGATGCGGGCCACCAGCTCCTTCGGCTTGAACGGCTTGACGATGTAGTCGTCGGCCCCGGACTCCAGGCCGACCACCACGTCGACGGTGTCGCTCTTGGCGGTGAGCATCACGATCGGCACTCCGGACTCGGCGCGGATGAGCCGGCAGACCTCGATGCCGTCCCGTCCGGGCAGCATCAGGTCCAGCAGCACCAGGTCCGGCTTGGCCTCCCGGAAGGCGGCCAGTGCCTTGTCGCCGTCCGCTACGAACGACGGCTCGAAACCTTCACCACGCAGCACGATCCCGAGCATCTCGGCCAGTGCGGTGTCGTCGTCGACGACGAGGACGCGTCCTTTCATATTCGACATCATCCCATTAGCTCATCGTTACCTGGCGTGACCTGGCGCACAGCTCGGCGATCGCGGAGCCGGTCACCGGCGATACGACGCCCGCCTCGGTGACGATCGCCGTCACCAGTTCCGGCGGTGTCACGTCGAAGGCCGGGTTGTACGCCTGGGTGCCCAGCGGTGCCACGGGCAGTCCGACGGCGGCCCCGGGGGCGCCGGCGGCTATCTGCGGCGGGGCGGTGAGTTCGGTCACCTCCTGTCCGGGGCGCTGCTCCACCTCGATGGCGGCGCCGTCCGGGGTGCCGGGGTCGATGGTCGTCAGCGGCGCCACCACGATGAACGGGACGTGGTGGTAGCGGGCCAGCACCGCCAGCGGGTAGCTGCCGACCTTGTTGGCCACCGAGCCGTCCGCCGCGATCCGGTCCGCGCCGATGAGGACGGCGTCCACCTCGCCGGCGGCGAACAGCGATCCGGCGGCGTTGTCGGTGAGCAGGGTGTAGGCCAGGCCGTTGCGGGCCGCCTCGTAGGTGGTGAGGCGAGCGCCCTGGAGGAGCGGACGGGTCTCGTCCACCCACAGCCGCCGCAGCCGGCCCCTGCGGTGCGCCTCCAGCGCCACGGCGAAGGCGGTGCCCTCGCCGCCGGAGACCAGCGCCCCGGTGTTGCAGTGGGTGAGGACGCGGTGGCCGCCGCCGGGCAGCAGCTCGTCCAGCAGGGTCAGCCCGTGGCCGGCCATCGCCGTGCTGGCCGCGGCGTCCTCCCGGTGCAGGGCCCGCGCCTCGACCAGTGCCGCCGCGGCCCCGCCGTCCTGGCCCTCCCCCTTCTCCACGGCCGCCCGGTACGCCGCCGCCGCCCGCCGCACCCCGTACCCGAGGTTCACCGCGGTGGGCCGCGCCCCGGCGAGCAGTGCGGCGGCCTCCTCGACGTCGTAGCCACGGGCCGCCGCCAGCGCCACCCCGTAGGCCCCCGCGATGCCCAGCAGCGGTGCCCCGCGGACGGCGAGCGTCTGCACCGCCGCCACCAGGGCCGGTACGTCGGTGCACACCAGCTCGACCTCCTCGGCCGGAAGCCTGGTCTGGTCGAGGAGGACCACCACGGGCCCTTCCGGCGGCTCGTCCCAGCGCAGTGCGGGCAGCGCGGGCGGGTGGGTCCCCAGGGCGGTCTGTGCCTGCTGATCAGCCATCCGCCCAGTCTGCCCGCTGGGCGGCGGACAATGAAGGTGGCGATGGGCGCCGGGCACCGGCCCGGTGGCGGTCGGCGCGTGGCACCATGGCTGCCAGCCTGCCGCCCCGCCGAGCGGTCCGGCACCGTGACCCGGCCGGTCCTCCCGGCCGGCCCGGCGACCCCCTGTTGCCCCGCGACCGACTGTTGAGGTGGACGAGCGTGAACGACACTCCGGGCTGGACCTCGCCGGGGTCTTCCCCTTCCGACGATCGGGACGCCTCCGGCGCCTCGGACGGCCGGAGTGCCGACGCCTCCTCGCCGACCACACCGTCCGGTCGCCCCGAAGACCAGTCCCCCGCCCCTGCCGGCCCCGCGGACGGCAACGGCTCCGCGGACGGCCGTAAGGGCAGTGACGGCGGCTCCGGCGACGGCCGGCACGACGGCCGCGGCGGCGATGCGGGCGACGGCCGCCACGACAACCCGGCCGGTCACGGCAAGCAGTGGGCCGCGGACCAGCCGCCGGCCGGTCAGTGGTCCCCGCCGGCCGCACCCGGTGCGTCCGGTCCCGTGCCGCCCCACTGGGGCGGCGCACCGCCGTACGGCCCCGGCGGCCACGGCGGCTGGAACGGCGGCAACTGGGGCAGGCCGCCCGCCGCCAAGCCGGGAGTCATCCCGCTGCGGCCGCTCTCCGTGGGCGAGATCCTCGACGGCGCCGTCTCCACCCTGCGCGCCCACTGGCGCACCGTCCTGGCCATCACCATCACCGTCTCGGTGATCGTGGAGATCGGCTCCATCCTCGTCGAGCGCTACCTGATACCGCCGCCGCCCGAGATCAGCCCGGACGCCACCCCCGAGGAGGCGCTGAACGCGGCGGTCGACTCGATGCAGTCCAGCCTCGCCTCGCTCGGCCCCACCGTGCTGCTCTCCATGATCTCGTCGCTGTTCCTCACCGCCCTGCTCACCACCGTGATCAGCCGCTCGGTGCTCGGCCGCCCGGTCAGCCTGGCCGACGCCTGGCGCGAGTCCAGGCCCCGGCTGCCGCACCTGCTGGGCCTGCTCGTCGTGCTCCCCCTCGTCTACATCGCCGTCATGGTCGTCGCCCTGCTGCCCGGGCTGCTGCTCTCCGGGACCGCGGCCGGCATCCCGCTGATCGTCCTCGGATCGCTGGGCGGCATCGTCGCGCTGGTCTGGCTCTACATCCGCTTCGCTCTGGCCTCCTCGGCGCTGATGCTGGAGCGCCAAGGCGTCCTGGAGTCGCTCAAGCGCTCCGCCAAACTCGTCCGGGGGGCCTGGTGGCGGACCTTCGGCATCATGGCCCTGGCCGTGCTGCTGGTGATCCTCGTCGCCATGATCATCGGGATCCCGTTCGGCCTCATCGCCCTGGCCGCCGACGGCGACGGCTTCAGCGGACTCATCAACGGAAGCAGCCCCGACTTCGGCTGGCCCTTCCTGATCATCACCGGCGTCGGCTCGGTACTCGCCTCCGCGATCACCTACCCGATCCTCTCCGGCGTGCCGGTCCTGCTCTACATCGACCAGCGCATCCGCCGGGAGGCACTGGACCTGGAACTGGCCCGGGCCGCGGGCGTGCCCGGCTACGGCCCGCCCGCCGACTCCGCCCCCAGGGGCTGATGCGGTGCCGGTCACGGGGGGCCTGGCCGCGGGGACGCTGATCGGAGCGAACGGCGGCGCCGATGACGTACCGCTGGACCTGCCGCGCGTGCCGGCCCGTGAGGCGGCCGAGCGGGAACTGTCCAAGCCGATGTACCACGAGAACGATCCGAACCCGCTCCAGCAGGCCCTCAACGCCTTCTGGGAGTGGGTCGGCGATCTCTTCGACAGTGCCTCCCGCGCCACCCCCGGAGGCGTCGTCGGCCTCCTCATCGTCGTGCTGGTGGCCCTGGCGCTCGTCGCGGCACTGTGGTGGCGGCTCGGCACTCCCTCTCCGCGCGCTGCCCCGTCCGACGCGCTCTTCGACGACCGGCCCCGCACCGCCGCACAGCACCGCCGCGCCGCCGATGACCACGCCGCCGCGGACCGCTGGAACCAGGCAGTCCAAGAGCGGATGCGCGCGCTCGTGCGCTCGCTCGAGGAACGCGCGGTGCTCGACCCGCGCCCCGGTCGCACCGCAGGCGAGGCCGCGGCGGAGGCCGGCCGCGACCTGCCCGACCACGCCGAACCCCTCCGCTCGGCCGCTCGCGCCTTCGACGACGTCGCATACGGCGGCCGGTCCGCGGACCAGGCGGCGTACCAGCGCCTGGCCGACCTGGACACCGCCGTCCAGCAGACCAGGCCCCGATCGGCCCACGGTGCCTCATGACGACCGTCCCCGTCGCCACCTCGACCGCTCCCGGTGCCCGGCAGATGTGGGCCCGCCTCCGCGGCCTGCTGCTGGTGGCCGCCCTCGTCCTCCTCGCCGCCGCGGTGATGGCGCTGCTGCGCTCCGACGAGCAGCACGGCAGCCTCGACCCCCGCTCCGCCGACCCGGACGGCAGCCGAGCCACCGCCGAACTGCTCACCCAGCGCGGAGTCGACCTGCGCGTCGCCACTCGACTGGACGACGCCCTCTCCGCCGGCGGCCCCGACACCACGCTGCTCGTCACCGACCCCGACCTGCTCACCGACCGCCAACGCACCAGGCTGCGTGACGAACGGGACACCACCGGCGGCCGTCTCGTCCTCCTGGACGCCGGACCCGCCGCCACCCGCGCCCTGGCCCCCGGCGTCCGGGCGGAATCCACCCGCGCCCCCCTCACCGCGCTCCAGCCCTCCTGCGACCTCGCCGCCGCCCAGCGGGCCGGCAACGCCGACCTCGGCGGCCGGCTCTACACCTCCTCCGCCGACAGCAGCCACCTCTGCTACCGCAGCGACGGGGCAGCCGCCCTCGTCCGCACCGACAGCCCGGCGAACGGCGAGACCGTCCTGCTCGGCTCCGGCGACCTCCTGCACAACGAGCGACTGGACGAGCAGGGCAACGCCTCGCTGGCCCTGCAACTCCTCGGTTCCCGTTCTCATCTGATCTGGTACCTCCCCTCGTCCGGCGATCCCACCGCCACCGGCGTACACGACGACGACGGCTCCGCTTCGTTCTTCGACCTCATCCCCTCCGGCTGGCTCTGGGCGACCCTGCAACTCGCCCTCGCCGCCGTGCTCGCGGCCATCTGGCGTGCCCGCCGTCTCGGCCCGCTCGTCACCGAGCGACTGCCCGCCGTCGTCCACGCGTCCGAGTCCACCGAAGGCCGCGCCCGCCTCTACCGCACCACCAACGCCCGCGCGCAGGCCGCGGCCGTGCTCCGCGAGGCCAGCCGCTCACGGCTCGCCCCGCTGGTCGGCGTCCCCGCCTCCCAGGCCCACGACCCGGGCATCCTGCTCCCGGCCGTCTCCACTCGCCTGTCCTCCCCCGGACCGGCCTCGCCGGCCAACCCGCCGGACCCCTCAGAGCTCCTCTTCGGCAGAGCCCCCGCCGACGACGCGGCACTCGTCCTTCTCGCCGACCAACTCGACGCCCTCGAAAGAGAGGTACGCACCTCATGAGCGCCCCGACCCCCGAGACCTCCGAGAGCTCGGACGCCCGCTCCTCCCTGGAGGCACTGCGCGCCGAGATCGCCAAGGCCGTGGTCGGGCAGGACCCCGCAGTCACCGGCCTGGTCGTCGCCCTGCTCTGCCGGGGCCACGTCCTCCTCGAAGGCGTCCCCGGCGTCGCCAAGACCCTGCTCGTCCGAGCCCTGGCAGCCACGCTCGAACTGGACAGCAAGCGGGTGCAGTTCACCCCCGACCTCATGCCCAGCGACGTCACCGGGTCCCTCGTCTACGACGCCCGCACCGCCGAGTTCTCCTTCCAGCCCGGCCCCGTCTTCACCAACCTCCTCCTGGCCGACGAGATCAACCGCACCCCGCCCAAGACCCAGGCATCCCTCCTGGAGGCGATGGAGGAGCGCCAAGTGACGGTCGAAGGCGAACCACGCGCCCTCCCCGACCCCTTCCTCGTCGCCGCCACCCAGAACCCGGTCGAGTACGAAGGCACCTACCCCCTGCCCGAGGCCCAACTTGACCGCTTCCTAATGAAGCTGACGGTCCCCCTCCCGTCCCGCGACCACGAGATCGACGTCCTCACCCGCCACGCCGCGGGCTTCGACCCCCGCGACCTACGAGCCGCCGGAGTCCGCCCGGTAGCCGGCCCGGCCGAGCTGGAAGCCGCCCGCCTCGCCGTCGCCAAGACCTCCGTGTCCCCGGAAGTCACCGGCTATGTCGTCGATATCTGCCGTGCCACCCGTGAATCCCCCTCACTCACTCTGGGCGTATCCCCGCGAGGAGCGACCGCCCTGCTCTCCACGGCCCGTGCCTGGGCCTGGCTGACCGGCCGGGACTACGTCACCCCGGACGATGTCAAGGCACTCGCGCTACCCACCCTGCGTCACCGTGTCCAACTGCGCCCCGAGGCCGAGATGGAGGGAGTCACCCCGGACTCCGTCATCACCGGCATCCTCGCCCACGTCCCCGTGCCCCGCTGAGGCGAGTCGATGGCCCTGACCGGACGCACTGCTCTCCTCGCCGCGATCGGCTCGCTACCTGTCGGCATCCTGTCCCCGAGCTGGACCGGCATGCTCGCCGTCAACGGACCCCTCGCACTCGCAATGCTGTGCGACTACGCCCTCGCCGCGCCAGTGAAATCGCTCCAATTCACCCGATCCGGTGACACACACGTTCGACTCGGTGACGCCGCCGAACTGCAACTCACCGTCACCAACCCCTCCCGCCGGCCCCTCCGCGCCCGCCTGCGCGACGCCTGGCCGCCAACCGCCCAGGCCTCCGACAGCGAGCAGGAGACCCCCCGCCACACGTTGACCGTGCCCGCCGGCGAACACCGCCGCATCACCACACGGCTGCTCCCCAGCCGCCGGGGTGACCACCAAGCCGCACGTGTCACGGTGCGCTCCTACGGCCCCCTCGGGCTCGCCGCCCGCCAGGGCAGCCACCAGGTGCCCTGGACGATCCGCGCCCTGCCCCCGTTCACCAGCCGCAAGCACCTGCCGGCACGGCTGGCCCGACTCCGCGAGCTCGACGGCCGCACCAGCGTGTTGACGCGGGGCGAGGGCACCGAGTTCGACAGCCTCCGCGAGTACGTCGCCGGCGACAACACCCGCTCCATCGACTGGCGCACCACCGCACGCCAGACCACGGTCGCAGTCCGCACCTGGCGACCGGAGCGCGACCGGCACCTGCTCGTCGTGCTCGACACCGGCCGCACCTCCGCCGGACGCGTCGGAGACGCCCCTCGCCTCGACTCCGCCATGGACGCGGCACTGCTCCTGATCGCCCTCGCTTCCCGCGCCGGCGACCGGGTCGATCTGCTGGCTTACGACCGTCGAACACGCGCTCACGTACGCGGTCGTTCGGCCAGGGACGTCCTGCCGGCCGCGGTCGAGGCGCTCGCCACGCTGGAACCCGCGCTGGTCGAGACCGACGCCCGCGCCCTCAGCGCCGCCGCTCTGGCCCACGCGCCCCGACGCTCTCTGATCGTCCTGCTCACCAGCCTGGACGCCGCCCCGGTCGAGGAGGGCCTGCTGCCCGTCCTCCCCCAGCTCACCAAGCGGCACAACGTCCTGGTGGCCTCCGTCGCGGACCCGAGCGTCCAGGCCATGACCAGCGCGCGCGGCACCATCGACGCGGTCTACGAGGCGGCCGCCGGCACCAGGGCCACGGTAGAACGTCGCCGGATCGCCGAAAAGCTCCGCAGCCATGGCGCCACCGTCGTCGACGCCACTCCGGACGACATTGCCCCGGCCGTGGCGGACGCCTACCTCGCGCTCAAGGCCGCCGGACGGCTATAGCTTCGGCGCGGTGCGGATGGGTTGCAGGCGGCCCCGGCCCCACCTGCACCGCCAGCCCGCTCATCATCGACGCGCACATACCCGTAAACGCAAGTAAGCCCCGTACCAGATTCCTGGCACGGGGCTCACCCACACAATTTGTTCGGCGGCGTCCTACTCTCCCACAGGGTCCCCCCTGCAGTACCATCGGCGC
>NZ_PVLV01000111.1 GCF_002982015.1 Streptomyces solincola
GGCCCCGTCCGCCCCCGGCGACCCCGCGTCCACCCGCCGGACCCCCGCCGGCGCCGCCGTGCTGCGGGAGGACGTCACCGAGGCGATCCGCGCGGCCGTCTTCGAGGAACTGGCCGCCGTCGGCTTCGCGCGCATGTCCATCGAGGGCATCGCCCGGCGCGCCGGCGTCGGCAAGACGGCCGTCTACCGGCGCTGGAAGTCCAAACTCGCCCTCGTCCTCGACCTGATCACCGCCGTCGCCGCCGAGGGCGCCCCCGCGCCGGACACCGGCTCGCTGCACGGGGACGTCCGGGCGCTGCTGGAGGTCGCCGCCGCCGCGCTGTCCCACCCGGTCGCCTCCCAGGTCGTCCCGGACCTGCTGGTCGAGGCCGCCCGCCACCCCGAGATCGCCGACGCCGTCCGCGGCGCGCTGCTGGACGGCCGCCAAGGCGTGGCCGCCCGGATCGTGCGGGCCGCCGCCGAGCGCGGCGAACTGCCCGAGGGCGCCGACCCGGACCGGGCGCTCGACCTGGTGCTCGGCCCGCTGTACTGGCGGCTGGCCGTGGTCCGCACCCCCGTGCCGGACGGCTACCTCGACGACCTCGCCCGCTCGGCCATCGCCGCGCTCACCGCGTGAGCAGGGGGGCCGGGCACCCGAACGGCCCCCCGCCGGGTGACGCCCCGCCCGCCCGCCGGTTGAGCCTGCCGACCACCTGAGACGAACCGGGAAGGACGGCGGTACGAATGCGGGAACTGGGCATCGAGGGCGCGTGGATCATGGAGCCGAAGGTCCTCACCGACCGGCGCGGCAGCTTCCACGAGTGGTTCCGGGCCCCGGAGCTGGCCGAGGCGGCCGGCTACCGGCTCGACCTCGCCCAGGCCAACTGCTCGGTCTCCGCGCGCGGCACCCTGCGCGGCATCCACTTCGCCGACGTGCCGCCCGGCCAGGCCAAGTACGTGACCTGCGTCCGCGGCGCCGTCCTCGACGTCGTCGTGGACCTGCGCACCGGCTCGCCCACCTACCGCGCCTGGGAGACCGTCCGCCTGGACGACCGCGACCACCGCGCCGTCCACCTCGCCGAGGGCCTGGGCCACGGCTTCCTGGCCCTCACCGACGACGCCACCGTGGTCTACCTCTGCTCCCGCGGCTACGCCCCGGCCCGCGAGCACGGCGTCCACCCGCTCGACCCGGACCTGGGCATCGACTGGCCGGCGGACGTCCCGCTGCTGCTCTCGGACAAGGACGCCGCCGCGCCGGGCCTGGCGGAGGCCGAGGCGGCCGGGCTGCTGCCCTCGTACGAGGCGTGCACCGCCTGGTACGAGGGCCTGCGGGCGGCGTCCGCGGCCCCCGCCCTCCCCGACGCGCTGGTCGCGCCCCGGCACCCTGACCGCACCGCGCCCGGGTCGCGGCCTCGTGCCGGACGGCCCGTGTCATAACCCGGGACCGGGATATACGAAGACCCAAGGGGCGGGCTGCGGGCGGCCGTTGGCCGGATCACCCGCCCTGGTCGGTGTTCGCGGTCCTGACAGGAGGGTGGTCCCCATGCATGGTGACCGGTCGATGGAACCCCTGGCGCCCGGGACGGTGCAGCGAGGGCAACTGCGCTCGCGGGTCTCGGACATCGCCTGGACGAGCCTCTTCGTGATCCTCGGCGCCTGGGCGCTGCTCGCCGCCGTCGGCGCGGCGGTGGGAGTGGCCGGGTCCTGGACGTACGTCGCCGTCGCCTCGGCGCTGCTCTTCATGGCCCTGGTCGCGCGGGCGTCCATGTTCCGTGACCGGGGTCGCCGACGGCTCTGACGCGATGCGCCCGGGGCCGGGACGGGGTATTCCGGCATGCGGGGCAGGCGGATTTCCGCCTGCCCCGTTTTCTCTTTCCGGAGACCGGAAAAGCAAGGCCGGAAAGGAATGGATCAATGGCCGAATGTTCGCCGTTCCGCCAGGTAAGGCCAGGGCGGTCGGAAATCATTCGTTCATTCCCTCGGGGAGGGTCCGTCCATGGCCGAGACGTCGCGGAAGTCGCTGAAGAGGAACGCCGTTCTCACCGCCGCCCTGGTCTGTCTGGCCGCCACCGGGCTGGCCGGCTGCGGCGAGCAGGGCTCCGACGAGCCGTTCGCCGGGCAGAGCGCCGACGACATCGCGGCCAAGGCGGTGAAGGCGACCCGGGACGCCGAGTCCGTCCGCATCGCCGGGACTTCGAAGCCGCAGGGCGCACCGCAGGCGATGACGGTCGACTTCCAGGTCGACGAGCAGGACAACTGCCAGGGGACCATGTCCATGAAGGACGCCAAGGCCGACGTACGGCAGGCCGGGCAGTCCGCGTACGTCAAGGGCAACGAGCCGTTCTGGCAGGCCGCCCTCCAGGGGCAGCCCGGTACCGACAAGGCGATCGCCCAGCTCCAGGGCAAGTGGGTCAAGAGCAAGCCGGGCGACAGCTCCACCCAGGGCATGTGCGACAAGCAGTCCATGCTCGCCGCCATGGACGACGACAAGTCCGAGCGCAAGGGCCTCAAGCGCGGGGAGACCACCGAGGTGGAGGGCAAGGAGGCGCTCACCCTCACCAAGGAGCAGGGTGACGGGGAGAAGCTGACCCTCTACGTCGCCACCGAGGGCGAGCCGTTCATCCTCAAGACGGTCACCCAGGGCGGCAAGCAGCCCGGCGAGGCGACCTTCACCGACTACAACGCGAAGGTGCGGGTCGAGCAGCCGCCGGCCGGCGAGGTCGTCGACCCGGCGAAGGTCTCCGTGAGCGGCTGACCGGCACAGACAAGGGGAGGGGCCGCGTCCCGCCGGGACGCGGCCCCTCCTGCTCTCCGGCCCGCCGGGTCAGTCCATGTGCCGGCGGTCCTCCTCGGTCCACTTGGCGGTGTCCCGCGGCTCGACGTAGGGCTCGGCGGTGGCCGGATGGCCGCCCTCGATGGCGCGCTGGCGGGCGAGTTCGGCGTCGAACTCCAGGCCGAGCAGGATCACCACATTGGTGATCCAGAGCCACACCAGGAAGACGATCACACCGGCCAGGGTCCCGTAGGTCTTGTTGTACGAGGCGAAGTTGGCCACGTAGACCGCGAAGCCGCCGGACGCCAGCATCCACAGCAGCAGGGCGAGCACGCTTCCCGGGGTCACCCAGGCGAAGCCGCGGCCCCGGGCGTTGGGCGCCGCCCAGTACAGGATCGCGATCATGACGGTGACCAGGATGACCAGGACCGGCCACTTGGCGATCGACCACACCGTGACGGCGGTGTCCCCGAGCCCGAGCGCGTCGCCCGCGCGGCGGGCCAGGCCGCCGGTGAACACCACGATCAGCGCGCTGGCGACGGCCAGCACCATCAGCACCACGGTCAGGCCCAGCCGCAGCGGCAGCACCTTGGTCGCCGGGCGGCCCTCGGGCATGTCGTAGACCGCGTTCGAGGCGCGGATGAAGGCCGCGATGTAGCCGGACGCCGACCAGATCGCGAGCACCAGGCCGACCACGGCCATGATCCCGCCGACGCCGCCGCTGCCCTGGAGCTGCTGCACCGCCTGCGTGATGATGTCGCGGGCCGGCCCCGGGGCCAGCTTCTGGAGGTTGTCCAGCACGCTCTGGGTCGCCGACTTCCCCGCGAGGCCGAGGATCGACACCAGCACCAGCAGGGCCGGGAACAGAGACAGCACCGCGTAGTAGGTGAGCGCGGCGGCCCGGTCGGTCAGCTCGTCGTCCTGGAACTCCTTGACCGTCCGCTTCAGCAGCGCGCCCCAGGAGCGCTTGGGCATCTCGGTCGGTTTGTCCGGCGCCCGCGCCTCCACGGCCGGGTCAGGCCCGACCCGCTCCGCGCCCTCGCCCGGCGCCCCGCCCGCGCCCCGCATCTTTTCCTCGTCCCCGTCCCCGGGGTGGTGGGTAGCTGCCATGGCGCTGCGAGTATCCCGACGACGCCGCCCGGAAACGGGCGGCGCGCCACCCGGGTGACCACCGGGCCGGTCCACACCCCCATCGGGGGCAGCCGGCCGAGCGTGCCGCTGCCGTGAAGCCGCAGCCGCCGGCGGTGAGCCGCCCGACGTCGGGGACGCAGGAGCCGAGCATGCCGCGTCGGACGGCACCGAAGGCGGCCCGGCGGTCAGCGTCGGTCCCGGTGCGTACATCGTCTGCCACCAGGGGCCACGAGCCTCTCCCGAGCCGACTCCGCACGAGATCGGTGCGCCCCGCCTCCGTACCCGGTCCGGCCGCGTCCCGCGCGAACCGGGGAAGGGGCGCGCACGTCCCGATCGAGTGCGCCCCGCCAGGGACGGACGTACGGGCCCCCTCCGGTATGTCCGCGCTCACACGCCAGGCGTCACGCCGGGTCGTTCTTGCCCTTGAGCTCGTCCTTGACGTCTTCCTTGGCCTGGCGGGCGTGGCCCTTGGCCTGGTCGGTGTGACCCTTGGCCTCCAGGCGCTCGTTGCCCGTGGCGCGGCCGGCGGCTTCCTTGACCTTGCCGGTGACCTGCTCGGTCTTCGCCTTCGCCTTCTCGTCGGCGGCCATTTTGTCGCCCTCCTCCACGTTGGCTGTGCTTCGTCTGCTCTTCGCATGACCTGACACGGGTGGCGTAAACATGGAAGGCGGAAGGCAATCCCCCGGAGGAGCGGCGGGGCGCGGCGTGGTTTGACAGCCAACCCCCGCGGGGTAATCTCTTCGGCTCGATTGGCCTAGGCGCCGTCCCGTATGGCAGACTGTCCGGGTTGCTCGGTTGAGTGCCGATGCTGCGCGCCTCCCGCCGGGGGGACCGGAAGCGAGTCCCACAGTACTCGTCGCCTCTCATCAGGGGCGGACGTACGGGAATCTTCCGGGAAGCGTATGCGGGGCGCCGGCCAGGCACCCGGTGGGTGTTCCACCCCCGGCCTCGCGGTCCACGGGACCGCACCCCCTTGGTTGGGAAATCCTTCGGGACTTCTACGTAGAGGGAGTGCGACACGCCCGACCGCGTGGGTCGGAGGACCGGCGAGCGGCCGAGCAGGCCGCGGCCCACCAGGTTCCAGAGCGTTACGAGAGACAGGACTACTGAGTAGCCATGGCGGGACAGAAGATCCGCATCCGGCTCAAGGCCTACGACCACGAGGTCATCGACTCCTCGGCGAAGAAGATCGTCGAGACGGTGACCCGTACCGGTGCGTCGGTCGCGGGCCCGGTGCCGCTGCCCACTGAGAAGAACGTGTACTGCGTCATCAAGTCGCCGCACAAGTACAAGGACTCGCGCGAGCACTTCGAGATGCGCACGCACAAGCGCCTCATCGACATCCTCGACCCCACGCCGAAGACGGTCGACTCGCTCATGCGTCTCGACCTGCCGGCCGGCGTCGACATCGAGATCAAGCTCTGAGGTGACGCGCGAGATGGCAAAGAACATTAAGGGCGTCCTGGGCGAGAAGCTCGGCATGACCCAGGTCTGGGACGAGAACAACCGGGTCGTCCCGGTGACCGTCGTCAAGGCCGGGCCCTGCATCGTCACCCAGGTCCGCACCAACGACACCGACGGCTACGAGTCGGTCCAGATCGGCTTCGGCGAGATCGACCCGCGCAAGGTGAACAAGCCCCTCAAGGGCCACTTCGCCAAGGCCGACGTCACCCCGCGCCGCCACCTGGTGGAGATCCGCACCGCCGACGCCTCCGAGTACACCCTCGGCCAGGAAGTCACCGCCGAGGTCTTCGAGGCGGGCGTGAAGGTCGACGTCACCGGCAAGAGCAAGGGCAAGGGCTTCGCCGGTGTCATGAAGCGCCACAACTTCCGTGGCCTGGGCGCCGGACACGGCACCCAGCGCAAGCACCGCTCGCCCGGTTCCATCGGTGGCTGCGCCACCCCGGGCCGCGTGTTCAAGGGCCTCCGCATGGCGGGCCGCATGGGCAACGAGCGGGTCACCACCCAGAACCTGACCGTCCACGCCGTTGACGCGGAGAAGGGTCTGCTGCTCATCAAGGGCGCGGTTCCTGGTCCGAACGGCGGCCTCGTCCTGGTCCGTACCGCGGCCAAGGGGGCCTGAGGTAACCGATGAGCACCATTGACATCCTTTCGCCGGCGGGCGACAAGGCCGGGACCGTCGATCTCCCCGCGGAGATCTTCGACGCCAAGACCAGCGTTCCGCTGATCCACCAGGTCGTCGTCGCTCAGCTCGCCGCTGCCCGCCAGGGCACGCACAAGACCAAGACCCGTGGCGAAGTCCGCGGCGGTGGCAAGAAGCCGTACCGCCAGAAGGGCACCGGCCGCGCCCGTCAGGGCTCGACCCGCGCCCCGCAGTTCGCCGGCGGTGGCGTCGTCCACGGCCCCGTGCCGCGTGACTACTCGCAGCGCACCCCCAAGAAGATGAAGGCCGCCGCCCTGCGTGGCGCCCTCTCCGACCGGGCGCGCCACTCCCGTATCCACGTCGTCACCGGCGTGGTCGACGGGGACGTCTCCACCAAGGCCGCCAAGACGCTGCTCGGCAAGATCTCGGAGCGCAAGAACCTGCTCCTGGTCGTCGAGCGCTCCGACGAGGCCGCGTGGCTGTCCGCCCGCAACCTGCCCCAGGTGCACATCCTGGAGCCGGGCCAGCTCAACACGTACGACGTGATCGTCTCCGACGACGTGGTCTTCACCAAGGCCGCCCTCGAGTCCTTCGTGTCTGGCCCCCAGACCGCTGAGACCGAAGGGAGCGACGCCTGATGAGCGAGGCCGTCGTCACCAGCAAGACCTTCTCGGACCCGCGCGACATCCTGGTCAAGCCGGTCGTCTCCGAGAAGAGCTACGCCCTGCTGGACGAGAACAAGTACACGTTCGTCGTGGACCCCCGCGCCAACAAGACCCAGATCAAGCAGGCCGTCGAGGCCATCTTCTCGGTCAAGGTCACCGGCGTGAACACGATCAACCGCCAGGGCAAGCGCAAGCGCACCCGCACCGGTTTCGGTAAGCGCGCCAACACCAAGCGCGCCATCGTCACCCTTGCTGAGGGCAGCCGTATCGACATCTTCGGCCAGGCCTCCTAACGGAGCGCCCTGGTCCGAATATCGGACGAGGACTGAGAAATGGGTATCCGCAAGTACAAGCCGACGACTCCGGGCCGTCGTGGCTCCAGCGTCGCCGACTTTGTCGAGATCACGCGGTCCACGCCGGAGAAGTCGCTGGTCCGCCCCCTGCACAGCAAGGGCGGCCGTAACAACACCGGTCGTGTGACCGTCCGCCACCAGGGCGGTGGCCACAAGCGCGCCTACCGTGTCATCGACTTCCGTCGCCATGACAAGGACGGCGTGCCGGCGAAGGTCGCGCACATCGAGTACGACCCGAACCGCACCGCGCGCATCGCGCTCCTGCACTACGTGGACGGCGAGAAGCGCTACATCCTCGCCCCCCGTGGCCTGAGCCAGGGCGACCGGGTCGAGAACGGCCCCGGCGCCGACATCAAGCCCGGCAACAACCTGGCGCTGCGCAACATCCCCGTCGGCACCACGGTGCACGCGATCGAGCTCCGCCCCGGTGGCGGCGCCAAGTTCGCCCGCTCCGCCGGCGCCTCGGTGCAGCTCCTCGCGCGTGAGGGCGCCATGGCGACCCTCCGTATGCCGTCCGGCGAGATCCGCATGGTGGACGCGCGCTGCCGCGCCACCATCGGTGAGGTCGGCAACGCCGAGCAGTCGAACATCAACTGGGGCAAGGCCGGCCGCAAGCGCTGGCTGGGCGTTCGCCCGACCGTCCGCGGTGTGGCGATGAACCCGGTCGACCACCCGCACGGTGGTGGTGAGGGCAAGACCTCCGGTGGTCGCCACCCGGTCAGCCCGTGGGGTCAGAAGGAGGGTCGTACTCGTTCGCCGAAGAAGGCTTCGAACAAGTACATCGTCCGCCGCCGCAAGACGAACAAGAAGCGCTAGGAGCGGGTTTAGATGCCGCGCAGTCTCAAGAAGGGGCCCTTCGTCGACGACCACCTCATCAAGAAGGTGGACGTACAGAACGAAGCCGGCACCAAGAACGTCATCAAGACCTGGTCCCGTCGCTCGATGATCATCCCGGCCATGCTCGGCCACACGATCGCGGTGCACAACGGCAAGACCCACATCCCGGTGTTCGTCACCGAGTCGATGGTCGGCCACAAGCTCGGCGAGTTCTCGCCGACGCGCACCTTCCGGGGTCACGTCAAGGACGACCGGAAGTCGAAGCGCCGCTAATTGCGGGGTGACAGACCATGACGAACGTGTCAGACACTGAAGGGACAACCATGGAAGCCAGGGCCCAGGCGCGGTACATCCGCGTCACGCCCATGAAGGCCCGCCGCGTGGTGGACCTCATCCGTGGCATGGACGCCACGGAGGCTCAGGCGGTCCTGCGTTTCGCCCCGCAGGCCGCCAGCGTGCCCGTCGGCAAGGTGCTGGACAGCGCCATCGCCAACGCCGCGCACAACTACGACCACACGGACGCCTCCTCGCTGGTCATCAGCGAGGCGTACGTGGACGAGGGCCCGACCCTGAAGCGGTTCCGTCCGCGTGCCCAGGGCCGCGCCTACCGGATCCGTAAGCGGACCAGCCACATCACCGTGGTCGTCAGCAGCAAGGAAGGAACCCGGTAATGGGCCAGAAGGTTAACCCGCATGGGTTCCGGCTCGGCATCACCACCGACTTCAAGTCGCGTTGGTACGCCGACAAGCTGTACAAGGACTACGTCAAGGAAGACGTCGCCATCCGCCGGATGATGACGTCCGGCATGGAGCGCGCCGGCATCTCCAAGGTCGAGATCGAGCGCACCCGCGACCGCGTCCGCGTCGACATCCACACCGCCCGCCCGGGCATCGTGATCGGCCGCCGCGGCGCCGAGGCCGACCGCATCCGCGGCGACCTGGAGAAGCTGACCGGCAAGCAGGTCCAGCTCAACATCCTCGAGGTCAAGAACCCCGAGGTGGACGCTCAGCTGGTGGCCCAGGCCGTCGCCGAGCAGCTCTCCTCCCGCGTCTCCTTCCGCCGCGCCATGCGCAAGAGCATGCAGTCGGCGATGAAGGCGGGCGCCAAGGGCATCAAGATCCAGTGCGGTGGCCGTCTCGGCGGCGCCGAGATGTCCCGCTCGGAGTTCTACCGCGAGGGCCGTGTGCCGCTGCACACCCTGCGCGCGAACGTCGAGTACGGCTTCTTCGAGGCCAAGACCACCTTCGGTCGCATCGGCGTCAAGGTGTGGATCTACAAGGGCGACGTCAAGAACATCGCCGAGGTCCGCGCCGAGAACGCCGCCGCCCGCGCCGGCAACCGCCCGGCCCGTGGCGGCGCCGACCGCCCGGCCCGTGGTGGCCGCGGTGGCGAGCGTGGCGGCCGCGGCCGCAAGCCGCAGCAGCAGAGCACCGGTGCCGAGGCCCCCAAGGCCGAGGCCACCGCCGCTCCGGCTGCTGAAAGCACCGGAACGGAGGCCTGACCGTCATGCTGATCCCCCGTAGGGTCAAGCACCGCAAGCAGCACCACCCCAAGCGCGACGGCATGTCCAAGGGTGGTACGCAGGTTGCGTTCGGCGAGTACGGCATCCAGGCCCTCACTCCGGCGTACGTGACCAACCGCCAGATCGAGGCGGCGCGTATCGCGATGACCCGCCACATCAAGCGTGGCGGCAAGGTCTGGATCAACATCTACCCGGACCGTCCGCTCACCAAGAAGCCGGCCGAGACCCGCATGGGTTCCGGTAAGGGTTCCCCGGAGTGGTGGATCGCGAACGTCAAGCCCGGACGCGTCATGTTCGAGCTGTCCTACCCGAACGAGAAGATCGCGCGCGAGGCCCTGACCCGTGCGGCTCACAAGCTGCCGATGAAGTGCAAGATCGTCAAGCGCGAGGCAGGTGAGCTGTGATGTCGACCGGTACCAAGGCGTCGGAGCTGCGCGAGCTGGGCAACGAGGAGCTCGTCAACAAGCTCCGCGAGGCCAAGGAAGAGCTGTTCAACCTCCGCTTCCAGGCGGCGACGGGCCAGCTCGAGAACCACGGTCGGCTCAAGTCCGTCCGTAAGGACATCGCCCGGATCTACACCCTGATGCGTGAGCGCGAGCTCGGCATCGAGACGGTGGAGAGCGCCTGATGAGCGAGAGCAACGTGACTGAGAACCCCGAGAAGACCGAGGCCCGCGGATTCCGCAAGACCCGCGAGGGTCTGGTCGTCAGCGACAAGATGGACAAGACCGTCGTCGTCGCCGTCGAGGACCGCGTCAAGCACGCGCTGTACGGCAAGGTCATCCGCCGTACCAACAAGCTCAAGGCGCACGACGAGCAGAACGCCGCCGGCGTCGGCGACCGCGTCCTCCTCATGGAGACCCGGCCGCTGTCCGCCACCAAGCGGTGGCGCGTCGTCGAGATCCTCGAGAAGGCCAAGTAATTTTGCGGGCGCCCTCCCCGAAGGGGGAGGGCCCCGCATCACCCCCGCCGGGGCGCACACGTCCCGGCACAGTTCCGCCAGGCTCGGGGGCCGTCCCAGGACGGCCCCCGGGAACCGGCAGACGATCAGGAGATAGACGTGATCCAGCAGGAGTCGCGACTGCGGGTCGCCGACAACACTGGTGCCAAGGAGATCCTTTGCATCCGTGTTCTCGGTGGCTCCGGTCGCCGCTACGCGGGCATCGGTGACGTCATCGTCGCCACCGTCAAGGACGCGATCCCCGGTGGCAACGTGAAGAAGGGTGACGTCGTCAAGGCGGTCATCGTTCGCACCGTCAAGGAGCGCCGCCGCCAGGACGGCTCGTACATCCGCTTCGACGAGAACGCCGCCGTCATTCTGAAGAACGACGGCGACCCTCGCGGCACCCGTATCTTCGGCCCGGTGGGCCGTGAGCTGCGCGAGAAGAAGTTCATGAAGATCATCTCGCTCGCGCCGGAGGTGCTGTAAGCATGAAGATCAAGAAGGGCGACCTGGTCCAGGTCATCACCGGTAAGGACAAGGGCAAGCAGGGCAAGGTCATCGCGGCCTTCCCCCGCGAGGACCGCGTCCTGGTCGAGGGTGTCAACCGGGTCAAGAAGCACACCAAGGCCAACCAGCCGGGCCGCGCCTCCCAGGCCGGCGGCATCGTCACCACCGAGGCCCCGATCCACGTGAGCAACGTCCAGCTCGTCGTCGAGAAGGACGGCAACAAGGTCGTGACCCGGGTCGGCTACCGCTTCGACGACGAGGGCAACAAGATCCGCGTTGCCAAGCGGACGGGTGAGGACATCTGATGGCTACCACCACCACTCCGCGTCTCAAGACGAAGTACCGCGAGGAGATCGCGGGCAAGCTGCGTGACGAGTTCAAGTACGAGAACGTCATGCAGGTTCCCGGCCTCGTCAAGGTCGTGGTCAACATGGGTGTGGGCGACGCCGCCCGCGACTCCAAGCTGATCGAGGGCGCCATCCGCGACCTCACCACGATCACCGGCCAGAAGCCGGCCGTCACCAAGGCCCGCAAGTCCATCGCGCAGTTCAAGCTGCGCGAGGGCCAGCCGATCGGCGCCCACGTCACGCTCCGTGGCGACCGCATGTGGGAGTTCCTGGACCGCACCCTGTCGCTCGCGCTCCCGCGCATCCGCGACTTCCGCGGCCTGTCCCCCAAGCAGTTCGACGGCCGTGGCAACTACACCTTCGGTCTCACGGAGCAGGTCATGTTCCACGAGATCGACCAGGACAAGATCGACCGCGTCCGGGGTATGGACATCACCGTGGTGACCACGGCGACCAACGACGACGAGGGCCGGGCCCTCCTCCGTCACCTCGGCTTCCCGTTCAAGGAGGCGTAAGCGAGATGGCGAAGAAGGCCCTTATCGCGAAGGCTGCTCGCAAGCCCAAGTTCGGTGTGCGTGGCTACACCCGCTGCCAGCGCTGCGGCCGCCCCCACTCCGTGTACCGCAAGTTCGGCCTGTGCCGCGTGTGCCTTCGTGAGATGGCTCACCGCGGCGAGCTGCCGGGCGTGACCAAGAGCTCCTGGTAATCCCCTTCTCGGGGAAGACCGGAGTCTCTCGGTAAGCATCTGGTCGGCAGATGCCCCGCCCCACGTGTCGTAAGCTAGTGGGGTTGGGCGTCTGCCGCCCGTACGCCCGCGGGTCGAACCCGCTAACAACGCTTACTACGCCGTAGGTCCCCGTGCCGCACCCGTCCCGCCTCTGAGCGGGGAGAGGGATGGCGCAGATAGGAAACCCCGGCGAGAGAGGCCGAAGGCCACTTCATGACCATGACTGATCCGATCGCAGACATGCTCACGCGTCTGCGGAACGCGAACTCGGCGTACCACGACTCCGTGACCATGCCGCACAGCAAGATCAAGTCTCACATCGCGGAGATCCTCCAGCAGGAGGGCTTCATCACGGGCTGGAAGGTCGAGGACGCCGAGGTCGGCAAGAACCTCGTCCTCGAGCTCAAGTTCGGTCCGAACCGTGAGCGCTCCATCGCGGGCATCAAGCGGATCTCGAAGCCGGGCCTGCGGGTCTACGCGAAGTCCACCAACCTGCCGAAGGTCCTCGGCGGCCTGGGCGTGGCGATCATCTCCACGTCCCACGGTCTCCTGACCGGCCAGCAGGCGCAGAAGAAGGGCGTGGGTGGGGAAGTCCTCGCCTACGTCTGGTAGTCGGGAACGGAGGAAAAGCCAATGTCGCGAATCGGCAAGCTCCCCATCACGGTTCCCGCCGGTGTGGACGTCACCATCGATGGCCGCACGGTCCAGGTGAAGGGCCCCAAGGGATCCCTGAGCCACACCGTCGCCGCTCCGATCGAGGTCGTCAAGGGCGAGGACGGCGTGCTGAACGTCAACCGCCCCAACGACGAGCGTCAGAACAAGGCCCTGCACGGCCTGTCCCGCACGCTGGTGGCCAACATGATCACCGGTGTGACCACGGGGTACACGAAGGCTCTTGAGATCAGCGGTGTCGGTTACCGCGTCGCCGCGAAGGGCTCCAACCTGGAGTTCCAGCTCGGCTACAGCCACCCGATCCTGGTGGAGGCGCCCGAGGGCATCTCCTTCAAGGTCGAGTCGCCGACCAAGTTCTCGGTCGAGGGCATCGACAAGCAGAAGGTCGGCGAGGTCGCCGCGAACATCCGCAAGCTGCGCAAGCCCGACCCGTACAAGGCCAAGGGCGTCAAGTACGCCGGCGAGGTCATCCGCCGCAAGGTCGGAAAGGCTGGTAAGTAGCCATGGCATACGGCGTCAAGATCGCCAAGGGCAAGGCGTACAAGGGTGCGGCTCTCAAGCGTCGCCACATCCGTATCCGCAAGAAGATCGCCGGTACGGCGGAGCGTCCGCGCCTCGTCGTCAGCCGGTCCAACCGGGGCATCACCGCTCAGGTGATCGACGACCTCAAGGGTCACACCGTGGCGTCGGCGTCCACCCTGGACGCTTCCATCCGCGGCGGCGAGGGCGACAAGTCGGCGAAGGCGAAGCAGGTCGGCCAGCTCGTGGCCGAGCGTGCCAAGGCCGCCGGCGTCGAGGCTGTCGTGTTCGACCGTGGCGGCAACCAGTACGCCGGGCGCATCGCCGCCCTGGCGGACGCCGCCCGCGAAGCCGGCCTCAAGTTCTAGTCGGCCCGTAGCTAGCGGAAAAGAGAGAGGTAAATCCAATGGCTGGACCCCAGCGCCGCGGAAGCGGTGCCGGTGGCGGCGAGCGGCGGGACCGGAAGGGCCGTGACGGCGGCGCTGCTGCCGCCGAGAAGACCGCGTACGTCGAGCGCGTCGTCGCGATCAACCGCGTTGCCAAGGTTGTGAAGGGTGGTCGTCGCTTCAGCTTCACCGCGCTGGTCGTGGTGGGCGACGGTGACGGCACCGTGGGTGTCGGTTACGGCAAGGCCAAGGAGGTGCCGGCCGCCATCGCCAAGGGTGTTGAGGAGGCCAAGAAGCACTTCTTCAAGGTCCCCCGTATCCAGGGCACCATCCCGCACCCCATCCAGGGCGAGAAGGCCGCGGGCGTCGTCCTGCTCAAGCCGGCTTCCCCCGGTACCGGTGTGATCGCCGGTGGCCCGGTGCGCGCCGTCCTGGAGTGCGCCGGCGTGCACGACATCCTGTCGAAGTCGCTCGGCTCGGACAACGCGATCAACATCGTGCACGCGACCGTGGCGGCCCTCAAGGGCCTCCAGCGTCCCGAGGAGATCGCGGCCCGCCGCGGTCTGCCCCTGGAGGACGTGGCCCCCGCGGCCCTGCTGCGTGCGCGTGCCGGGGCTGGTGCGTGATGGCGCAGCTCCGGATCAAGCAGACCAAGTCGTACATCGGCAGCAAGCAGAACCACCGCGACACCCTGCGGAGCCTGGGCCTCAAGCGCCTCGGCGACGTGGTCGTCAAGGAGGACCGCCCCGAGTTCCGCGGCATGGTGCACACCGTCCGCCACCTCGTGACGGTTGAGGAGGTTGACTGACATGGCGGAGAACAACCCGCTGAAGGCCCACAACCTCCGTCCCGCCCCCGGCGCCAAGACCGCGAAGACCCGTGTCGGTCGCGGTGAGGCGTCGAAGGGTAAGACGGCCGGTCGTGGCACCAAGGGCACCAAGGCCCGCTACCAGGTTCCGGAGCGCTTCGAGGGCGGGCAGATGCCCCTCCACATGCGTCTCCCGAAGCTCAAGGGCTTCAAGAACCCGTTCCGCACCGAGTACCAGGTCGTGAACCTGGACAAGCTCGCCTCGCTCTACCCCGAGGGTGGCGAGGTCACGGTGGCCGACCTGGTCGCCAAGGGCGCGGTGCGCAAGAACAGCCTCGTCAAGGTCCTGGGCCAGGGCGAGGTCTCCGTGGCGCTGACCGTGACGGTGGACGCCGTCTCGGGCTCCGCCAAGGAGAAGATCGCCGCCGCGGGCGGCAGCGTCACCGAGCTCGTCTGAGCCCGCGCGGCCCCCGTGGCCGCGGTGACACGTCGTACGGCCCGGCCGGACGCCCCTCAGGGGGCTCCGGCCGGGCCGTCGGCGTGTGCGCCCGAAGTCCCGCCGCCTACTGTGCGATTCGTGGACGTGGTCACACATGTCGGTGAACGTCCCCCCGTGCGGGGGGACGCTTTCGGACTCCGACCAGCCGTTCCCCCCGACTTCCCGGGGTTTCCGGGCCCCGGCAGATGTTTCCCGGGCGCCGCCGGGGCGGGTAGGGTGGCGACGTTGAGGATTGGGCGGCACTGTGCTGGCACGGTGCCGCCCAGCCAGGTAAACCGCTGATTATTCGAACCCGTCGCCTCTGACGCTCTCGCGCGGGGGTCGCAGGAGGCACCGTGCTCACCGCGTTCGCCCGGGCGGTCAAGACGCCCGACCTGCGTAAGAAGCTGCTCTTCACGCTCGGCATCATCGTGATCTACCGGTTCGGGGCGCACATCCCCGTGCCCGGTGTGAGCTACGAGAACGTCCAGATCTGCGTCAACCAGGCCCGGCAGGGCGACAACAACCTGCTCGGCCTGATGGACCTGTTCAGTGGCGGCGCCCTGCTGCAGATCACCATCTTCGCGCTCGGCATCATGCCGTACATCACGGCGAGCATCATCCTCCAGCTCCTGACCGTGGTGATCCCGCGTCTGGAGGCCCTCAAGAAGGAGGGTCAGTCAGGCACCGCGAAGATCACGCAGTACACGCGCTACCTGACGGTCGCGCTCGCCATCCTCCAGGGCACCGGCCTGGTCGCCACCGCCAAGAGCGGTGCGCTGTTCTCCGGTTGCCAGGTCGCCAGCCAGATCGTGCCGGACCAGTCGATCTTCGTCATCGTCACCATGGTGATCACGATGACCGCCGGCACCGCCGTGGTGATGTGGCTCGGTGAGCTGATCACCGACCGCGGCATCGGCAACGGCATGTCGATCCTGATGTTCATCTCGATCGCCGCCAGCTTCCCCAGCGCCCTGTGGGCCATCAAGAAGAGCGGCACCCTCGCCGGCGGCTGGATCGAGTTCGGCTTCATCATCCTGGTCGGCTTCGTGATGGTCGGGCTCGTCGTCTTCGTCGAGCAGGCCCAGCGCCGCATCCCGGTCCAGTACGCGAAGCGCATGATCGGGCGCCGCTCCTACGGCGGGACCTCCACCTACATCCCGCTCAAGGTGAACCAGGCGGGTGTCATCCCCGTCATCTTCGCCTCGTCGCTGCTGTACATCCCGATCCTGATCGGCCAGTTCTCCGGCAGCACCTCCGGCTGGTCGGCCTGGATCCAGCAGAACCTCGTGGACGGCAAGCCGATCCACACGGCGGTCTACTTCGTACTGATCGTGTTCTTCGCCTTCTTCTACGTCGCCATCTCCTTCAACCCCGAGGAAGTGGCCGACAACATGAAGAAGTATGGTGGCTTCATCCCGGGTATCCGGGCTGGTCGACCTACTGCCGAGTACCTGAGCTACGTGCTCAACCGGATCACCTGGCCGGGCTCGCTGTACCTGGGTCTGATCGCTCTCGTGCCGACAGTGGCGTTGGCCGGCTTCGGCGGATCGAGCCCCAACTTCCCGTTCGGCGGGACGAGCATCCTGATCATCGTGGGTGTGGGGCTGGAGACCGTGAAGCAGATCGAGAGCCAGCTCCAGCAGCGCAATTACGAAGGGTTCCTCCGCTGATGCGAATCGTCCTCGTCGGGCCGCCCGGCGCCGGCAAGGGAACGCAGGCCGCGTTCCTCGCTCAGAACCTGTCGATTCCGCACATCTCCACGGGCGACCTGTTCCGGGCGAACATCAGCCAGGGCACCGAGCTCGGCAAGCAGGCCAAGGCGTACATGGACGCGGGCAACCTCGTCCCCGACGAGGTCACCGTCGGCATGGCGAAGGACCGCATGGAGCAGGCCGACGCGGAGAACGGTTTCCTCCTCGACGGCTTCCCGCGCAACGTCGCCCAGGCCGAGGCGCTGGACGCGATCCTGGAGCAGAAGAGTCTCAAGCTGGACGCCGTCCTGGACCTGGAGGTCCCCGAGGACGAGGTCGTCAAGCGGATCGCCGGCCGCCGGATCTGCCGCAGCAACGGCGCGCACGTCTACCACGTGGTCTACAACCAGCCCGAGACCGAGGGCGTCTGCGACGTCTGCGGCGGCGAGCTGTACCAGCGCGAGGACGACTCCGAGGAGACCGTCCGCAAGCGGCTGGAGGTCTACCACACCGAGACCGAGCCGATCATCGACTACTACAAGGCGCAGGGGCTGGTCGCCACCATCTCCGCGCTGGCCAAGGTCGACGAGGTCACCGAGCGCGCGATGCGCGCGTTGCAGGGGCGCGGCGACCAGGCCGCGTAGCACCGCAGCACCGCGAGTCGAGGTCGTGCCGCCGNNGCCGCCGTATCGTGGTGAGGGCGGACCGCGGCCGCGTGCCGCCGCGTGAACCCCGCCACCCCCGCCGTACTCCCGTTGGAAGGGCCCCAGCCGTCATGGTGCAGATCAAGACTCCCGAGCAGATCGCGAAGATGCGCGAGGCGGGCCTGGTCGTCGCCGCCATCCACGCGGCGACCCGCGAGGCCGCGGTGCCCGGGACCAGCACCAGGGACCTGGACCAGGTCGCCCGCAAGGTGATCGCCGAGGCCGGCGCCACGTCGAACTTCCTGGGCTACGGCGGCTTCCCCGCGACCATCTGCACCTCGGTGAACGAGGTCGTCGTGCACGGCATCCCGGACGACGAGACCGTCCTCAAGGACGGCGACGTCATCTCGATCGACTGCGGCGCCATCGTGGACGGCTGGCACGGCGACGCCGCCTACACCGCGTTCGTCGGCACCGGTCACGCCCCCGAGCTGATCGAGCTCTCCCGGGTCACCGAGGAGTCGATGTGGGCCGGGATCGCCGCCATGAGGAACGGCAACCGGCTGGTGGACGTCTCCCGGGCCATCGAGACCTACATCCGCCGCCAGCCCCGCCCGGCCACCGGCAAGTACGGGATCATCGAGGACTACGGCGGCCACGGCATCGGCACCGAGATGCACATGGACCCGCACCTGCTGAACTACGTCTCCCGCAAGCGAGGGAAGGGCCCCAAGCTGGTGCCGGGCTTCTGCCTGGCCATCGAGCCGATGGTGTCGCTGGGCACCGCCCGCACCGAGGTGCTGGAGGACCAGTGGACGGTGATCACCACGGACGGGAGCTGGTCCTCGCACTGGGAGCACTCGGTCGCGCTCACCGAGGACGGCCCGCTGGTGCTCACCGCGCCCGACGGCGGCAGGGCCAAGCTCGCCCAGTTGGGCGTCACGGCCGCCCCCGACCCCCTGGCCTGACGCGCCTTACCGGCGTGGGATACGGGTAAGGATCTCCGTAGCGGGGCAGAATCCTCGATTCGTGTTTTCCACAGGGCTGGCGTAGACTGATGCGTCGGCTCTCGTGTACCCGCGTGTCCGCACCGGGGCAGCGGGAGTCGATCAAGGTAGCCGATTCGAAGGGCGAAGCGTGGCCAAGAAGCAAGGTGCCATCGAGATCGAGGGCACCGTGATCGAGTCCCTGCCGAACGCCATGTTCAAGGTGGAGCTCCAGAACGGTCACAAGGTCCTCGCGCACATCTCCGGCAAGATGCGTATGCACTACATCCGTATCCTCCCGGACGACCGGGTCGTCGTGGAGCTCTCCCCGTACGACCTGACGCGTGGCCGGATCGTCTACCGCTACAAGTAGATCTTGCCGGGTCCCCGTCCCGACGGGGCCCTTGCACTGACCCGGAGAACCTCACATCCCATGAAGGTCAAGCCGAGCGTCAAGAAGATCTGCGACAAGTGCAAGGTGATCCGCCGCCACGGCCGGGTCATGGTCATCTGCGACAACCTGCGCCACAAGCAGCGCCAGGGCTGACGCACGCCAACCTGCACCTCGCAGTACCTTCGCGCGACGCGAGCAGCACAATCCGTACATACGCAGCACCCGCCTGGCCCGTCGAGGGCTGGCGGCACCTCCGGTGGGGGCCGGGGACCCGGACGTACCACTCCCTCCGCATCCGTGCGGACGGGGTCGGCGGTCGGGACCGGTGCTGCGGCAGACCCCCGAGTACACAGGAGCCAGTGAATGGCACGCGTTTCCGGTGTCGACATCCCGCGCGAAAAGCGCGTGGAGGTCGCACTCACCTACGTCTTCGGCATCGGCCGCACCCTGGCGAAGGAAACCCTCGCCTCGACCGGTGTGAACCCGAACACCCGCGTTCGTGACCTCTCCGAAGAGGACCTGGTCAAGATCCGCGAGTACGTGGACGCCAACCTCAAGACCGAGGGCGACCTCCGCCGCGAGATCCAGGCCGACATCCGCCGCAAGGTCGAGATCGGCTGCTACCAGGGTCTGCGCCACCGCCGCGGCCTGCCCGTCCACGGTCAGCGCACCAGCACCAACGCCCGTACCCGCAAGGGCCCGCGTCGCGCGATCGCCGGCAAGAAGAAGCCGGGCAAGAAGTAGTCCTCAGCGGACGCTCACCAGCGGTCTTCGCTGTAGGACCGACCACCTCCCGTAGGAGTTAAGAGATGCCCCCCAAGGGACGTCAGGGCGCTGCCAAGAAGGTGCGCCGCAAGGAAAAGAAGAACGTCGCTCACGGCCACGCGCACATCAAGAGCACGTTCAACAACACGATCGTCTCGATCACCGACCCCTCGGGCAACGTGATCTCCTGGGCCTCCGCCGGCCACGTCGGCTTCAAGGGCTCGCGCAAGTCCACCCCCTTCGCCGCGCAGATGGCCGCCGAGTCGGCCGCCCGCCGCGCGCAGGAGCACGGCATGCGCAAGGTCGACGTCTTCGTCAAGGGTCCCGGCTCCGGCCGTGAGACCGCGATCCGCTCGCTCCAGGCCACCGGCCTGGAGGTCGGCTCCATCCAGGACGTCACCCCCACCCCGCACAACGGCTGCCGGCCGCCCAAGCGCCGCCGCGTCTGACGCACGTCAGGCGGCGTTCCCCGGGTATGCGGGGGTGATCCTCGCCGCCGCGTCTGACGCAGCGCGCTTGACCTGCCTGTGAGGTCCGGGCGGTACGGCCCCTTCGGGTCGTGCCGCCCGTACCCTTGCAGTACGCAGTTCCAGAGGACGTCAAATAGCGGGCGTCCACGACTGAAGGAAAACCCACCATGCTGATCGCTCAGCGTCCCTCACTGACCGAAGAGGTCGTCGACGAGTACCGCTCCCGGTTCGTGATCGAGCCGCTGGAGCCGGGCTTCGGCTACACCCTCGGCAACAGCCTCCGCCGTACGCTCCTCTCCTCGATCCCGGGTGCGGCGGTCACGTCCATCCGCATCGACGGCGTCCTGCACGAGTTCACCACCGTGCCGGGTGTCAAGGAGGACGTCACCGACCTGATCCTCAACATCAAGCAGCTCGTCGTCTCCTCCGAGCACGACGAGCCGGTCGTGATGTACCTGCGCAAGCAGGGCCCGGGTCTGGTCACCGCCGCCGACATCGCCCCGCCGGCCGGCGTCGAGGTGCACAACCCCGACCTCGTCCTCGCCACCCTCAACGGCAAGGGCAAGCTGGAGATGGAGCTGACCGTCGAGCGCGGTCGCGGCTACGTCTCCGCCGTGCAGAACAAGCAGGTCGGCCAGGAGATCGGCCGCATCCCGGTCGACTCCATCTACTCGCCGGTCCTCAAGGTCACCTACAAGGTCGAGGCGACCCGAGTCGAGCAGCGCACCGACTTCGACAAGCTGATCGTCGACGTCGAGACCAAGCAGGCCATGCGCCCGCGCGACGCCATGGCGTCGGCCGGTAAGACCCTGGTCGAGCTGTTCGGCCTGGCCCGCGAGCTCAACATCGACGCCGAGGGCATCGACATGGGCCCGTCCCCCACGGACGCCGCCCTGGCCGCCGACCTCGCGCTGCCGATCGAGGAGCTGGAGCTGACCGTCCGCTCCTACAACTGCCTCAAGCGTGAGGGCATCCACTCGGTGGGCGAGCTCGTCGCCCGCTCCGAGGCGGACCTGCTCGACATCCGCAACTTCGGCGCCAAGTCGATCGACGAGGTCAAGGCGAAGCTCGCCGGCATGGGCCTGGCCCTGAAGGACTCGCCTCCCGGGTTCGACCCGACCGCCGCCGCCGACGCCTTCGGCGCCGACGACGACGCGGACGCCGGTTTCGTGGAGACCGAGCAGTACTGAGCAGCACCGTGAGGGCCGGGGCCGCGCGCCCCGGCACTCGCGCGCACCAAGCTTCCGGCGGGAAGTCGCCCGTCGGTAACTGACACCGGTACCTGGTACGGCCGGTGCAGACACGAGGAGAAACACCATGCCGCGTCCCACCAAGGGAGCCCGTCTGGGCGGCAGCGCCGCGCACGAGAAGCTGCTTCTCGCGAACCTCGCGAAGTCGCTCTTCGAGCACGGCCGCATCACCACGACCGAGGCCAAGGCCCGCCGCCTGCGTCCGGTCGCCGAGCGCCTGATCACCAAGGCGAAGAAGGGCGACATCCACAACCGTCGCCTGGTGCTGCAGACGATCACCGACAAGGGCATCGTCCACACCCTCTTCACCGAGATCGCCCCGCGCTACGAGGCGCGCCCGGGTGGCTACACCCGGATCACCAAGATCGGCAACCGTCGCGGCGACAACGCCCCGATGGCCGTGATCGAGCTGGTCGAGGGCGAGATCGCCAAGAAGGCGACCGTCGACGAGGCCGAGGCCGCCACCAAGCGCGCGGTCAAGGAGGACGAGGCGAAGAAGGCCGACGAGGCCCCCGCCGCCGACGCTCCGGCCGAGGAGTCGAAGGACGCCGAGGCCAAGGACGCCTGAGCGTCCGGCTGACCTGCGGTAAGCGGGCCCGCTCCCTGATCTTTCGGGGGGCGGGCCCGTCCGCGTACGAGAGGAGTGGGTGGGTGAGTGACGAGGTGGAGCCCGGATTCGTCCGGGTGCGGCTGGACCTGAGCTACGACGGGCGGGACTTCCACGGCTGGGCCAAGCAGGCCCGCGGTCAGCGGACCGTGCAGGGGGACATCGAGGACGCGCTGCGCACCGTGACCCGCTCGGAGCGCACGTACGAGCTGACCGTCGCCGGCCGCACCGACGCCGGTGTGCACGCCCGCGGCCAGGTCGCCCACGTCGACCTGCCCGAGGAGTTGTGGGCCGAGCACCGGGACAAGCTGCTGCGGCGGCTGGCCGGGCGCCTCGCGCACGACGTGCGGATCCGGCGGGTGGCGGAGGCCCCCGCGGGCTTCAACGCCCGGTTCTCCGCGGTCTGGCGGCGCTACGCCTACCGCGTCACCGACGACCCGGGCGGGGTCGACCCGCTGCTGCGCGGCCATGTGCTGTGGCACGACTGGCCGTTGGACGCGGACGCGATGAACGCGGCCGCCGAGCGGCTGACCGGCGAGCACGACTTCGCCGCGTACTGCAAGCGCCGGGAGGGCGCCACCACCATCCGCACCCTCCAGGAGCTGCGCTGGGAGCGGCTCGCGTCCGGGGTGCTGGAGGCCACGGTGAAGGCGGACGCCTTCTGCCACAACATGGTCCGCTCGCTGGTCGGCGCGCTGCTGTTCGTCGGCGACGGGCACCGCCCGGTGGAGTGGCCGGGCAAGGTGCTGGCCGCCGGCGTGCGGGATTCGGCGGTGCACGTCGTACGGCCGCACGGGCTGACCCTGGAGGAGGTCGGCTATCCGGCCGACGAGCTGCTGGCCGCCCGCAGCCTGGAGGCCCGCAACAAGCGCACCCTGCCCGGGGGTTCAGCCGCCGGCTGCTGCTGAGGCCTGCTCGCGCCCGCGGGCGTGGATCCGGTCGAAGGCGAAGGTGCCCAGGTCGTCGCTGCCGGCGAAGACCTTCCGGTCGGCGGTGGTGACCCGCTTGCCGCTGGTGAAGCCGGCCTGGGTGAAGTAGGCGTAGCGGCCCACCGCGTTGGCCCGGCGCAGGCAGACGGTGCGGGCCTGGCAGAACGGGTCGACCCCGGCGCCGGCGAGCGTGGTGACCCCGCCGACCGCCTCCTTCTTCACCTTCTGCGCGGCCTCCGGGGAGTCGAAGACGGCGATCCCGACGGTGACGGCCACGCCGTCGCGCTCGAAGGTGGCGCGGACCATCCGGTCGCAGCCGTGCCGGGCCAGCACCCCGGCCAGGCCGCCCTGCCCGGCGGCGGCGCAGTCGGCGGTGGCGGCGGTCGCGCCCCGGGTGTAGGCGTGCTCGCCGATGGTGAGCTGCTTGCCGGGGAAGAGGGACTCGGCGGTCAGCGGCGCGGTGTCCTTGGCCGGGTCGGAGATGTAGTCCATCGGGTCCGGCGGCGGCGGGGGCGCCACCGAGGAGAACGTCGGCTGCGGCTCGCCCGACGCGCCGCCCGGCAGCTCGGGCGCGGTGCTGTCGCGGGGCGCGGCGGTGGCGGCACCGCCCTCCCCGGAGCTGACCACGGCGACCGCGATGGCGGTGCCGACCACGGCGGTGGCCAGTGCGGCGGCGCCGGTCACCAGCAGCCTGCGGCGGCGCTTGCGGGCCGCTGAGGCGTCGGCGAGCGCGGTCCAGTCGGGTGTCTCGGCGGCGGAGGGGAAGAGGTCGGAGGGCTGCCCGTACGGCTCCTGGTAGGGGACGGGGGAGGGCGCGCCGGGCTGCCGCCCGTACCCCTGGCCGTACTCCTGCCCGTATGACTGGCCGTATGACTGGCCGTATCCGTGGCCGTGCTGATCGCCGCTCCGCGCGCCGTACTGCTGCCCGTACTGCTGCTGCCCGTGCGGCTGCTGTGCCTGCTGCTGTCCGTAGGGCGGCTGGTTCTCCGACCCCGGCCCCGGCTCACCCGGCCACGAGGGCCCCCCACCAAAGCTCATGCCGGGCATCTTAGATGGCTCGGGTTAATCCGTTTGGGCCCGAGCGGGGGCGGCGGCGACAATGCGCGGCATGGGACATGTGGAGGCCGCGCACCTGGAGTACCACCTCTCCGACGGCCGGGCGCTGCTCGGTGACGTGTCGTTCCGGGTGGGCGAGGGCGCGGTGGTGGCGCTGGTCGGGCCGAACGGCGCGGGCAAGACGACGCTGCTGCGGCTGATCAGCGGAGAGCTCCAGCCGCACGGCGGGACGGTGACCGTCTCCGGCGGGCTCGGGGTGATGCCGCAGTTCGTCGGGTCGGTGCGCGACGAGCAGACCGTGCGGGACCTGCTGGTGTCCGTCTCTCCGGCGCGTATCCGGGAGGCGGCCCGCGCGGTGGACGCGGCCGAGCACCTGATCATGACGGTCGACGACGAGGCCGCGCAGATGGGGTACGCGCAGGCGCTCAGCGACTGGGCCGAGGCGCGCGGCTACGAGGCGGAGACGCTCTGGGACATCTGCACCACGGCGGCGCTCGGCATGCCGTACGACAAGGCGCAGTGGCGGCAGGTGCGCACGCTCTCCGGCGGCGAGCAGAAGCGGCTGGTGCTGGAGGCGCTGCTGCGCGGCCCCGAGGAGGTGCTGCTGCTGGACGAGCCGGACAACTACCTGGACGTCCCCGGCAAGCGCTGGCTGGAGGAGAAGCTGGAGCAGACCCGCAAGACCGTGCTGTTCGTCTCGCACGACCGGGAGCTGCTGGCGAAGGCCGCGCAGAAGATCGTCGCGGTGGAGCCGGGCCCGGCCGGGGCGGACGTGTGGGTGCACGGTGCGGGCTTCGGCACCTTCCACGAGGCGCGGCGCGAGCGGTTCGCCCGCTTCGAGGAGCTGAAGCGGCGCTGGGAGGAGAAGCACGCGCAGCTCAAGAGGCTGGTGCTGGACCTGCGGCAGGCCGCATCGGTCAGCCACGAGATGGCGTCGCGGTACGCGGCGGCGCAGACCAGGCTGCGGAAGTTCGAGGAGGCCGGTCCGCCGCCGGAGCCGCCGCGCGAGCAGGACATCCGGATGCGGCTGCGCGGCGGGCGCACCGGGGTGCGGGCGGTGACCTGCGCGGAGCTGGAGCTGACCGGGCTGATGAAGCCGTTCTCGCTGGAGGTGTTCTACGGGGAGCGGGTCGCCGTGCTGGGCTCCAACGGCTCGGGCAAGTCGCACTTCCTGCGGCTGCTGGCCGGCGAGGAGGTGGCGCACACCGGCGCCTGGAAGCTGGGCGCCCGGGTGGTGCCCGGCCACTTCGCGCAGACCCACGCGCACCCCGAGCTGACCGGCCGCACCCTGGTCGACATCCTGTGGACCGAGCACGCGAAGGACAAGGGCGCGGCGATGTCGGCGCTGCGCCGCTACGAGCTGGACCGGCAGGGCGAGACGTCCTTCGACCGGCTCTCCGGCGGCCAGCAGGCCCGCTTCCAGATCCTGCTGCTCGAACTGTCCGGCACGACCGCGCTGCTGCTGGACGAGCCGACGGACAACCTCGACCTGGAGTCGGCCGAGGCGCTCCAGGCGGGTCTGGAGGCGTACGACGGGACGGTGCTGGCCGTCACGCACGACCGCTGGTTCGCCCGCGCCTTCGACCGGTACCTGGTCTTCGGCTCGGACGGGCGGGTGCGGGAGACGGCGGAGCCGGTGTGGGACGAGCGGCGGGTGGAGCGGGCGCGGTAGCCGGCGGCCTGGCGTACGGCGGTCCGGCGCACGGCGGTCCGGCGCACGCGGCCCCCTCGGCCGGAGGCGTCCCGGCCCGGGGATGCGGGCCGGGCCCCGGGCGGGTGTCCCGGCGTTTTGACCCGGGCGGGGGAGCCCGCGTATTCTTCTGGTTCGTTATGCGTATTGGCTTGCTCTATCTCACGTGAGGGGCCCTTACGCCGGTCCACCGGGTCGACGACCAGCGACCAGCGCGCGGTTTGCGTCACCGCAGTGCGGTCACGGCTGTCGTAGTCGTCCGGGTGGCCTTGTCAGGACCCCGTCCGCCGTGCTCTGCCGAGCCGGTGGACTCCATCACTGAAGAAGCGAAGGCTACGACCGTGCGTACGTACAGCCCCAAGCCCGGCGATGTGACGCGCCAGTGGCACATCATCGACGCGCAGGACATCGTCCTGGGCCGTCTGGCCACCACCGCCGCGACCCTTCTCCGGGGCAAGCACAAGCCGATCTACGCGCCGCACGTCGACGCTGGTGACTTCGTCATCATCATCAACGCCGACAAGGTGCACCTGTCCGGCAACAAGCGGACCCAGAAGATGGCGTACCGCCACTCCGGCTACCCGGGTGGTCTGCGCTCCGTCCGCTACGACGAGCTGCTGGAGAAGAACCCCGAGAAGGCCGTCGAGAAGGCCGTCAAGGGCATGCTCCCCAAGAACACCCTGGGCCGTCAGATGCTCTCGAAGCTGAAGGTCTACGCGGGCGAGAACCACCCGCACGCTGCGCAGCAGCCGGTCCCGTTCGAGATCACCCAGGTCGCGCAGTAAGTCCGGCCACACCCCCTAAGACGAAGAGAATCTGAGGAGCATCGTGGCTGAGACCACCGCCGAGACCCCGCTCGAAGAAGTTGACGTCGAGCAGTACACCACCGAGACCGACGTTCCGGTCGAGGGCGAGTACACCACCGAGTCCCTGGCTTCCCGCTTCGGCGAGCCGCAGCCGGCCGCCGGCCTGGGCCGCCGCAAGAACGCCATCGCCCGCGTCCGGATCGTCCCGGGCACCGGCAAGTGGAAGATCAACGGCCGCACCCTGGAGGACTACTTCCCCAACAAGGTGCACCAGCAGGAAGTCAACGAGCCCTTCAAGGTGCTCGAGCTGGACAACCGCTACGACGTCGTCGCCCGCATCGCCGGCGGTGGCGTCTCCGGCCAGGCCGGCGCCCTGCGCCTCGGCGTGGCCCGCGCGCTGAATGAGGCGGACGTGGACAACAACCGCGGCCCGCTGAAGAAGGCCGGCTTCCTGAGCCGCGACGACCGCGCGGTCGAGCGCAAGAAGGCCGGTCTGAAGAAGGCCCGCAAGGCCCCGCAGTACAGCAAGCGCTAAATCTCGCCTGCTCGGTCTGCACCGTACGTACGCCCCGGCGGCACCTTCCGTGCTGCCGGGGCGTACGTCGTACCGGGACCGCTACGGCGTACGCGCCCTGCCGCGGGCCACGGTCCGCCGCACCTGTTACACCTGGCTTGGACTCGCTTCACCCCGCAACATCGGAGCACTTCGGAGGACACTGTGGGACGACTCTTCGGCACGGACGGTGTGCGCGGTGTCGCCAACGCGGATCTGACGGCGGAGCTCGCGCTCGGCCTGTCCGTGGCGGCCGCGCACGTGCTCGCCGAGGCGGGGACGTTCGAGGGGCACCGGCCCACCGCCGTGGTGGGCCGCGACCCGCGGGCCTCCGGAGAGTTCCTCGAAGCGGCGGTCGTCGCCGGCCTCGCCAGTGCCGGTGTGGACGTCATGCGGGTCGGCGTGCTGCCCACCCCGGCCGTCGCCCACCTCACCGGGGCGCTCGGCGCGGACCTCGGCGTGATGCTGTCCGCCAGCCACAACGCCATGCCCGACAACGGCATCAAGTTCTTCGCCCGCGGCGGGCACAAGCTCGCCGACGAGCTGGAGGACCGCATCGAGGCCGTGTACGAGCAGCACCGCACCGGGGCGCCGTGGGACCGGCCCACCGGGGCCGGCGTCGGCCGGGTCGCCGACTACACCGAGGGCTTCGACCAGTACGTGGCCCATCTGCTGTCGGTGCTGCCGAACCGCCTCGACGGACTGAAGATCGTCCTGGACGAGGCGCACGGCGCGGCCGCCGGAGTGTCCCCGGCCGCCTTCGAGCGGGCCGGCGCCCAGGTCGTCACCATCGGCGCCACCCCCGACGGGCTCAACATCAACGACGGCTGCGGCTCCACCCACCTGGACCTGCTGAAGGCCGCCGTCATCGAGCACGGCGCGGACTTCGGCATCGCGCACGACGGGGACGCCGACCGCTGCCTGGCCGTCGACCACACCGGCGCCGAGGTGGACGGCGACCAGATCCTGGCCGTGCTGGCGCTCGCCATGCGCGAGGCCGGCACCCTGCGCGGCGCCACCGTCGTCGCCACCGTGATGTCGAACCTCGGCTTCACCCTCGCCATGGAGCGCGAGGGGCTGAAGCTGGTGCAGACCGCGGTCGGCGACCGGTACGTGCTGGAGGCCATGAAGGAGCACGGCTACGCGCTCGGCGGCGAGCAGTCCGGGCACGTCATCGTGCTCGACCACGCCACCACCGGCGACGGCACCCTCACCGGTCTGCTGCTGGCCGCCCGGGTCGCCGCCACCGGCCGCTCGCTGGCCGAGCTGGCCGGGGTGATGGAGCGGCTGCCGCAGGTCCTGGTCAACGTCAAGGACGTGGACAAGTCCCGGGTGAAGACCTCCGCCGAGCTGGGCGCGGCGGTAGCCGACGCCGAGCGGCGGCTGGGCCACACCGGCCGGGTGCTGCTGCGCCCCTCCGGCACCGAGCCGCTGGTGCGCGTCATGGTCGAGGCCGCCGACCTGGAGCAGGCCCGCGCCATCGCCGGCGAGCTGGCCGACGTGGTGAAGTCGGCGCTGGGCTGAGCCCGGTTCTTCCCCGGTACGAGGACGGGGCGCCCCCACCAGGACGGTGGGGGCGCCCCGTCCTCGTACCCTCAGGCCGTCCGGCCGGTGCGGCGGCGCTGCCGCGCCCAGAACGCCTTCTGCGCCAGCAGCGTCGCCGTGCCGGCCAGCACGATGGCCAGCAGGTTGAGCAGGAGCTGCTCGATGGAGCCCTTGGTCTGGGTGAGGTCTCCGTAGGACAGCGCGACCGCCGCGTTGGCCGCCGCCGGGACGGTGGTCACCGAGATCGCCACCCCGACCAGCGCCCCGGACTTCGCCGAGGTGAGCGAGAGGGTGCCGGCGGCGCCCGCGAGCAGGCCGACCACGAAGGAGAACCAGTCCGGCGCGTAGACGAAGCCGGTGTTGGGCCGGTCGCCGTGCAGCATGTCGTCGGTGAACAGGCCCGCCGCGTCCATCGTCAGACTGAACAGCACGGTCAGCGCCATCGCCGCCAGGAAGCCCACCACCAGCGCGATCAGCGACCGCGCGGCCAGCTTGGGCTTGCGCTGGACCAGCGCCGTGCAGATGCCGGCGAGCGGGCCGAACTCCGGGCCCACCGCCATCGCGCCCACGATCAGGATGGCGTTGTCCAGGACGACGCCGCAGGCCGCGATCATCGTGGCGAGGGCGAGGAAGGCCACATAGGTCACGCTGAGCGTGGACTCCTCGTGGGTGGCCTCCTGCATCTGCTCCCACAGCACGGCGTCGGCGCCCTCGCCGGGCGCGTCCTTCTCGGCCTGCTCGGCGCGGGTGGACAGCGACAGTCCGATCTCCTCGACGGCGATCGAGCCGCACCGGTCCAGACCCAGCGCCCGCAGGTCGGCGATCAGGCCGTCGCCCGCCTCGCGGGCCACGTCGCACAGGACGAGGTCCCCGGCCGGGTCGCGGCACGCGCCGTCCACCACGACCAGGTGGGTCGTGCCGACCGTCTTCTCGATCACGCCGACGACCTCGTCGGTGCGGTCGGCCGGCACGATCAGACGCAGGTGCAGCACCAGCGTGGTCCCTTCAGAGCTTGCGCAGTGACAGCCGCTGGACCTTGTGGTCGGGGCCCTTGCGCACCACCAGGGTGGCCCGGCCGCGGGTGGGGGCGACGTTCTCCAGCAGGTTCGGCTTGTTGATGGTGCGCCAGGTGGTGCGTGCGTAGTCCAGCGCCTCCTCCTCGCTGACCTGCGTGTACCTGCGGAAGTAGGAGGAGGGGTCCTGGAAGGCGGTGGCGCGCAGCTTGCGGAAGCGGTTGAGGTACCAGGACTCGATGTCCTCGGTGCGGGCGTCCACGTAGACGGAGAAGTCGAAGTAGTCGGCGAGGCCCACCCTGGTGCGCCCGTCCTGGCCGGGCAGGGCCGGCTGGAGGACGTTGAGGCCCTCCACGATCAGGATGTCCGGGCGGCGCACGGTGAGCCGCTGACCGGGCACGATGTCGTAGATGAGGTGGGAGTAGACGGGGGCGGTGACCTCGTCCTTGCCGGCCTTGATGTCGGCGACGAACCGGGTCAGCGCCCGCCGGTCGTACGACTCGGGGAAGCCTTTCCGGGACATCAGCCCGCGTTCCTTCAGCTCCTTCATCGGCAGCAGGAAGCCGTCGGTGGTGACCAGTTCGACCCGCGGGTGCTCCGGCCAGCGGGCCAGCAGTGCCTGGAGCAGGCGGGCCACGGTGGACTTGCCGACGGCGACCGAGCCGGCCACCCCTATGACGAAGGGGGTGCCGCGCTGGGCGCCCTTGCCGCCGCCGGCCGCGTCGCCGAGGAAGGTGTTGAGCGCGCCGCGCAGGTTGGCGGTGGCCGCGACGTACAGGTTGAGCAGCCGGGACAGCGGCAGGTAGATGTCGCGGACCTCGTCGAGGTCGATGACGTCGCCGAGACCGCGGAGCCGCTCCACCTCGTCGGCGGTGAGCGGCAGCGGCGTCTTGGCGCGCAGCGCGCTCCACTCCGCGCGGGTCAGGTCGACGTACGGCGTGGCCTCCGCACGGCGCTGGGCGGCGGCGCTTCGGGACGGCGTTGTGATCACCCGGCCATTGTCGTGCGCCGGGCGGCCGTGTGGGGCGTGGGGTCGGTCACGGTGTGGCGGCGGGGGCGTCCGGGCGCCGGACGGGGGCCGACCCGGCGACCCTGTGGCATCGACCGCAAACGGGGGTGATTCGGACGCTGCTGATCACCGGCCGGTCACGGTCTCGTACCGCGGCCGTACGTGCAGATCATGTCCATGGCCGGTGCGCCTACTGTGTGCACATCGATCACACAGAAAGACGGACCATGCGAGCCACCCTGATACGCCGTACCGCCCTCGCCGCCTCCGCGGTGTCCCTGACCCTCCTCGCCACCGCCTGCGGCGGCGGCTCCTCGGACGGCGGTGACGACAAGGGCGCCAAGGACAAGGGCGGTTCGTCGGCCCCGGCCGCGGACAAGGCGCTGACCGCCGCCGACCTGGAGAAGGTCATCGTCGCCCAGGGCGACGTCAAGGGCCACAAGGTGGAGAAGGTCAGCCCCGAGCTGGAGCAGCAGGGCAAGGCCACGGTGACCAGGAACGAGTGCCAGGCGATCACCGACGTGATGTCGCTGAAGCCCGTGGGCGAGCCGGCCGGCACCGCCAAGCGCCAGGTCACCGGCGAGCCGAAGAAGCCGTCCGTGTCCGCCAGCACCGCGCCGGAGGACATGGAGGACGCCATGGCCCAGGCGCTGAACGTCAACAGCACCGTCGTGACCCTCGCCTCCTACGAGGGCAAGGGCGCCGAGGAGGCGCTCGCCGCGCTGAAGACCGCGGGCACCGCCTGCGCCGCCGGCTTCGGCGCCACCGCGGACGGCGAGGACGTCAAGGTCACCAAGATCACCGAGACCCCGGTCTCCGGTGGCGACGAGGCGGCCGGCTGGACCGTGGTCGTCAACATGGAGGGCAAGGACATCCCCTTCTACCAGCTCGCCGCGGTCCGCAAGGGCTCCACGCTGGCCACCTTCGGCGGGATGAACCTCGCCGCCATGGCCGGCAAGGACGTCAAGCCCGAGCCGCCCACCGCGGTGATCGAGGCCCAGGTCGCCAAGCTCGGCTGACCCGCGCACCCCGCTCGGAAGCCCACGGCCACGCCCGGCCGTGGGCTTCCGGCCGTCCGGGTGCTGACGTCCCGTGGGGCGGGGCGGGCCCCCGGATGCCGCGCCCCGCGCCCGCCTGACGGGCCGTCCGGGCGCGGCGGTCGTAGGCTGACGGACATGTGCGGAATCGTGGGATACGTCGGCGGGCAGTCGGCGCTTGATGTGGTGGTCGCCGGCCTGAAGCGGCTGGAGTACCGGGGCTACGACTCGGCCGGGGTCGCGGTCCTCGCGGACGGCTCGCTGGCCGCGGCCAAGAAGGCGGGCAAGCTCGTCAACCTGGAGAAGGAACTGTCCACCCGGCCGCTGCCGACCGGGTCCACCGGCATCGGGCACACCCGGTGGGCCACGCACGGCGCGCCCAACGACGCCAACGCGCACCCCCATCTGGACAACGCCGGCCGGGTCGCCGTCGTCCACAACGGCATCATCGAGAACTTCGCCGCCCTCCGCGCCGAACTGGCCGAGCGCGGCCACGACCTGGGGTCGGAGACGGACACCGAGGTCGTGGCGCACCTGCTGGCCGAGGAGTTCTCCGCCGGCGGCGACCTCGCCGAGGCGATGCGGCTGGTGTGCCGCCGGCTGGAGGGCGCGTTCACCCTGGTGGCCGTGCACGCCGACGACCCGGACACGGTGGTCGGCGCCCGCCGCAACTCGCCCCTGGTGGTGGGCGTCGGCGAGGGCGAGGCGTTCCTGGCCTCCGACGTGGCCGCGTTCATCGAGCACACCCGCTCCGCGGTCGAGCTGGGCCAGGACCAGGTGGTGGAGCTGCGCCGGGACGGCGTCACCGTCACCGACTTCCACGGCTCGCCCGCCGAGGTGCGCGAGTACCACGTCGACTGGGACGCCTCGGCCGCCGAGAAGGGCGGCTACGACTACTTCATGCTCAAGGAGATCGCCGAGCAGCCCAAGGCGGTCGCCGACACCCTGCTGGGCCGGGTGGACGCCGCCGGCTCGCTCACCCTGGACGAGATCCGCATCCCGCACGAGGTGCTGCGGGAGGCCCAGAAGGTCGTCATCGTCGCCTGCGGCACCGCCTTCCACGCCGGGCTGATCGCCAAGTACGCCATCGAGCACTGGACCCGCGTCCCCTGCGAGGTCGAGCTGGCCAGCGAGTTCCGCTACCGCGACCCGATCCTCGACCAGCGGGTGCTGGTCGTCGCCATCAGCCAGTCCGGCGAGACCATGGACACCCTGATGGCGCTGCGGCACGCCCGCGAGCAGGGCGCGAAGGTGCTGGCCATCTGCAACACCAACGGCTCCACCATCCCCCGCGAGTCCGACGCCGTGCTCTACACGCACGCCGGGCCGGAGGTGGCGGTCGCCTCCACCAAGGCGTTCCTCACCCAGTTGGTCGCCTGCTACCTGGTGGCGCTCTACCTCGGCCAGGTCCGCGGCACCAAGTGGGGCGACGAGGTCCGCGACGTGGTGCGGGACCTGGCCAGGATCGCCGAGGACGTGGACCGGGTGCTGGAGACCATGGAGCCGGTCCGCGAGCTGGCCCGCTCACTGGCGGACAAGCCGACCGTGCTGTTCCTGGGCCGCCACGTGGGCTACCCGGTCGCCCTGGAGGGCGCGCTGAAGCTCAAGGAGCTGGCGTACATGCACGCCGAGGGGTTCGCCGCCGGCGAGCTGAAGCACGGCCCGATCGCACTGATCGAGCAGGACGTGCCGGTGGTCGTGGTGGCGCCCTCGCCGCGCGGCCGCTCGGTCCTGCACGACAAGATCGTCTCCAACATCCAGGAGATCCGCGCCCGCGGCGCCCGCACCATCGTGATCGCCGAGGAGGGCGACGAGGCGGTCGTCCCGTACGCCGACCACCTGATCCGCATCCCGGCCACCCCGGTGCTGCTCCAGCCGCTGGTGTCCACCGTGCCGCTCCAGGTCTTCGCCTGCGAGCTGGCGACGGCCCGCGGCAACGAGGTCGACCAGCCGCGCAACCTGGCCAAATCCGTCACGGTCGAGTGATCATCGGACCATCTGGTCGGCTGGTGGGGAGGGGTTCGGTGTGATCATCGGGGTGGGGATCGACGTCGCGGAGATCGAACGGTTCGCGGCGGCGCTGGAGCGCACACCGCAGATGGCGCAGCGGCTGTTCGTGACGAGTGAACTGCTGCTGCCCGGCGGCGAGCGGCGCGGCATCGCCTCGCTCGCCGCCCGGTTCGCCGCCAAGGAGGCGCTGGCCAAGGCGCTCGGCGCGCCCGCCGGGCTGCTGTGGACGGACGCCGAGGTGTACGTCGAGGACAGCGGGCAGCCGAGACTGCGGGTGTCCGGCACGGTCGCCGCCCGCGCCGCCGAACTGGGCGTACGGCAGTGGCACGTGTCGCTCAGTCACGACGCGGGGGTGGCCTCCGCCGTGGTCATCGCGGAGGGTTGACCGTATGCGTACCGCTTACCGAACCGAGACCGTGCGGGCCGCCGAGGCCGCGCTGATGGCGGAGCTGCCCGAGGGCGCGCTGATGCGGCGGGCGGCGGCCGGCCTGGCCGCCGCCTGCGCGGGGCTGCTGCCGCGGGTCTACGGGTCCCGGGTCGTCGTCCTGGCCGGCAGCGGCGACAACGGCGGCGACGCGCTGTACGCGGGGGCCCGGCTGGCCCGGCGCGGCGCGGGCGTCACGGCCCTCCTGCTCGGCTCGCCCGGCGAGGACGGCCGCCCCAAGGCGCACCGGGCCGCGCTCGCCGCGCTGCGCGCCGCCGGCGGCGCCGACCGCCCCGCCTCCGCCGTCGCCGGCGACCCGGCCGCCGCGCTCGCCGGCGCCGACCTGGTCCTGGACGGCGTCACCGGCATCGGCGGCCGGGGCGGGCTGCGCCCCGAGGCCGCCGCCCTGGCCCGCGCGGCCCGCGCCAGCGGCGCCGCCCTGGTCGCCGTCGACCTGCCCAGCGGAGTGGACGCCGACACCGGCACGGTGGACGGCGAGGCGGTCCGCGCGGACGTCACCGTCACCTTCGGCGCGTACAAGCCCGGCCTGCTCATCGACCCCGCCCGCGCGTACGCCGGCGCGCTGCGACTGGTCGACATCGGGCTGACGCCGCCGGCCGGCGAGGTGGCGGCCGAGGCCCTGCAACACGCCGACGTCGCCGCACTGCTGCCGCACCCGGCGGCCGAGAGCGACAAGTACCGGCGCGGCGTGGTCGGCGTGGTCGCCGGCTCCGCCCGCTACCCGGGCGCCGCGGTGCTCTGCGTCTCCGGCGCGCTGCGCGGCGGCGCCGGGGCGGTGCGCTACGCCGGCCCGGCCGGCGAGGCGGTCCTCGCCCGCCACCCCGAAACCCTGGTCCACCCCGGCGGCCCCGCCGAGGCCGGCCGGGTGCAGTCCTGGGTCATCGGCCCCGGCCTCGGCGACACACCCGGCGTCGAGGCGGTGCTCGCCTCCGACGTCCCCGTCCTGGTGGACGCCGACGGACTGCGGCTCCTGGACCCGGCCGCCGTGCGCGCCCGGCCCGCCCCCACCCTGCTCACCCCGCACGCCGGGGAGGCCGCCGCCCTGCTCGGCCGCCCCCGCGAGGACGTGGAGGCCGGCCGGCTGTCGGCCGCCCGCGAACTGGCCGCGGCATACGGGGCGACCGTGCTGCTCAAGGGCTCCACCACGGTCGTCGCCTCCCCGGACCCGAAGGACCCGGTCCGGGTCAACCCCACCGGCACCCCCTGGCTGGCCACCGCCGGCACCGGCGACGTCCTCTCCGGCCTGGCCGGCTCCCTGCTCGCCGCCGGCCTCGCCCCCCGCGACGCCGCCTCGGTCGCCGCCTACCTGCACGGCCTCGCCGCCCGCCGCGCCTCCCACGGCGCACCCGTCGCCGCCTACGACGTCGCCGAAGCCCTCTCGGGCGCCTGGCGGGACGTGACGGAGGACTGAACGGCCACGGGGCGGTGGTCCGTCGGCCGCCGTCCGCGCGGGCGCTCACCGGGACCCGGAGGACGGGGGTGAGAGACTGAGCGCGATGAGCGAGATGACACCGCAGACCCCCCGCGCGCCGCACCACCCCCGCGCCCGCGCCGAGATCGACCTCGGCGCGCTGCGCGCCAACGTGCGCACCCTGCGCGGCCGGGTCGGGCCGGACGTCCGCGTCATGGCCGTGGTGAAGGCCGACGCCTACGGCCACGGCGCCGTGCCCTGCGCCCGCGCCGCCCTGGAGGCCGGCGCCCACTGGCTCGGAGCCGCCACCCCGCAGGAGGCGCTCGCCCTGCGCGCGGCCGGCCTCGACGCCCCGCTGCTGTGCTGGCTGTGGACGCCCGGCGACCCCTGGCGGGAGGCCATCGAGGCCGGCGTCGACGTCGGGGTGAGCGGACTGTGGGCGCTGGACGAGGTCACCGCCGCCGCACGTGCCGCCGGCCGCCCGGCCCGCGTCCAGCTCAAGGCCGACACCGGCCTCGGCCGCAACGGCTGCCAGCCCGCCGACTGGCCCAAGCTGGTCGGCGAGGCGCTGCGCGCCCAGGGCGAAGGGCTGCTGGAGGTCACCGGCCTCTGGTCCCACCTGGCCCGCGCCGACGAGCCCGGCGACCCCTCCATCGCCGCCCAGGTCGGCGTCTTCCAGGACATGCTGGCGTACGCCGAGAAGGCAGGCGTCGAGCCGGAGGTGCGCCACCTGGCCAACTCCCCGGCCACGCTCACTGTTCCCGAGGCGCACTTCGACCTCGTACGCACCGGCATCGCGATGTACGGCGTCTCGCCCAGCCCCGAGCTGGGCGCCTCCGCCGACTTCGGGCTGCGCCCGGTGATGCGGCTCGCCGGCAGCGTCGCGCTGGTCAAGGGCGTGCCCGCCGGACACGGCGTCAGCTACGGCCACCACTACGTCACCGAGCGCGAGACCACCCTCGGGCTCGTCCCGCTGGGATACGCCGACGGGGTGCCCCGGCACGCCTCCGGACGCGGTCCGGTCCTGGTCGGCGGCAAGGTGCGCACGGTCGCCGGGCGCATTGCGATGGACCAGTTCGTGGTGGACCTCTCGGGGGACACCGTGGAACCGGGTGCACAGGCCGTGCTGTTCGGGGCAGGCGATCAGGGTGAGCCGACCGCCGAGGACTGGGCCCGGGCCGCGGACACGATCGGGTACGAGATCGTGACCCGGATCGGTTCACGCGTACCGCGCGTCTACCTGGACGACGGGACGGACGCGACACGCGGGACCGGGGCCGGGTCCGACTGACCGGCCCGACCGGCCGGCGGACCCCAGACAGCGGTGGGAGGCAGCCGTAGTGAGTGAGACCAGTCCGGCGGCCCGCGCGGCCGCCGCGGGCGCGGCCGGGGCGGCCGGCGCGGCCCGCTCCCGGCGGGCGGTGCGCGCGGCCGGGACGGTGGCGGCCGGCGCCGCGGCCACCGTGCCCGACCTGCCGGTGCCGGCCGGCGCCGCGGCCGCCTGGCGGCGCGCCGGGCTCGCGGGCGCGGCGATAGGGGTGCTCGCCGCCGGCGCGGCCGCCGGAGTCGCCATCGAGCGGCTCACCGTCGGCCGCGGCATGCGCCGCAAGGCACGCCTGGCACTGGACGCGGCCGGACCCTACGGCGCCCTGCGCGGCGACGCGGGCCGGGCCCGCGCCGACGACGGCACCGAGCTGTACTACGAGATCGACGAGGTCGACGAGGCGGACGACAGGGAAGGGGCGGACGGGGCGCCGGACACCGCGGGCCGCCCGCCGCTGACCGTCGTCTTCAGCCACGGCTACTGCCTCGGCCAGGACTCCTGGCACTTCCAGCGGGCCGCGCTGCGCGGCCTGGTGCGCACCGTGCACTGGGACCAGCGCAGCCACGGCCGCTCCGCGCGCGGGGCGTCCCAGCGCGGCCCGGGCGCGGTGCCGGTCTCCATCGACCTGCTGGGCCGCGATCTGAAGGCGGTGCTGGACGCGGCCGCGCCGGAAGGGCCGCTGGTCCTCGTCGGGCACTCCATGGGCGGCATGACGATGATGGCGCTGGCCGACCAGTACCCGGAGCTGGTCCGCGACCGGGTGGTCGGGGCGGCGTTCGTCGGCACCTCCTGCGGCCGGCTCGGCGAGGTCAACTACGGGCTTCCCGTCGCCGGGGTGAACGCGGTGCGCCGGGTGCTGCCGCAGATACTGCGCGCGCTGGGCACCCAGACCGAACTGGTGGAGCGGGGCCGGCGGGCGACGGCCGACCTGTTCGCCGGGCTGGTCAAGCGGTACTCCTTCTCCTCCGCGGACGTGGACCCGGCGGTCGCCCGGTTCGCCGAGCGCATGATCGAGAGCACTCCGATCGACGTGGTCGCCGAGTTCTACCCGGCGTTCAACGACCACGACAAGGCGGCCGCCCTCGGGGTCTTCGCCGAGGTGCCCGCTCTCGCCCTGGCCGGGGCGGCCGACCTGGTCACGCCCAGCTCGCACACCGAGGCCATCGCCGCGCTGCTGCCCGACGCCGAACTGGTCCTCGTCCCCGACGGCGGCCACCTGGTGATGCTGGAGCACCCGGAGGCGGTCAGCGAACGGCTGCTGGACCTGCTGGCCCGGGTCGGCGCGCTGCCCGCCCCGGCCGGCGGCGCCGACCCCCGCCGCACCGCCGGGCGCTGAACCCCGGCCCCGGGCGTACGCGGCCGGGGGCCGTGCCCGGCTACGGTTGGCGGCTATGGAAGCACCGCACTCCCCGGCCGCCGAGGCGGCGGCCCGCATCACCCTCCACTCGCCCGACCAGACCCAGGAGCTCGGGCGTGCGCTCGCCGGGCTGCTGCGCCCCGGCGACCTGGTCCTGCTCACCGGTGAGCTGGGCGCCGGCAAGACGACGCTGACCCGCGGGCTCGGCGAGGGCCTCGGGGTGCGGGGGGCGGTGACCTCGCCGACCTTCGTCATCGCCCGCGTCCACCCCTCGCTGACCGGCGGGCCGGCGCTGGTGCACGTCGACGCCTACCGGCTCGGCGGCGGCCTGGACGAGATGGAGGATCTGGACCTCGACGTCTCGCTGCCCGACTCGGTGGTGGTCGTGGAGTGGGGCGAGGGCAAGGTCGAGGAGCTGTCCGAGGACCGACTGCACGTCGTCATCGACCGGGTGGTCGGCGAGACCGACGACGACCGGCGGCAGGTCACCCTCACCGGCCTCGGCCCGCGCTGGGCCGGCGTCGACCTGGCGGCCGTGGCCCCCTAGCCCCCGCCCGGCCCGACCCGCGGTCCCGCCCCGTACTTTCCGACAAGATGTCGGCACCATGTTGCATGGCGCGTGTGCGGCGTGGTCCCATGGGAACCAGGACTTGGTTAGGTGTACCTAACCTACGCCCTACGGAGCCCCGGGAGGCAACCATGCCGAGGTCGACGCAGTACGGGCCGGACCAGGCCGTGTCTCTTCACGACGTGTCGATGCACACCCTGCTGGCGTCGTGCGCGGCGGCCAGTGCGGTCTCCACGCCTCCCCGGCCGCTGCGGGACGAGGACGCCCCGGACGCGCAGACCGGCCGGCGGGACGGGACCGACGCCGCCGTCGCGCCGCCGCGCGCCGCCTGAGCGGTCCGCCGGGCCCGCGCGGGCCGGTGCCGCTACGGGACGACGACGACCTTCGAGTCGACCGTGGCGAAGGTCCACATCGCGTCGCCGTCGGCGCGCCGCATCCGGATGCCGCCGGTCTTGCGGGCCGGGTCGGCCGCGGCCGCCTTGCCGTCCACCGCCGCGCTGAAGCCGACCGTCACCCCGTCCACCGCGGTGAACCGCACCACATGCTCGATGCGCACTCCGTCCGAGCCGGCCACGCTGTTGGAGCGCGAGGACACCTGGTACGTGCCGGGGGCCGGGTGGACGGTGCTGGGCGCGACCGCGAACGTCCGGGCCGCCCGCCCGTCGTCGCCCACCAGCCAGACCCGCCGGCCGCCCAGCGCGTACACCACGCGCCGGCCGTCGCCGGAGTCCTCGGGGAGCGCGGTCGGATGACGCAGCGCGTCCTGCGCGTCAGGGGCGCGCGCCGCCAGGTTCGCGTCCCCGGCGCGCGCCCCGGAGGTCAGCGCGGCCGGCACGGTCACCGCCGCCTGGTATCCGAAGAAGGCGATGGTGAGCGCGGCCGCCGCGGTGAGACCCGCCACCAGCCCGGCGCTTCGTACGGCCACCTGACGTCACCCACCTCACACGAGTGCCTACCCGGTGTGACCGTAGCAGGATCGGAGCGCGAGGCCTGGGCGGCGTGCCCGGGTCCGCGGAGCCGTAGGCTGTTCGCGTGCTGCTGCTCGCCTTGGATACCGCCACCCCCGCCGTCACCGTCGCCCTCCACGACGGCGAACACGTCCTCGCCCGTTCGAGTCAGGTGGACGCCCGCCGGCACGGCGAACTGCTGCTGCCGGCCGTCGACCGGGTGATGAAGGAGGCCGGGCGTGCCCTGGACGAGGTGACCGGGATCGTGGTCGGCGTGGGGCCGGGCCCCTACACCGGACTGCGGGTCGGCCTGGTGACGGCCGCGACCTTCGCCTCCGCGCTCGGCGGCGTGCCGGTGCACGGGGTGTGCACCCTGGACGGCCTGGCCTACGCCTCCGGCATCGAGGAGCCCTTCGTGGTGGCGACGGACGCGCGCCGCAAGGAGGTCTACTGGGCGCGCTACGACGACTCCCGCACCCGGGTCGGCGCACCGGCGGTGGACCGCCCCGCCGAGATCGCCGAGGCCGTCGCCGGTCTGCCCGCGGTGGGCGCCGGGGCGCGGCTGTACGGCGAGGTGTTCCCGGACACGCGCGACCCCGAGCACCAGTCGGCCGCCGCGCTCGCCGCGCTGGCCGCCGAGAGGCTGGCGGCGGGGAAGCCGTTCGAGGAGCCGCAGCCGATGTACCTGCGCCGCCCGGACGCGCAGGTGCCGAAGAACTACAAGGTGGTCACGCCCCGGTGACCGCACCGTCGACGGGGCCGGTGCTGCGCGAGATGCGCTGGTGGGACATCCCGCCGGTGCTGGAGCTGGAACACGAGCTGTTCCCCGAGGACGCCTGGTCGGAGGGGATGTTCTGGTCGGAGCTGGCGCACGCGCGCGGCCCCAGCGCCTCCCGCCGCTACGTCGTCGCCCAGACGCCGGAGGGCCGGCTCGCCGGATACGCGGGGCTGGCCGCGGCCGGCGGTCTGGGCGACGTGCAGACCATCGCCGTCGCCCGCGGGATGTGGGGGACGGGGCTCGGGGCGCGGCTGCTCACCGACCTCCTCCAGCACGCCACCGCCTTCGAGTGCGAGGACGTGCTGCTGGAGGTGCGGGTGGACAACGTCCGCGCCCAGAAGCTGTACGAGCGCTTCGGCTTCGCCCCCATCGGTTTCCGCCGCGGCTACTACCAGCCGGGCAACGTCGACGCGCTGGTGATGCGGCTCGCCGTCGCCGCGGACCCGGCCGCCGCCCCCGAAGCCCCGCCCGCCGCCGACCAGGCCGCGCTGCCGGACGACCTCGGCGACGGACCGCCGGGCCCCGGCGGACCCTCCGCAACCGGAACGACTACCAG
>NZ_PVLV01000112.1 GCF_002982015.1 Streptomyces solincola
GGTCCCAGCTCCCGTCCGTACCAGTCCTCGTCCCGCGCCGCCGGGCCGGCGGTGCGGGACGAGGACTGGTACGGACGGGAGCTGGGACCGCGGGACCGGTACGAGGGGTACGCCTTCTACGATCTGGACTGGACGGAGGTGGTCAGCGAGGGCGCGGTCTTCGACGGGTGCGTGTTCTCCGGGGTGGCGTTCAACACCTCCCGGCACACCGGCTCCGCCTTCCTGAACTGCTCCTTTCGCGGCTGCTCCTTCTTCGACGCCCGCTTCGAGGGCTGCAAGGCGGTCGGCTCGGACTTCCAGCGGGCCGCGTTCCGGCTGCTGGCGGTGGATGGCGGGGACTGGTCGTTCGCCGCGCTGCCCGGTGCGGACCTGCGCGGCGCGTCCTTCGACGGGGTGCGGCTGCGCGAGGCGGACCTGACCGGCGCCCGGTTGGAGGAGGCGGTGCTGACCCGGTGCGACCTGTCGGGCGCGGCGCTGGACGGCGTACGGCTGGCGGGGGCCGATCTGCGCGGCAGCGACCTGTCCGCGCTGGACCCGCAGGCGGCGCAGGCCCGGGGCACGCGGATCGACCTCGACCAGGCCGCGCTGCTCGCCGCCGCGCTCGGGTACGAGGTCGGGTAGCGATTCCGGGCATCGGCCCTGCGTACAGCCGTGCGCCCGGCTCCGCCGGCCGTCCGGCACCCGCTCGGAGGCGGTCCGGCGGCCGTTACACAAATCGCACGGGAAAATTTGGAAACGGGCGAAACGGACACCCCTGCGGTTCCCGCAGAGTGGACGGCATGCGAGACACCTACTGATCGGTCGGTCACGCCGCCAAGCGATCTTCCTTTCGCTGACCAATAGCCGCACCAAGCCTGGGATTGCAAGGAAAAGATCGAGGACTTCCGCAGTCCGGATATGGAAACCGCAGCACTTAACGTCTCGTTCATGACTCAGGTGGAAGCGCGGCCCCAGGCCGGAGACACGGTAAGGGGCGTCACCATGCCGGGTGACACCACGGAGGTGCGCGACAAGGGCCTCGGCGGGAACTCCGTCGGGCTGCTCGGCAGCGCGGTCATCGGTATCTCGACCGTGGCCCCCGTCTACTGCCTGACCTCCACCCTCGGCCCGACCGCCGGCGAGGTCGGGCTCCAGATGCCCGCCGTCTTCCTGGCCGGCTTCCTGCCGATGCTGCTGGTGGCGTTCGCGTACCGCGAGCTGAACCGCGTGATGCCGGACTGCGGCACCTCCTTCACCTGGACGGTGAAGGCGTTCGGCCCCCGGGTCGGCTGGATGTGCGGCTGGGGCCTGGTGATCGCGACGATCATCGTCCTGTCGAACCTGGCCGGCGTGGCCACGACCTACTTCTGGCTCCTGGCCGGCGAGATCACCGGCAGTCCGAGCGTCGCCGCGCTGGACGACAACAAGGCCGCGCACATCCTCACCTGCCTCACCCTGATCGCCGTCGCGACCGCGATCAGCTACCGCGGCATGACCGCCACCAAGGGCGTGCAGTACGCGCTGGTCGGCCTCCAGCTCGTGGTGCTCGCCGTCTTCGTGGCGATGGCCTTCGCCAAGGTCGGCAGCGCCGACTTCCCCACCGGCGCCGACTTCTCCTGGACCTGGCTGGACCCCTTCGCGGTCAAGTCCTTCTCGTCCTTCAGCGCCGGGCTCTCCCTCGCGATCTTCATCTACTGGGGCTGGGACGCCTGCCTGGCCACCAACGAGGAGACCACCGGCAGCGCCAAGACCCCCGGTCGGGCCGCCATGATCACCATGGTCGTGCTGATCGGCTCCTACCTGGCCACCGGCATCGCCGCGCAGATGCTCGTCGGCTCCGGCGAAAGCGGCCTTGGCCTGGCCAACCCGGACACCATCGACAACGTCTTCGCCGCCCTCGCCGGCCCCGTCATGGGCCCCGTCCTCGGCGTCACCCTCTTCGTCGCGGTCCTCGCCTCCGCCGCCGCCAGCCTCCAGACCACCTTCATCCCGGTGGCCCGCACGGTCCTGGCCATGGCCACCTACGAGGCCCTGCCGAAGTCCTTCACCAAGGTGCACCCGCGCTTCAAGAGCCCCGGCAAGGCCACCGTCATCGCCGGCGTCTCCACCGGCACCTTCTACGCGGTGATGACCCTGGTCAGCGAGAACGTCCTGGTCGACACCATCTTCGCGCTCGGCCTGATGATCTGCTTCTACTACGCGCTGACCGCCTTCGCCTGCGCCTGGTTCTTCCGCAAGGAGCTGACCCGATCGGTCAAGGACGCCATGCTCAAGGGCGTGCTGCCGGCCCTCGGCGGGCTGATGCTCACCGCCGTCTTCGTCAAGACGCTCTACGACAGCTGGGACCCGGCGCACGGCTCCGGCTCCTCGGTGTTCGGCATCGGCTCGGTCTTCGTCATCGGCGTCGGCCTGCTCCTCGCCGGCGTGGTGATCATGCTGGTGATGCAGCGCCGCAGCCCGGCGTTCTTCCGCGGCGAGGTGCTCACCCGCGAGACCCCCTCGCTGGTCGTCGAGGACTGACGGCCCGACGGCCCCTGGCAGGAAGGGCGGGCAGCGCGGGACGGCGCGACGCCCGCCCTTCCGCTGTCCGCCCCCCTACGCGTGCGCGCGGCGGCCCGGCCGGGCAAGGTGGACGGTATGTACGACCTCCACGCCATCGCCGAGGAACACCTGGTCGCCGCCCACCGCGACGAGCACGGACGCAGCGCCAACCTCATCGTGCGCGAGCGACCCCTGCGCCAGTCGGTCATCGCGCTGACCGCCGGCACCTCGCTGGACGAGCACAACACACCGCCCGCCGCCTCGATCCAGGTGCTGCGCGGCGTGATCCGGGTGACCGCCCGGTCGGGGGACACCGAGCTGCCCATGGGCGCGCTGTACCTGCTGCCGCCCGAACGGCACGGCGTCACCGCCGTCACCGACGCCGCCTTCCTGCTCACCGCCGTCAACGACTGAGGCCCCGCCGCCAGGGAAGACCGGGCCGCCGGCCCCCAGGCGCCCGGGCACGGCCGGCGGCCGGCGGACCTCCGTACCCCGCCGCGCCGCGCCCGCCGGCCGCTCCCGACGCCTCCGGCCGGGCGCCCCCAGCGCCTCCGGCCGGGCGGCCCCGAGCGCCTCCGGCCGGACGATGCCGGCTCGTCCGGCCGCCTGGCGGCCGGCCGCCCGCTGATCCCCGTATGCCGCCCGCGCCGCGTCCGCGCCGTACGTTGGCCGCTATGCGCATCGCGACCACGGTCTTCCTGACCGACCAGACGATCAGCCCGGTACGGCTCGCCCGCGAGCTGGAGCAGCGCGGGTTCGCCGGGCTGTACCTGCCCGAGCACACCCACATCCCCGTCGAGCGCACCACCCCCTACCCGGCCGGCGGCGAGCTGCCGCCCGAGTACGGCCGCACCCTGGAGCCGTTCACCGCGCTGGCCCAGGCCGCCGCCGTGACCGAGCGCCTCGCCCTGGCCACCGGCATCTCCCTGGTCGCCCAGCACGACCCGATCGACCTGGCCAAGCAGATCGCCACCCTGGACTTCCTCTCCGGCGGCCGCTTCACCCTGGGCGTCGGCTACGGCTGGAACCGCGAGGAGGCCGCCGACCACGGCGTCCACTGGACCTCCCGCCGGGACGCCGTCCACGAGCGGATCGCCCTCATGCGGGCCCTCTGGGCGGCCGAGCCCACCGCCTACCACGGGCACACCGCCTCCGTCCGCGCCTCCCTCGCCCACCCCAAGCCGGCCGGCGGCGCACCCCGGGTGCTGTTCGGCGGGGCGGCCGGCCCCAAGCTCTTCGCCGCGATCGCCGAGCACGGCGACGGCTGGCTGCCCATCGGCGGCAGCGGCCTCACCGAGGCCCTGCCCGACCTCCGCGCCGCCTGGCAGCAGGCCGGCCGCGACCCCGAGTCCCTGCACGTCGTCCCCTACGCGGTCCGCCCCTCCGCCGGCAAACTCGCCCGCTTCGCCGACCTCGGCATCCGGGAAGTCGTCGTCCAACTCCCCCCGGCCCCCGAACCGGAGGTCCTGCGCGCCCTGGACGCGTACGCGGAGTACCTGTAGGGGCCCGGCTCCCGGCGCGGCACGGGGCCCGTGCGGCGGATACGTATGCTCGGGGACATGACGGATGACCAGCCCGTACGCCCCGCCGACGCCCCTTCCACCGCGGCCGCTCCCACCGCCAACTCCATGCGCCGCGCCCTGAGGAGGGCCCGGGACGGGGTGGCGCTCGACGTGTCCGAGGCCGCCGTGCTGCTCCAGGCGCGCGGTGACGACCTCGCGGACCTGACCGCCTCCGCGGCACGGGTGCGGGACGCGGGGCTGGCGGCGGCCGGGCGGCCGGGCACCATCACGTACAGCAAGAGCGTGTTCATCCCGCTGACCAGGCTGTGCCGGGACAAGTGCCACTACTGCACCTTCGCCACCGTGCCCGGCAAGCTGCGCCGGGCCGGGCACGGGATGTTCATGTCGCCGGACGAGGTGCTGGAGGTGGCCCGGCGCGGGGCCGAACTGGGCTGCAAGGAGGCCCTGATCACGCTCGGCGACAAGCCGGAGGACCGCTGGCCGGAGGCGCGCGAGTGGCTGGACGCGCACGGCTACGACGACACCATCGCGTATGTGCGGGCGATGGCGATCCGCATCCTGGAGGAGACCGGGCTGCTGCCCCACCTCAACCCCGGGGTGATGTCATGGACCGACTTCCAGCGGTTGAAGCCGGTCGCCCCGTCGATGGGGATGATGCTGGAGACGACGGCCACCCGGCTGTGGAGCGAGCCGGGCGGGCCGCACCACGGGTCGCCGGACAAGGAGCCGGCGGTCCGGGTCCGGGTGCTGGAGGACGCCGGGCGGTCGTCGGTGCCGTTCACCTCGGGGCTGCTGATCGGGATCGGGGAGACCTACGAGGAGCGGGCGGAGTCGCTGTTCGCGCTGCGCCGGGTGGCGCGGGCCTACCACTCCGTCCAGGAGCTGATCATCCAGAACTTCCGCGCCAAGCCGGACACCGCCATGCGCGGGATGCCGGACGCGGAGCTGGACGACCTGGTCGCCACCATCGCCGTCGCCCGGCACGTCATGGGCCCCTCCGCCTGCCTGCAAGCCCCGCCGAACCTGGTGGACGAGGAGTACGGCCGGCTGATCGGCGCGGGCATCGACGACTGGGGCGGGGTCTCGCCGCTCACCATCGACCATGTGAACCCGGAGCGGCCCTGGCCGCAGATCGAGACGTTGGCGGGAAAGTCGGCGGAGGCCGGGTTCCGGCTGGCGGAACGGCTGTGCGTGTACCCGGAGTTCGTACGCCGGGGTGAGCCGTGGCTGGATCCGCGGCTGCTGCCGCACGTCACCGCCCTGGCCGATCCGGAGACCGGGCTGGCGGTGCCGGACGCGCCCGTCGTCGGCCGCCCGTGGCAGGAGCCGGACGAGGCGTTCACCGCGAGCGGCCGGACCGAACTGCACACGGAGATCGACACCACCGGGCGGACCGGGGACCGGCGGGACGACTTCGACGAGGTGTACGGGGACTGGGGCGCGCTGCGGGAGGCGGCGGCGCCGGGGATGGTTCCGCAGCGCATCGACACCGATGTGCGCGGGGCGCTGGCGCAGGCCGCGGACGACCCGGAGAAGCTGAGCGACGAGCAGGCGCTGGCGCTGCTGCACGCCGACGGCCCGGCGCTGGACGCGCTCTGCCGGGTCGCCGACGACCTGCGGAAGTCGGTGGTGGGGGAGGAGGTGACCTACGTCGTCACCCGGAACATCAACTTCACCAACGTCTGCTACACCGGCTGCCGGTTCTGCGCCTTCGCCCAGCGCCGTACCGACGCCGACGCCTACACCCTCTCCCTGGACCAGGTCGCCGACCGTGCCGCCCAGGCGTGGGAGGTCGGCGCGATCGAGGTGTGCATGCAGGGCGGCATCCACCCGGACCTGCCCGGCACCGCGTACTTCGACATCGCGCGGGCGGTGAAGAAGCGTGTGCCGGAGATGCATGTGCACGCCTTCTCGCCGATGGAGGTGGTCAACGGCGCCAGCCGGACGGGGATGTCGATCCGCGAGTGGCTGACCGCGGCGAAGGAGGCCGGGCTGGACTCGATCCCGGGCACCGCGGCGGAGATCCTGGACGACGAGGTGCGCTGGGTGCTCACCAAGGGCAAGCTGCCCGCCGCCACCTGGATCGAGGTGGTCAGCACCGCGCACGAGCTGGGCATCCGCTCCTCCTCCACGATGATGTACGGGCATGTCGACCAGCCCCGGCACTGGCTGGGCCACTTCCGCACGCTGGCCGGCATCCAGCAGCGGACGGGCGGCTTCACCGAGTTCGTCACCCTGCCGTTCATCCACACCAACGCGCCGGTCTACCTCGCCGGGATCGCCCGCCCCGGCCCCACCGTCCGCGACAACCGGGCGGTGACGGCGATGGCCCGGCTGCTGCTGCACCCGCACATCACCAACATCCAGACGAGCTGGGTGAAGCTGGGGAGCGAGGGCGCGGCCCAGATGCTGCGGTCCGGCGCCAACGACCTGGGCGGCACGCTGATGGAGGAGACCATCTCCCGGATGGCCGGATCGAGTTACGGCTCCTACAAGTCGGTACGCGACCTGGTGGCCGTCGCCGAGGCCGCCGGCCGCCCGGCCCGGCCGCGCACCACCCTGTACGGGGAGGTCACCGAGGAGCGGCAGCGCGCGGCCGCCGCCTCCGACGGGCACCTGCCCAAGCTGCTGCCGGTGCTCGCCGACTGACCCGGCGCACGGGGGCGTGCGGCGGGCTGACCGGTTCCGGCCGTTCGCCGCGCGCACCCGGACCCTCCCCCTCCCCTTCGATTACAGTGCAGGCCACGGTGGTCCCCGAATGAGGATGCACATGTCAGAGGCGAGTGGCCGGTGCGGGCCGGTCAGGGGCGGGGAGGACGCCAGGTGAGTGCGGCGACCGCGGCGGTCTGGGGCCGGGCCCAGCAGCAGGACTTCCGCTCCCGGGTGCGCGGCTGCCTGCTCGGCGCCGCGATCGGCGACGCGCTCGGCGCGGGCGTCGCCACCCTGCCCACCGAGGCGATCCGCCAGGCGCACGGCCCCGCCGGCCTCACCGACCTCGCCCCCGCCTACGGTCGCCGCGGCGCCGTCACCTCCGCCACCCAGCTCACCCTGTTCACCGTGGACGGCCTGATCCGCGCCCAGGTGCGCCGCGACACCGGCGCCTGGCACCCGCCCACCGACGTGCACCGCGCCCATCTGCGCTGGGCCGCCACCCAGCGCGACTGGGGCCCCGACGAGCGGCGCAAGGACAACGGCTGGCTGGCCTGCGAGGAGTGGCTGTACGTCCGCCGCGACCCGCCCCGGGCCACCCTCACCGGCCTCGCCGACGACGTGCTCGGCACCCTGGACCGGCCCAAGAACCCGGCCGCCCGGGACGCCGGCGCGCTGGTGCGCTCCGCCCCCTACGGGCTGCTGGTGGGCTGGGAGCCGCAACTGGTCTGCCAGTTGGCCGTGGAGTGCGCGGCCCAGACCCACGGCCATCCGGCCGCGTACCTCTCCGCCGGCGCCTTCGCGGTCGTCGTGCACGGACTGGCCCGCGGCGAGACCATCGACGCCTCGGTACGCCGGGCCCAGGCCCAGTCGGCCCGGAGACCCGGCCACGAACCGGTCACCGCCGCCCTCGGCCAGGCGCTGGCCGCGGTGCGCGAGGGGGCGCCGGGCCCTGCCCGGATCGCCGCCCTCGGGGAGACCGACGGGGAGTGCGCCGAGGACGCCCTGGCCATCGCCGTGTACTGCGCCCTGGTCGCCGAGGACGCCGCGCACGGGCTGCGGCTGGCGGTCAACCACGACGGCCCGTCCGCCGAGACCGGTGCGCTGACCGGCGCGCTGTTGGGCGCGCTGCACGGCGAGACCGCGCTGCCGCCCGCCTGGCTGGCCGAGCTGGAGGGCCGGCCCACCGTGCTGGCCCTCGCCGACGACTTCGCGATGGAGATGACCCAGGGCCCCGCCCTGCACGGCCCGGACTCCGCCGCCCCGGGCTGGCTGGCCCGCTACCCGCGCGGCTGAACCGATCCGCGCCCGTCCCCGTGTGCGGACCCGGCCCAGGCGCTCGTATGCGGACATGACCGAGCCCCCTCGGCCGGGACGGCGAACCAGTCGAGAGGGCTCTGCTGCGATGCGGGGGCTGACCGGTTCAGTCGCGGCCGGCCGCGCCGACCTCGTGCACGAACGCGGTCCATGCGGTCGGGAGGAAGGTGATCGACGGACCCGCCGGCTCCTTGGAGTCCCGCACCGCGATCTCGGCGACGACCGGCGACCGCACCTCGACACAGGCGCCGTTCGCGCCCGAGTAGGAGGACTTGGTCCAGGTGTCCGTGCCGCCCTGAGTGATGGCCATCTTCTGCGCTCCGGTATCTGTGAGGCTCGTCCCGACGGTGGCCCCGCGAGCTGCCCGCGCGGTCGGCCGAGACGCCGGTACCGGCCTGGCAGATCGTGCAGGCCGACGTGATCGACGCTACTCGCCGACTCCGCCCACCGGGACGGCCGTTCACTCGACCGGATGGCATATTCCGCAGAGACTTACACCGGAGGCCGGGCCGGGTGTACGGTACCCGCCCCTCGCGTGGAAACGTCCGCCCAGCGGTCGCCTCGCGCCCGCCCGGTGCGCAGCCCGCGGCCGCTCAGCGGACGTTGCCGCCGGCGTACTCCTTGATCACGTCGCCGACGAACTGCCGGGTCTGCTCCACGTTCAGCGCCTGGGCGCGCAGGTGCTCGTACATCACGCTGTACCGCTGCACGTCGTTCGCCTTCTCCAGGTACAGGTCGCTGGTGACGCCCTCGATGTACACCACCGAGGAGTCCGCCGCGTCCGGGAACTCCAGGATGGCGTAGTGCCCGCCGATGCCCGGGTGCGCGCCCATGTCGAACGGCAGCACCTGCACGGTGACGTGCGGCAGGTGCGACTGCTCGACCAGGTGCTCCAACTGGGCGATCATGAGCTGCTTGCCGCCGACCACCCGCCGCAGCGCCGACTCGTCGATCACCGCCCACAGCCGCAGCGGCGCCTCGGGCTCCTTGGCGTCCCGTGCCTGAGCCGGCCGCTGGTCCGCCTCCTTGATCCGGTCCTGCCGGCGGATGCGCACCCCGACCCGCTTCTCGATGTCGGCGGCCGTCCACTCCGGCGCCGAACCGGTGATCAGCGCCTCCGCGTACGACCGGGTCTGGAGCAGCCCCGGCACCACCTGCGGTTCGTACACCCGCAGCGAGGCCGCGTCCGTCTCCAGGCCGATGTAGACGCTGTACGGGATGTCGCCGAACGCGTGCCACCAGCCCTGCTGGCGCGAGTCCTTGGCCATCTGCATCAGCGAGTCGACCACCCGGTGGTCCTCGACCTCGTACACCCCGCACAGGTCGCGCACGTCGCGCTGGCTGATGGAGCGGCGACCGTTCTCCAGGCGGCTGATCTTCGACTGGGAGACCAGCAGCCGCTCGGCCACCTCCTCCGCCGTCATGCCCTTCTGCTCCCGCAGCCGCCGCAACTCCTGGCCCAATCTGCGCCGCCTGACGGTGGGGTTGACGTTGGACGCCACGGACACTGCACCTCCGGCTGTCGAACTGCCGCTCTCCGCACGGCGGGCGCGAGCCCGTGTCCCCCACGAGGCCCCGGACGGGCGGGAGTAGCTCCGCGTATCTACAGTTCAGCAGACTGCCACCAACGGGCGTGTCGCGCTGGAAAACGCCGATACGCGTCGGACCTCCGACCCGGGGTGCCATCCCCGGGTGCGGAAGCCCGACGCGTATCCGACGCCTGCGGCGCCTGCCGGCGCGTGCGGACGTGAAGCCCTCTAGTGCGCGACCGCGCGGAGCATCGCCCCGCCGGCGTGCTGCCCCGGCTGGGCCGGGACCGCGTGCGCCGCGCGCCCGCCGCCCGCGCCGCCGGCGCCCCGGCGCGGCTGGGCGGCCGCGCCGTTCTGGACGTCCATCACGGCGTGCGCCACGAGACCGCCCATCGGGTCGTGCCTGATCAGGTCCCGGAGCCGGGAGCGCGAGGAGCGCCCCTCGTTCCCGGGATACAGGTGCTTGCCGAGACCGACCGCGTGGGCCAGCGCGGCGAGCGCCGCGGTCCGCGGGTCCGGCGGTACGCCGGTGCGGATCGCACTGTCCAGCCGGGCCCTGATCTCCCGGCTGATCGCCGTCTCCGTCGCCTGGTAGCGCGTCGTCGGCAGCACCCCGCACATCTGGCCCTCGACGGCGTGCACCATGCCGCACCGTTCCAGATGTGAGAGATAGGTCTGGCGCAACCCCAGCCGGGGCCCGCCGATCCAGTGGACCGCCCGCACCGGACTGCCACGCCTGCGCAGCAGCTCCAGTGCGGAGTCCAGTGTCGGATCTCCGGTCGGCCGTGGCATCACCACGGCGATACGATCCCCGTCCGGGGCTATCCGTCCTGCCAGAGCGAGCTCCACTAGCTGCGCTCCGGCCAGGCCGAGGTCGAGCGACTGCGGCTGCGCTGTGGTACCCGTGGCCGGGTCCAGAGCGAGCAGCAGAAGCTCCTCCGGAAGTGTTCTGCGGCTCCTGCCCATCCATGCCTCCCCGCGTGGATGAGTGACAGGGTGACCCCTCTCACATTCATCTGTCGAGAGCGCCTGGGTGCTTCGTACGGGAACCGGCAGGTATGTCGTTCTCGTCTAGCGAGGGAACCACGCGGTCACACAGGACACTGGTACACGGTTCGGACAATGCTTTGAACGAAGGAGGCACGGTGGCGGGCGAGTCCCCCGACAGGTCGGAGCAGCAGAAGTCGCCGGGGGAGACGGCGTCGAAGGACGGGGGCGCCGACGAGCGCGCGACTGCCGGGGGCGACCAGCCCACGGCGATCTTCCGTGCACCTGACACCACCTCCCGCTCGCAGCGCACACCCTCGGACGAGGAACCGGACGCCGCCCCCGACCCGGAGGCGCAGTCCGTACGTGATGACGCCGGGGAGGCCGCCGGAAGTTCCCCCGCCGAGCCGGCGGAGAGCGGGAAACCCGCCGCCGAGGCCGCCGCCGAGGCCGAGGACGAGGCCGGGGACGAGCGCGACGGCGAGCACGCGGACGGCGACGGCGACGGGGGCGGGGCGGGCGAGCCGGCCGGGGACGCCGAGCCCGCCGGCGCCGGGAAGGCCGGCGACGAGCGGCTGCGCGCCGCGGTGGCCGCCTGGGTCGGCCGCGACGGGGAACCCGAGTCCGGGCCCGGGCCCGGGGAGGCCGCGACGACCGAGGAGCCCGCCTCCGGCGAGCGCACGTCCGAGGTCTCCGAGGACGCCGACGCCGAGGGTCCCGTCGAGGAGGCCCGCGGGGCGGCGAGCGGAAACGACACTGCGGCCCCGGCCGACGGCTCTCCGGCCGAGGACTCCTCGGCCGACGGCTCCGCGACAGAGGACTCGGCGGATGCCTCCGCGGACGAGCGCGACGACGACTCCGGCGACGACTCCGGCGACGAGAAGTCGGAGTCCAAGACCGAGACCGAGACCGAGACCGAGACCGGCACCGGGGACGAGTCCGAGGGCGGCAAGGGCCGGCCCGTGGACCAGCCCACCGCCGTCTTCAAGGCCGTCCAGCGCACCGCGCCGCCCGTCGACCAGCCGACCACCATGCTGAAGGCCGTCGGCGCGGGCGCGGCCGCGGCAGCTGCCCGCAAGCAGGGTGCCGACTCCGCCCGGGAGGCCGCGGCCGCCCGGAAGCCGGAGTCGGCGGCCGAGCGGACCAGCACGTTCGTACCGCTGCGCTCCGACGACGTACGCCCCGCCCCGGCCAAGCCGTCCCAGCCCGCCAAGCCGGCCCCGTCCGCCAAGCCGGCGGCCGCGCCCGCGTCCGCCGGGTCGAAGGCCGCTACCGGGTCGAAGGGCGCCACCGGGTCGAAGGGCGCCACCGGGTCGAAGGCCGCCGCGCCCGCCGAGGAGACCGCGGCGCTGCCCGACTCGCTCGGGCCGGAGCAGACCCGGCAGCAGCCCATGCCGCCGCGTCCGCCGCTGGACCTGCTCGCCGAGCTGACCAACACCCCGCCTCCGCCGGAGACCCCGGTGCGCACCGCGGTTCGGCGGGTCAAGATCTGGACCCCGCTGGTCCTGCTGCTGCTCGTCGTCTTCGCCGTGGTCCAGGCCGTCCGCCCGCTGCCGGAGCCGACGCTGGAGCTGACCGCCAAGCCCGAGTACACCTTCGCCGGCGCCGAGCCCAAGCTGCCGTGGCCGGGTGAGGGGCAGGGGTACATGTCGGCGACCGGCCTCGGCACGGTCGACTCCTTCGGCGAGCAGAAGCCGGTGCCGATCGCCTCCGTCACCAAGGCGATGACGGCGTACGTCGTGCTGCGCGACCACCCGCTGAAGAAGGGCTCCAAGGGCCCGATGATCGAGGTGGACGCGCTGGCCGAGAAGGAGGGCGGGTACGACGCGCAGGGCGAGTCGACCGTCAACACCCTCAAGGCGGGCGACAAGATCTCCCTGCACGACGCCATCGCCGCGATCATGATCCCGTCGGCGAACAACGTGGCGCGCCTGCTGGCCCGTTGGGACGCCGGGTCCGAGAAGGCGTTCGTGGAGAAGATGAACGCCGCGGCCAAGGACCTCGGCATGAAGAACACCACGTACACCGACCCCTCCGGGCTGACCGCGTCCACGGTGAGCACCGCCGAGGACCAGGTGAAGCTGGGCGAGCAGCTCGTGGAGATGGAAGCCCTGATGGCGATCACCGTCATGCCCGAGTGGACGGACCCGTCGGGCAAGGAGTGGCGGAACTGGAACAACCTGGTGCCGTACGACGGTGCGCTGGGCATCAAGACCGGCTCCACCACCAAGGCCGGCGGCAACCTGCTGTTCGCCGCGCACCAGAAGGTCGGCGACACCGACCAGCTCATCGTCGGCGCGGTGCTGGCCCAGTACCGGACGCCGATCCTGGACAGCGCGATCTCCGCCAGCAAGGAGGCCATGCTCGCCACCCAGGACCTGCTCCAGAGCCAGACGGTCGTGAGGAAGGGCGACGTGGTGGGCCGGGTCGACGACGGCCTGGGCGGCACCACCCCCGTGGTGGCCACCAAGGACGTCGCGGTCGTCGGCTGGTCCGGCCTGACGGTGAAGCTGGAGCTGACGGACGGCGGCGGCACGGTCCCGCACTCGGCGGCTGCCGGGACGACGGTCGGCTCGCTGACCGTCGGCGAGGGCGCCAGCCAGGTGAAGGTGCCGGTCGCGGTCCAGGGCGAACTGGCCGAGCCGGGATTCGGCGCGAAGCTCACGCGCGTCGGCTGAGGTGTACGCCGGCCGCGGGCCGGCATCGATCGGCACGGACCGGTGCCGTCCGGCACGGACCGCTGCCGTCCGGTGCCGGTCCGCGCGAGCGCCCCGGGTTGGCCGGGTTCGCCGGGGCGCCCGCGTGTTAGCGTCCGACGACGAGTCCCGTCGGTCTCCCTGCTCTCTCCGGTGGCCGCCGGTCCCGTCCCTCCGGCCGACGGCGCGGTGCCGGGCCGGAGTCAACCGGCGGGCAGCGGGCAGCCGTCTTCCCCGGCGGAAGGGCGGCGGCCCCGGGCCCTCCGGGCCGCGCGGGGGCGCGAGGGCAGGGCAGCCGCGCAAGCGGGCAGGGCAGCGCAGAGAGCAGAGGGCCGAGCAGCGGTGACCACCACGGAGCCTGAGCCGACCCGCAAGGCGGACCCGGCGGCCGCACACGCCGTACGCGCGCGGGACGCCGTACGCCCGCGTCCGAAGGTCCCCGCGACCCGCCCCCCGCACCCGGCCGACGCCCCGCAGCATCCCTCGCCGGCTCCGGCTCCGGCTCCGGCTCCGGCTCCGGCTCCGGCCCCGGCTTCGGTGCCGGCCGGCGCCGTGCCGCGGCCGCTTCCCGCGCCGCCGGCCGAGGACGAGGCTCCCCGGTGGCGGAGCAGGCTGCTGCATCCGGTCACCGCGGCCACCTTCCTCGCCGCGCTCACCCACGTCCTGTGGTTCTACGTCTTCGCCAACAGCGGCGGCGACCTGGCCGCGCAGGACGCCTGGGCCGAGTTCGTCGGCCGGCATCCGGACTCCGCGTACAACCTCGCCTGGTACGGCGGGATGCACCCCGTGTCGTACAGCGTCGTCTCGCCGTACCTGATGTCCCTGCTCGGCGTGCGGACGACGATGATGATCGCCGGCACCGCGTCGGCGGCGCTGACCGCGCTGATCCTGGTGCGGGTGCGGGCCGTCCGCAACCCGCTGGCCTGCGCGCTCGCCGGCGTCTTCGCCTTCCTCTGCAACGCGCTGTCCGGCCGGGTCACCTTCGGGCTCGGCATGATGTTCGCGCTGGGCGCGGTGGCGGCCGTCTTCTGCTGGCCGCACCGCTGGCGCTACCGGCGCTGGGCCAAGGCGGCCGCGGCGGCCCCGCTGGCCGGGCTCGCCACCGCCGCCAGCCCGGTGGCCGGGCTGTTCCTCGGCGTCGCGGCGGCCGCGCTGTTCCTCAACAAGCGCCGCCCCGGGGCGTACGCGCTGGGGCTCGCGCCCGTCGCCGTGGTCGCCGTCTCCTCCTGGCTGTTCCCGTTCTCCGGTACGCAGCCGATGTCCTTCGCGTCCACCCTGCTGCCGTTCGCCTTCGGCCTGCTGGTCTTCCTCCTCGTCCCGCGCGACTGGCGCACGGTCCGCACCGGCGCGGCCGTCTACGCCGCCGGCGCCCTGCTGACCTGGCTGGTCGACTCCCAGGTCGGCTCCAACGTCTCCCGGCTGCCGATGCTCTTCGCCGGAGTCGTGCTCCTCGCCGCCCTGCCGTACACCGCGCCGCGCAGCCGCCGCTGGTACGCGCTGGTGCTGGCGTTCGTCGGGCTCAACGGCTGGATCGGCTTCAAGAGCGTGGACGACGTGGTGCGCACCGCCCCCGACGCGGCCTGGGCGCGCGAGGCGGCGCCGCTGATCAACCAGCTCCAGCAGTTGCGGGCGGAGCGGGCCCGGGTGGAGGTCGTGCCGGCCCGCAGCCACCGCGAGGCGTCCGCGCTCGCCCCGTACATCAACCTGGCCCGCGGCTGGAACCGCCAGGCCGACATGGAGCGCAACCCGGTCTTCTACGACGACACCCTCAATGCCGTCACCTACCGGGACTGGCTGCACCGCTGGGCCGTGCACTACGTGGTGCTGCCCAAGGGCGACCCGGACACCGGGGCCGAGCAGGAGGCCGAGCTGGTACGGGAGGGGCAGCCCTACCTCAAGCCGGTCTGGTCGGACGCCAACTGGCGGCTGTTCGCGGTGGCCGAGCCGACGCCGCTGGCCGACCCGCCGGCGGCGGTCGAGCGGGCCGGGGCGGACGGCATGACCGTACGGGTGCGGACGTCCGGCCGGGTCCTGATCCGGGTCCCCTACTCGCCGTGGCTCTCCCTCCTCGACGAGACCGGCCAGAAGGTCGAACCGCCCTACGAGACGGAGCTGTCCAAGCAGCGGGACGACGGCGAGCCCGCCGAGTACGTCAACCCGCACGGGTGCCTCCTCAAGGCGGAGGAGGACGGAGAGGGCGACGAGTGGACCGAACTCGTCGCCCCCGGGCCGGGCGTCTACCGGCTGGCCGCGCCCTACAAGATCTTCCCCAGGGGCACTCCCTGCCCCGAGGAACTGCGGTAGCGCCGCCGCCGGTCAGGCGGTGTGCAGCCGCAGCCCGTACCGGCCGAGGATCTCGTTGATCGGCTGGTACCAGGTCTCGCCGCCGCTGGTGCAGTTGCCCCAGCCGCCGGAGGTGACGCCCTGCGCCTGGTCGCCGCTGATGAACGAGCCGCCGGAGTCGCCGCCCTGGGCGCACACGCTGGTCTTGGTCATCTGGTGGACCGCGCCTTGGCTGTAGTTGACGGTCTCGTTCTTGGCCAGCACCCGGCCGCAGTGCCAGCGGGTGGTGGAGCCGGAGCGGCAGATCGAGGCCCCGATCGGCGCCTCGTTGGAGCCGCGGACCAACTGGTCCGGGACGGTGCCCCAGCCCAGCACCACCGGCACGGTCCACCAGCCGCTGCCGACGTTCACCCAGGCGTAGTCGTCACCGGGGAACGACGAGCCCTGGAAGTTGCCGATGTAGCTGTTGTCCCAGCCCCGCACCTGCTGCCCGGCCCGCCCGCAGTGGCCGGCCGTCACGAAGCCGCCGTGCACCGAGAAGCCGATGGAGCAGCGGACGTTGCCGGTGTAGTAGGGGTCGCCGCCGACCGTGCCCGCGGCGAACGTCTGCGGTGCCTGCGCCACCTCCCGCACCAGGACGGGGCCGACCGCGCCCGCCTTCCTCACGAACGCCCGGACATCGTTGTCAGTCTTCCGTGCGGTGACGACGTTGACGACGACCGAGTTCGCCTTCGGGTCCACGTGCCAACTGCTCACGCCGCCTGGCGCCGTGAGGCCGTCGATGGCCGCCTTGGCCGAGTCGAGCCGCTTCTCGCTGTGTCGCACCACCCGCACCTCGGCCCCCGCGGCCCGTATCGCCGCGGCCTTGCCGCCGTCGGTGACGGCCACGGTCAGCTTCCCGCTGCCCGAGTCGAACCAGGACCCGCCGTACGCGGAGCCGGCCACGCGCTTGGCCTTCCCCTCCACGGCGGCGGCCGCCGTCTCGGCCGCCAGTCGCCGCTCGGCCTGCGCCGGGGTCAGGCCGAGGTCGCGGCTCATGGCGTCCACCAGCCCGCCCGACAGCGGCTTCTCGGCCACGGTCGGCACCGGGGCGGGCGCGGGCGCGGCGGTCGCGGCCCCGGCCGCCGTCGTGGCGTACGCCCCGACCAGCGCCGCCACGGCGACCCCGACCCGCGCGGCCCGGTGAACGCTCCTTCCGGCACCGCTTCTCGTACCCCTGCTGCTACCGCTGCTCGCACTCCTGCTGGTCCTGCTGCTCGTCCTGCTGCTCATGGGGGAGACCCTTCGGTCGTTCCTGCGATGGTGGGGGCGGAACAGCGCATGGGAGGAGCGGGGACTCTCAACCGGTCTGAGAGCGCTCTCAACCACGCTCGGCGCAGAGCGTAGCGCGGCCTCAAGGTCAGGTCCATGCCAATGTTCACCGGTCGGTAGGTTGGCCGATTCTGTTCGCTCGCCCATGCGGCCATGCCGGTACGCCGCCGGGCGCCGGCTCTCCGACCCCATGGCCATCCACCGCCGATCGGCGTACCTTCTGCTCCCGAGGCGATCCCCAACCTCCGCCTCGCGCACCGCAGTTGCTCCCACCCATTTCGGCCCGACCCAGGCCGGACCCCCCACAGGTGAAGGAACCGCAATGCCCACCTCTCCCCAGACCCTGTCCTTCTGGACGAAGACGGCCACCGCCGCCGCCGTACTCACCCTGGCCGCCGCGACGGCCGCGACCGCCGCTCCCGCACCCGCGCCCCCGGCGGCCCCCAGCGCCGTGGTGACCCTCCGCTACGACGACAGCCGGGCCGTCGGCTGGGAGTCCGCGATCGCCGCCGGCGTCGCCAACTGGAACGCCACCGTGCGCAACGTCCGCCTGGTCGAGGCCGCGCCGGGCACCCGCGCCGAGATCCAGATCGTCGCCACCACCGGCTGGCCCCAGGCCACCCTCGGACCGGTCCGCCCCGGCGGCTCCGCCCGGGTCGAACTCGGCAGCCAGGCCGTCACCCAGGGCCACGACAAGACCCGTATCGCCGCCCACGAGCTCGGCCACAGCCTCGGCCTCCCCGACACCAAGCCGGGACCCTGCACCCAGCTCATGTCCGGCTCCAGCGCCGGCATCACCTGCAAGAACGCCGTCCCCAACACCACCGAACGCTCCCGCGTCGACTCCCTCTACGCCAACGGCGCCGCCGCCCTGACCCCCACGACCGGCCGCGTCCTGGTCGACGCGCCCTGACCGACGGCGTCGGGGCCCCCGCCGCGCCCCAGCCGTCGTGAGCGGGGGCCGCGGCCCGTCCGGACACGGGCGCCGGTCAGTGCGGCGGCCGCCGGTCGCCCCGGCCGGCGCCGCCCCGCCCGCCGGCCCGATCGGCCCGTGCGGCGCAGGGACTGACGTCCGCGGAGCCGCCCCGCACCCCGCCGCGCCTGTGGGATCCTGTCCACCTCTGCGGGGAGGGCACGGGGAGCGCCATGAGGATCGCCTGGTTCGCCTGGCTGGCGGGGCACATAGGCCAGTTCGGGTACCGCGACGGGCCGTTGCGCTTCGCGATCGGCACCGGCGCGGTCCTGGTGACCGCCGTGCTCGTCCGGCTCGCCCTGCACCGCAACCGCCCCGCCGGGGCGGCGGCCGCCGGGCTCGTCTGCGCGCTGGGCGTCGGGTGGCTGGCCTTCCACTGAGGCGGCGCGCCGTGCTCCCGGACCGTCAGGCCGTCCGGCCGGCGGCGTGCGCGGGCCTGAAGTCGTGGAGCGTGCCGCCGCCCGGCTCGATGACGCCGTAACTGCTCTCCGGCACCTCGTTCCACGCGCCGACCATGCCCCCCAGGGGCTCCGACACGACCAGGCGGGTCTCGTCGGAGAGCTCGTGCAGGAACCACACCTCGGGGTGCAGCGCGCGCAGCGCTTCGATCCTGGTGGTGACGTACAGCGAGCGCGAGCGGCCCTCGCTGGAGTAGCGGAAGGCCCAGATGCGCCGGCCGTCGGACACCGCGATGGTCATCTGCAACGGGTGCGCGATGCCGTGATCCTGCGCGGTCGTCTCGACGAAGCCCGCCATGCGGGCCACAGCCCCCGGCGGATCGTCCGTCAGGCCGAAGGTCATGGCGAGGTGGAACATGACCTCCGAGTCGGTGGACCCTTCGATGTCGGCGAACCGCTCCGGGTCGACGGCCAGGGCGAGTCGACGCCGGATCCGGCGGAACTCGCTGATCAGTCCGTTGTGCATCCACAGCCAGCGACCGTGCCGGAACGGATGGCAGTTGCTCTGCTGCACGGCCGTTCCGGTCGACGCGCGGATGTGTCCGAAGAACAGCCCCGAGCGGGTGTGGTGCGCGATCTCCTGGAGGTTGCGGTTGTTCCAGGCCGGGCCGACGTCCCGCAGCACCGCCGGATCGGCCCCTTCCTGCGGGTACCAGCCGACGCCGAAGCCGTCGCCGTTGGTGGTCTCCACGCCCATCCGGGAGTGCAGGCTCTGGTCGATCAGGGAGTGCTCCGGTTGGAACAGCACCCGGCTGAGGAGTACGGGCGTACCCGAGTACGCGATCCAGCGGCACATCGTGCGGCCCTTTCCGATGGCGGCGCCGACACCCCCGCGGCGGCCGCGCGCTCCTCCGCGGCCCCGGCTGCTCCTCCCAGTATCGCCTTCGGCAGTGGGCCCGGCACGCGGACGGAGAGCCCCCGGGCGCTGTCGCGCACCGAGCGCGCGAAGGCCCTCCCGTACGGTGACGGAAGGGCCTTTGACCAGGTGTTCCTCGGTGCCCCCGGCAGGATTCGAACCTGCGACACCCGCTTTAGGAGAGCGGTGCTCTATCCCCTGAGCTACGAAGGCGGGGCGGCGCCCGG
>NZ_PVLV01000113.1 GCF_002982015.1 Streptomyces solincola
CCGCCCGTACCCCTCCCGTGCGTACGGGTCTCCCGGCGCGGCGCACCGCCCCCCCCGTGCGCCCGCACGCCTGAGCGACACCCTCCGCGAGACCTTCCGCGAGACCTGGAGACAGCCCCCGATGTTGCGCCACCTGATCTCGGCCGCAGACCTCTCCCGCGACGACGCCGTGCTCATCCTCGACACCGCCGAGGAGATGGCCCGGGTCGCCGACCGGCCGATCAAGAAGCTGCCCACCCTGCGCGGCCGGACGGTCGTCAACCTCTTCTTCGAGGACTCCACCCGCACCCGGATCTCCTTCGAGGCCGCCGAGAAGCGGCTGTCCGCCGACGTCATCAACTTCGCCGCCAAGGGCTCCTCGGTCTCCAAGGGCGAGTCCCTGAAGGACACCGCGCAGACCCTGGAGGCGATGGGCGTGGACGCCGTCGTCATCCGGCACGGGGCCTCCGGCGCGCCCTACCGGCTCGCCACCTCCGGCTGGATCGACGCCGCCGTCGTCAACGCCGGCGACGGCACCCACCAGCACCCCACCCAGGCCCTGCTCGACGCCTTCACCCTGCGCCGCCGCCTCATCGGCCCGGACGCCGGGCTGGGCCGGGACCTGGCCGGCAAGCGGGTCGTCATCGTCGGCGACATCCTGCACAGCCGGGTCGCCCGCTCCAACGTCGACCTGCTGCACACCCTCGGCGCGGACGTGGTGCTGGTCGCCCCGCCCACCCTGCTGCCGGTCGGCGTCGAGACCTGGCCCTGCGAGGTCTCCTACGACCTCGACTCCGCGCTCGCCGCGTGCGACGCGGTGATGATGCTGCGCGTCCAGGCCGAGCGGATGAACGCCGCCTTCTTCCCCACCGAGCGCGAGTACTCCCGCCGCTACGGCCTGGACGGCGACCGGATGGCCCGGCTCCCCGAGCACGCCATCGTGATGCACCCCGGGCCCATGGTCCGAGGCATGGAGATCACCGCCGACGTCGCCGACTCCCCGCGCTGCACGGTCGTCGAACAGGTCGCCAACGGCGTCTCCATCCGCATGGCCGTCCTGTACCTGCTGCTCGGCGGCACCGAGCCCGCTGTCTGACCCCCTTCGTACCGAGGAGAGCACGAACGATGAGCAAGACCCTGATCCGCGGTGCGCAGGTGCTCGGCGGCGACGTCCAGGACGTCCTCGTCGACGGCGAGACCATCGCCGCCGTCGGCACGGACCTGCCCGCCGGCGACGCCACCGTGATCCAGGCCGGCGGGCAGGTCCTGCTGCCCGGCCTGGTCGACCTGCACACCCACCTGCGCGAGCCCGGCCGTGAGGACTCCGAGACCGTCCTCACCGGCACCCGGGCCGCCGCCACCGGCGGCTACACCTCGGTGTTCGCCATGGCCAACACCTTCCCCGTCGCCGACACCGCCGGCGTGGTCGAGCAGGTCTACCGGCTCGGCCGCGACCACGGCTACTGCGACGTGCAGCCCATCGGCGCCGTCACCGTCGGCCTGGAGGGCCGCAAGCTCGCCGAGCTGGGCGCCATGCACGACTCCGCCGCGGGCGTCACCGTCTTCTCCGACGACGGCAAGTGCGTGGACGACGCGGTCATCATGCGGCGCGCCCTGGAGTACGTGAAGGCCTTCGGCGGCGTCGTCGCCCAGCACGCCCAGGAGCCCCGGCTCACCGAAGGCGCCCAGATGAACGAGGGCACCGTCTCCGCCGAGCTGGGCCTCGGCGGCTGGCCCGCCGTCGCCGAGGAGTCGATCATCGCCCGGGACGTGCTGCTCGCCGAGCACGTCGGCTCCCGGCTGCACGTCTGCCACCTCTCCACCGCCGGCTCCGTCGAGATCGTCCGCTGGGCCAAGTCCCGCGGCATCGACGTCACCGCCGAGGTCACCCCGCACCACCTGCTGCTCACCGACGAGCTGGTCCGCAGCTACGACCCGGTCTACAAGGTCAACCCGCCGCTGCGCACCGAGCGGGACGTCCTCGCGCTGCGCCGGGCGCTCGCGGACGGCACCATCGACATCGTGGCCACCGACCACGCCCCGCACCCGCACGAGGACAAGGACTGCGAGTGGGCCGCCGCCGCCATGGGCATGGTCGGGCTGGAGACCGCGCTGTCCGTCGTCCAGCAGACCATGGTGGAGACCGGGCTGCTCGACTGGGCCGGCGTCGCCGACCGGATGTCCTTCGCGCCGGCCCGCATCGGCCGCGCCGCCGGCCACGGACGGCCCGTCTCGGCTGGTGAGCCCGCCAACCTCACCCTGGTCGATCCGGCATACCGTGGGACCGTGGACCCCGCGGGCTTCGCCTCCCGCAGCCGCAACACCCCCTACGAGGGCCGCGAGCTGCCGGGGCGCGTCACCCACACCTTCCTGCGGGGCCGGGCGACGCTCATGGACGGGAAGCTGGCGTGACACCTGCACTGATCGACAACACCCCCGCGCTGGCCGCGCTGGCCGCCGAGCCGAAGTCGGCGGAGGTGACCGACTGGGCCTCCCGGATCGGCTGGGTCGCCGGACTGCTGCTCTTCGTCGCCCTGGTCTACTGGCTGATGCGCCAGGGCTGGAAGTGGCGCGGCAGCCTCCAGTCGGACCTGCCTGAGCTGCCGGAGATCCCGGACGCGCCCGGCGCGCCCCGGCTCACGATGACCGGCCGCTACCACGGCTCCACCACCGCCGGGCAGTGGCTGGACCGGATCGTCGCCCGCGGACTGGGTACCCGCAGCCGCGTGGAGCTGACGCTCACCGACGCCGGCCTGTCCGTCGTACGCCCCGGGGACCGGGACTTCTTCGTCCCCGCCGCCCAGGTGCGCGGCGCGCGGCTGGACAAGGGGATCGCCGGCAAGGTGCTCGCCGAGGGCGGCCTGCTGGTCGTCACCTGGGAGCACGGCGGCAGGCTGCTGGACTCCGGCTTCCGCTCCGACACCGCCGCCGAGCACACCGCCTGGGTCGAGGCCCTCGGCCTCCTCCCGCTGAACGACATCACCGCTACCAAGGAAGGCGCCGCACGATGACGACCGCCCTCACCCGGGGAGCTGCCAAGGCTCCCGCCGTACTCGTCCTGGAGGACGGCCGCATCTTCCGCGGCCGCGCCTACGGGGCCGTGGGGGAGACCTTCGGCGAGGCCGTGTTCTCCACCGGGATGACCGGCTACCAGGAGACGCTGACCGACCCCTCGTACCACCGCCAGGTCGTCGTCATGACCGCCCCGCACGTGGGCAACACCGGCGTCAACGACGAGGACCCCGAGTCGGGCCGGATCTGGGTCTCCGGCTACGTGGTCCGCGACCCCGCCCGGGTCACCTCCTCCTGGCGCTCGCGCCGCACCCTGGACGAGGAGCTGGCCGCCCAGGGCGTCGTCGGCATCTCCGGCGTCGACACCCGCGCGCTCACCCGCCACCTGCGCGAGCGCGGCGCGATGCGGGTCGGCATCTTCTCCGGCGAGACGCTGGCCGACGAGGCCGAGCTGCTGGCCCGGGTCAAGGACGCCCCGCAGATGAAGGGCGCCGACCTGTCGGCCGAGGTCGCCACCAAGGAGGCCTACGTCGTCCCCGCGATCGGTGCGAAGAAGTTCACCGTGGCCGCCGTGGACCTGGGCATCAAGGGCATGACCCCGCACCGGATGGCCGAGCGCGGCATCGAGGTGCACGTGCTGCCCGCCACCGCCACCGCCGAGGACGTCTACGCGGTCGCCCCCGACGGCGTGTTCTTCTCCAACGGGCCCGGCGACCCGGCCACCGCCGACGGCCCGGTGTCCGTGATGCGGGCCGTGCTGGAGCGCGGCACCCCGCTGTTCGGCATCTGCTTCGGCAACCAGATCCTCGGCCGCGCGCTGGGCTTCGGCACCTACAAGCTGAAGTACGGCCACCGGGGCATCAACCAGCCGGTGCAGGACCGCACCACCGGCAAGGTCGAGGTCACCGCGCACAACCACGGCTTCGCCGTCGACGCGCCCCTGGACACCGTGTCCGAGACCCCCTACGGCCGCGCCGAGGTCTCCCACGTCTGCCTCAACGACAACGTCGTGGAGGGCCTGCGCCTGCTGGACCGGCCGGCCTTCAGCGTCCAGTACCACCCCGAGGCCGCCGCCGGCCCGCACGACGCCGCGTACCTCTTCGACCGCTTCACCGCCCTGATGGAGGCCGAGCGTGCCTAAGCGCACCGACATCCAGTCCGTCCTGGTCATCGGCTCCGGTCCGATCGTCATCGGCCAGGCCGCCGAGTTCGACTACTCCGGCACCCAGGCGTGCCGGGTGCTCAAGGCCGAGGGCCTGCGGGTCATCCTGGTCAACTCCAACCCGGCCACGATCATGACCGACCCGGAGATCGCCGACGCCACCTACGTCGAGCCGATCACCCCCGAGTTCGTCGAGAAGATCATCGCCAAGGAGCGCCCGGACGCCCTGCTGCCCACCCTGGGCGGCCAGACCGCGCTCAACACCGCCATCTCCATGCACGAGCAGGGCGTCCTGGAGAAGTACGGCGTCGAGCTGATCGGCGCGAACGTCGAGGCCATCCACAAGGGCGAGGACCGCGACCTGTTCAAGGGCGTCGTGGAGGCCGTACGCGAGAAGATCGGGCACGGCGAGTCCGCCCGCTCGGTCATCTGCCACACCATGGACGACGTCCTCAAGGGCGTCGACACCCTCGGCGGCTACCCCGTCGTCGTCCGCCCCTCCTTCACCATGGGCGGCGCCGGCTCCGGCTTCGCCCACGACGAGGAGGAGCTGCGCCGCATCGCCGGCCAGGGCCTCACGCTCTCCCCGACCACCGAGGTGCTCCTGGAGGAGTCCATCCTCGGCTGGAAGGAGTACGAGCTGGAGCTGATGCGCGACAAGCACGACAACGTCGTGGTCGTCTGCTCCATCGAGAACTTCGACCCGATGGGCGTGCACACCGGCGACTCCATCACCGTCGCCCCGGCGATGACCCTCACCGACCGCGAGTACCAGCGGCTGCGCGACATCGGCATCGCGATCATCCGCGAGGTCGGCGTCGACACCGGCGGCTGCAACATCCAGTTCGCGATCGATCCCGAAGACGGCCGGATCATCGTCATCGAGATGAACCCCCGGGTCTCCCGCTCCTCCGCGCTCGCCTCCAAGGCCACCGGCTTCCCGATCGCCAAGATCGCCGCCCGGCTGGCCGTCGGCTACACGCTGGACGAGATCCCCAACGACATCACCGAGAAGACCCCGGCCTCCTTCGAGCCGACCCTCGACTACGTCGTGGTCAAGGCCCCGCGCTTCGCCTTCGAGAAGTTCCCGCAGGCCGACTCAACCCTCACCACCACCATGAAGTCGGTCGGCGAGGCCATGGCCATCGGCCGCAACTTCACCGAGGCCCTCCAGAAGGCGCTGCGCTCGCTGGAGAAGAAGGGCAGCCAGTTCGCCTTCACCGGCGACCCCGGCGACAAGGCCGAGCTGCTGCGCGAGGCGGTCCGCCCCACCGACGGGCGCATCAACACCGTGATGCGGGCCATCCGGGCGGGCGCCACCCCCGAGGAGGTCTTCGACGCCACGAAGATCGACCCCTGGTTCGTCGACCAGCTCTTCCTGATCAAGGAGATCGCCGACGAGCTGGCCGCCGCCGAGCGCCTCCACCCCGAGCTGCTCGCCGAGGCCAAGCGGCACGGCTTCTCCGACGCCCAGATCGCCGACATCCGCGGCCTGCGCGAGGACGTCGTCCGCGAGGTCCGCCAGGCCCTCGGCGTCCGCCCGGTCTACAAGACCGTCGACACCTGCGCCGCCGAGTTCGCCGCCAAGACCCCGTACTTCTACTCCTCGTACGACGAGGAGACCGAGGTCGCCGAGCGCGAGAAGCCCGCCGTGATCATCCTCGGCTCCGGGCCCAACCGCATCGGCCAGGGCATCGAGTTCGACTACTCCTGCGTCCACGCCTCCTTCGCGCTGCACGACGCCGGCTACGAGACCGTCATGGTCAACTGCAACCCGGAGACCGTCTCCACCGACTACGACACCTCCGACCGGCTCTACTTCGAGCCGCTCACCCTGGAGGACGTACTGGAGATCGTGCACGCCGAGGCGCAGGCCGGCCCCATCGCCGGCGTCGTCGTCCAGCTGGGCGGACAGACCCCGCTCGGCCTCGCCCAGGCCCTCAAGGACAACGGCGTGCCCGTCGTCGGCACCTCCCCCGAGGCCATCCACGCCGCCGAGGACCGCGGCGCCTTCGGCCGCGTGCTCGCCGAGGCCGGACTGCCCGCCCCCAAGCACGGCACCGCCACCACCTTCGACGGGGCCAAGGCCATCGCCGACGAGATCGGCTACCCGGTCCTGGTCCGCCCCTCCTACGTGCTCGGCGGCCGCGGCATGGAGATCGTCTACGACGAGACCCGGCTGGAGGCGTACATCGCCGAGTCCACCGAGATCAGCCACGACCGCCCCGTCCTGGTCGACCGCTTCCTCGACGACGCCATAGAGATCGACGTCGACGCGCTCTACGACGGCCACGAGCTGTACCTCGGCGGCGTCATGGAGCACATCGAGGAAGCCGGCATCCACTCTGGCGACTCCGCCTGCGCGCTGCCCCCGATCACCCTGGGCGGCTTCGACATCAAGCGGCTGCGCGCCTCCACCGAGGCCATCGCCAAGGGCGTCGGCGTCCGCGGGCTGATCAACATCCAGTTCGCCATGGCCGGGGACATCCTCTACGTCCTGGAGGCCAACCCGCGCGCCTCCCGGACCGTGCCCTTCACCTCCAAGGCCACCGCCGTGCCGCTGGCCAAGGCCGCCGCCCGCATCTCGCTCGGCGCCACCATCGCCGAGCTGCGCGACGAGGGCCTGCTGCCGAAGAACGGCGACGGCGGCACCCTGCCCCTGGACGCGCCGATCTCCGTCAAGGAGGCCGTGATGCCGTGGACCCGCTTCCGCGACGTCTACGGGCGCGGCGTGGACACCATCCTCGGCCCGGAGATGCGCTCCACCGGCGAGGTCATGGGCATCGACGCCGTCTTCGGCACCGCCTACGCCAAGTCGCAGGCCGGCGCCTACGGCCCCCTGCCCACCAAGGGCCGCGCGTTCATCTCCGTCGCCAACCGCGACAAGCGCTCGATGATCTTCCCGGCCCGCGAGCTGGTCGCCCACGGCTTCGAGCTGATGGCCACCTCCGGCACCGCCGAGGTCCTCAAGCGCAACGGCATCAACGCCACCGTGGTGCGCAAGCAGTCCGAGGGCCCCGGCCCCGACGGCGAGCGGACCATCGTCCAGCTCATCCACGACGGCGAGGTCGACCTCATCGTCAACACCCCCTACGGGACCGGCGGCCGGCTCGACGGCTACGACATCCGCACCGCCGCGGTCGCCCGCTCCGTCCCGTGCCTCACCACGGTCCAGGCGCTCGCCGCGGCCGTCCAGGGCATCGAGGCCCTCGGCCACGGAGGCGTCGGCGTCCGCTCCCTCCAGGAGCACGCCGAACACCTCACCGCGGCCCGCGACTAGCACCGCCCGCACGAAGGGGGACACCGAAGAACCGGTGTCCCCCTTCGTATGACCGACCCGCCGCACGGACCCCGAGGACCCATGTACAAGCTCTTCTTCCACCTCGTCTTCACCCGGATGGACCCCGAGGCCGCCCACCACCTGGCCTTCCGCTGGATCCGCCTCGCCGCCCGGATCCCCGTCCTGCGCACCTTCGCCGCCGCCGCCCTCGCGCCCCGCTACGAGGAGCTGCGCACCGAAGCGCTCGGCCTGCGCATGCACGGGCCCTTCGGCCTCGCGGCCGGCTTCGACAAGAACGCCGTCGCCGTCGACGGCATGGCCATGCTCGGCTTCGACCACGTCGAGATCGGCACCGTCACCGGCGAGGCCCAGCCCGGCAACCCGAAGAAGCGCCTCTTCCGGCTCGTCTCCGACCGCGCCCTGATCAATCGCATGGGCTTCAACAACGACGGCTCCGCCGCCGTCGCCGAGCGGCTGCGCACCCGCACCCCCGTCTTCCGGACGGTCGTCGGCGTCAACATCGGCAAGACCAAGACCGTCCCGGAGGCCGAGGCCGCCGCCGACTACGTCAAGTCCACCGAACGCCTCGCCCGGCACGCCGACTACCTGGTCGTCAACGTCTCCTCGCCCAACACCCCCGGCCTGCGCAACCTCCAGGCCACCGAGGCGCTGCGCCCCCTGCTCACCGCCGTCCGCGAGGCCGCCGACCGCACCGTCACCGACCGGCGCGTCCCGCTGCTGGTCAAGATCGCCCCCGACCTCGCCGACGAGGACGTGGACGCCGTCGCCGACCTCGCCGCCGAACTCGGCCTGGACGGCATCATCGCCACCAACACCACCATCACCCGCGACGGGCTGAAGTCCCCCGCCTACCTCACCAGCGAGACCGGCGGCCTCTCCGGCGCCCCGCTCAAGGACCGCTCGCTGGAGGTGCTGCGCCGGCTCTACGCCCGGGTCGGCGACCGGCTCGTCCTGATCGGCGTCGGCGGCGTCGAGAACGCCGAGGACGCCTGGCAGCGCATCCTCGCCGGCGCCACCCTCGTCCAGGGCTACAGCGCCTTCGTCTACGAGGGCCCCGCCTACGCCCGCGCCGTCCACAAGGGCCTCGCCGCACGCCTCGCGGCCTCCCCGTACGCCACCCTCGCCGAGGCCGTCGGCGCCGACACCCGGAAGGCCGCCGCATGACCGCCCCCGCCACCCCCGCCCCCTTCGGCGCCCGGCTCCGCCGGGCCATGGACGCCCGCGGCCCGCTCTGCGTCGGCATCGACCCGCACGCCTCCCTGCTCGACGCCTGGGGCCTTGCCGACGACATCGCCGGGCTGACCTCCTTCACCCGCACCGTGGTGGACGCCCTGGCCGACCGGGTCGCCGTCTTCAAGCCGCAGAGCGCCTTCTTCGAGCGCTTCGGCTCCCGGGGCCTGGCCGTCCTGGAGGACGCCACCGCCGACCTGCGCGCGGCCGGCGCGCTCGTCGTCATGGACGCCAAGCGCGGCGACATCGGCTCCACCATGGCCGCCTACGCCGACACCTACCTGCGCCCCGGAGCCCCGCTCTTCTCCGACGCGCTGACCGTCTCCCCGTATCTCGGCTACGGCTCGCTGGCGCCGGCCGTCGAGCTGGCCCGGGCCAGCGGCTGCGGGCTGTTCGTGCTCGCCCTCACCTCCAACCCGGAGGGCGCCGAGGTCCAGCGCGCGACCGCCGCCGACGGCCGCACCCTGGGCGCCGCCATGCTCGCCCACCTCGCCGCGGAGAACGCCGCCGAGCGGGCCGCCGGCAGCCCGCTCGGCTCGTTCGGCGCGGTGGTGGGCGCGACCCTGGGCGACCTGTCCTCCTTCGACCTGGCCACCGGCGGCCCGCTGCTCGCCCCCGGCATCGGCGCGCAGGGCGCGACCCCCGCCGACCTGCCGGCCGTCTTCGGCCCGGCGGTGCGCGACGTGGTGCCCAGCGTCAGCCGCGGGGTCCTGCGGCACGGTCCGGACGCCGCCGCCCTGCGCGCGGCGGCCGAGCGGTACGCGGACGAGGTGCGGGCGGCCGTCGGGGGCTGAGCCGCCGCGGCGGGTGCGCCGGACCACGTCCGGGCAGCACAGAGCCCCGCTCGGCACGCGGCTGACCACGGGCGGCGACCGTGCGCGTACCCGCAGCGGTCGCCGGTACGCCTTCCGTGTGTCGCGCGGCGAGCCCCAGCCGGCGACCTACGGCGGAAACCGAGCGAAAACCGGTTCAATATGTCGCCAATGTCGGGGTAGGCCGATCCTGACCAGGACTTTTCGTTCGTTCTCGCTGACTCCGGCGGCCTTGGCCGCTAGTCTCCGACGCAGAGACCGCGAGCACGCCGTTGCTCGCAGCTCCCCTGGTGAGGGGCGAACAGGTTCCTCACCGGTCCGTATCCGACAGTTCGACATCCGAGGTGACGTAGGCGTGGCTCTTCCGCCCCTTACCCCTGAACAGCGCGCAGCCGCGCTCGAAAAGGCCGCCGCGGCTCGCCGGGAGCGGGCCGAGGTCAAGAATCGACTCAAGCACTCCGGCGCCTCCCTCCACGAGGTCATCAAGCAGGGCCAGGAGAACGAGGTCATCGGCAAGATGAAGGTCTCCGCCCTGCTGGAGTCCCTCCCCGGCGTGGGCAAGGTCCGCGCCAAGCAGATCATGGAGCGCCTGGGGATCTCCGAGAGCCGCCGGGTGCGCGGGCTCGGGTCCAACCAGATCGCCTCCCTGGAGCGCGAGTTCGGCGGCGCCGGCGCCTGAGGTCGGCCCTGGTCGGAATCCGTCCTCGCGGGGACGGGTTCCGACCGGTTCGGACCTGCGGCCCGGGCGCCCGGGTGAACCTGGAATAATCGCCCCATGGCTGCAACAACCCCGGGGGACACCCACCCCCACGCTCCGCTGGGAGACGCCCCGGTATCCCCGGACCCACGTCCGCGGCTGACCGTGCTGTCCGGCCCCTCCGGGGTCGGCAAGAGCACGGTGGTCGCCCACATGCGCAAGGTCCACCCCGAGGTCTGGCTCTCGGTGTCGGCCACCACCCGCGGACCGCGGCCAGGTGAGCGCGACGGGGTCCAGTACTTCTTCGTCGGCGACGACGAGTTCGACAAGCTCGTCGCCAACGGCGAGCTGCTGGAGTGGGCGGAGTTCGCCGGCAACCGCTACGGCACCCCGCGCCGCGCGGTGCTGGAGCGACTGGAGGCCGGCGAGCCGGTGCTGCTGGAGATCGACCTCCAGGGCGCCCGGCTGGTCCGCGAGTCGATGCCCGACGCGCAGCTCGTCTTCCTCGCGCCGCCGAGCTGGGACGAGCTGGTCCGCCGGCTCACCGGCCGGGGCACCGAGTCCCCCGAGGTCATCGAGCGCCGCCTGGAGGCGGCCAAGACCGAGCTGGTCGCCGAGGCCGAGTTCGACACCACCCTGGTCAACACCTCCGTCGAGGACGTGGCGCGTGAGCTGCTAGCCTTGATGGAAGTTGTCTGAATCTTTCCTGATCTCCTCGCTGGTCTCCCTCCGCGGATCGGAAGCTCCGCGAAGGCCCGGACCCGCAGATCCACAGATCCGCAGGTCCGGAGATCCGCAGACCGGGAGATCCCCATCCCCTTATCGGAAGGTAGAGCGTGTCCTCTTCCATCACCGCGCCCGAGGGCATCATCAACCCCCCGATCGACGAGCTGCTCGAGGCGACCGACTCCAAGTACAGCCTCGTGATCTACGCGGCCAAGCGCGCCCGTCAGATCAACGCCTACTACTCGCAGCTCGGCGAGGGCCTGCTGGAGTACGTCGGTCCGCTGGTGGACACGCACGTCCACGAGAAGCCCCTCTCGATCGCCCTGCGCGAGATCAACGCGGGTCTGCTGACCTCCGAGGCCATCGAGGGCCCGGCCCAGTAAGGCGCCGAGAGCAGCGTCACCCCAGGCCCGGTGGACCCGTCCCCGGGCCTGTGGTGTGCAATGGCACCGACGGACGGGCCGTGGCACCCGTCAGCGAGAGCAGCCGGGAGGCGCGAGTGGACAAGCCGAAGGTCGTCCTCGGGGTGAGCGGCGGCATCGCCGCCTACAAGGCGTGCGAGCTGCTGCGGCGGCTGACCGAGTCCGGTCACGACACCCGGGTGGTGCCGACCGCGTCGGCCCTGCACTTCGTCGGTGCCCCGACCTGGGCGGCGCTCTCCGGCCACCCGGTGTCCACCGAGGTCTGGTCCGACGTCCACGAGGTGCCGCATGTGCGGATCGGGCAGGGCGCCGACCTGGTCGTGGTCGCCCCCGCGACCGCCGACCTGCTGGCCAAGGCCGCCCACGGGCTCGCCGACGACCTGCTGACCAACACCCTGCTGACCGCCCGCTGCCCGGTGGTCTTCGCGCCCGCCATGCACACCGAGATGTGGGAGCACCCGGCCACCCGGGAGAACGTCGCCACCCTGCGCCGGCGGGGCGCGGTCGTCATCGAGCCCGCCGTCGGCCGGCTGACCGGCGCCGACTCCGGAAAGGGCCGGCTGCCCGACCCGGACGCGATCCTCGCCGTCTGCCGCCGGGTGCTCGCCCGGGGCCCGGCCGCCCCCGACCTGGCCGGCCGCCATGTGGTGGTCAGCGCGGGCGGCACCCGGGAGCCGCTGGACCCGGTCCGCTACCTGGGCAACCGCTCCTCCGGCCGGCAGGGGTACGCCCTGGCCGCCACCGCCGCCGCCCGGGGGGCCCGGGTCACGCTGGTCGCGGCCAACACCGACCTGCCCGACCCGGCCGGCGTGGACCTGGTCCGCGTCGGCACCGCGGTGCAGTTGCGGGAGGCCGTGCTGAAGGCCGCCGCCGACGCCGACGCGGTGGTGATGGCCGCCGCCGTGGCCGACTTCCGCCCCGCCTCGTACGCCACCGGCAAGATCAAGAAGCGGGACGGCGAGGAGCCCGCGCCGGTCGCGCTGGTCCGCAACCCCGACGTCCTCGCGGAGGTCTCCGCCGACCGGGCCCGGCCCGGGCAGGTGGTCGTCGGGTTCGCCGCCGAGACCGACGACGTGCTGGCCAACGGCCGCGCCAAGCTCCGCCGCAAGGGCTGCGACCTGCTCGTGGTCAACGAGGTGGGGGAGAGCCGGACCTTCGGCTCGGCGCTGAACGAGGCCGTGGTGCTGGGCGCCGACGGCACCGAGACCGCCGTCCCGCACGGGCCGAAGGAGGACCTGGCCGACACGGTCTGGGACCTGGTCGCCGCCCGGCTGGCCGGACCGGCCGGCGGCGCCCCGTCCGGCGCGGCCCCGGCCGGGCCGCCGGTGAACACTGCGTGAAAGCCGGGTGGTCCGGTCGGGTGCCGGAATGCGTCCGCCTGTGGGCATTCCGGCGTATGAATGTGGCCGAATAGGCCCGGATCCGGTCCGTCCGCGTGACCAAGGCGGTCATTCCGGCGTATCAATAGGGCCGTACGGAGTCGGAGGTGGTCCCGTCGCGTGACCAATCCGTCTCCCACGGTGCGAGACACCTGGTCCGAACGCGAGCAGTGCCCGATAAACTGTCCTCGGATCGACGAGGGGCCGCAGCCCCCTGCCGGTCCGCAAACCACCAGCCAGCAGCCGCTGCAAACACAGGGAGCGTTGTGTCCCGTCGCCTGTTCACCTCGGAGTCCGTGACCGAAGGTCACCCCGACAAGATCGCTGACCAGATCAGCGACACCATCCTCGACGCGCTGCTGGCGGCCGACCCCACCTCCCGCGTCGCCGTGGAGACCCTGATCACCACCGGCCAGGTGCACATAGCCGGCGAGGTCACCACCTCCGCGTACGCCGACATCGCCACCCTCGTCCGCGAGACGATCCTGCGCATCGGCTACGACTCCTCCGCCAAGGGCTTCGACGGCGCGTCCTGCGGGGTGTCGGTCTCCATCGGCGCGCAGTCCCCGGACATCGCGCAGGGCGTCGACACGGCGTACGAGATGCGGGTCTCCGGCACCGCGGACGCGCTGGACGAGCAGGGCGCCGGCGACCAGGGCCTGATGTTCGGCTACGCCTCGGACGAGACGCCGACCCTGATGCCGCTGCCCATCGACCTGGCGCACCGGCTGTCCGCCCGGCTCACCGAGGTCCGCAAGGACGGCACCGTCCCCTACCTCCGTCCCGACGGCAAGACGCAGGTCACCATCGAGTACCAGGGCAGCCGCCCGGTGCGGCTGGACACCGTCGTGGTCTCCACCCAGCACGCGAGCGGCATCGATCTGGACGGACTGCTCGCGCCGGACATCCGCCGCCACGTCGTGGAGCACGTCCTCGCCGCGCTCGCCGAGGACGGCATCGAGCTGGAGACCGAGGGCCACCGGCTGCTGGTCAACCCCACCGGGCGGTTCGAGATCGGCGGTCCGATGGGCGACGCCGGACTGACCGGCCGCAAGATCATCATCGACACCTACGGCGGCATGTCCCGCCACGGCGGCGGCGCGTTCTCCGGCAAGGACCCGTCCAAGGTGGACCGTTCGGCCGCCTACGCCATGCGCTGGGTCGCCAAGAACGTCGTCGCCGCGGGGCTCGCCTCGCGCTGCGAGGTCCAGGTCGCCTACGCCATCGGCAAGGCCGAGCCGGTCGGCCTGTTCGTGGAGACCTTCGGCACCGCCGCCGTCGCCCAGCACGTCATCGAGAAGGCCATCTCGGTCGTCTTCGACCTGCGCCCGGCCGCGATCATCCGCGACCTCGACCTGCTGCGGCCCATCTACGCCCAGACCGCCGCCTACGGCCACTTCGGCCGCGAGCTGCCCGACTTCACCTGGGAGCGCACCGACCGCGTCGCCGCCCTCCGCGACGCGGTCGGTGCGCTCCCAGGTGAAGTCGGGCAGCTCGCGGCCGAAGTGGCCGTAGGCGGCGGTCT
>NZ_PVLV01000114.1 GCF_002982015.1 Streptomyces solincola
CTGATCCGCGACCCGCGCCGCCGGCGGCGCGGGTCGCGGATCAGCGCGCTCGGGCGGCCGCCACCAAGCCCTCCATGACGCGCAGGTCGTGGCCCATCTCGGGGTGCCACTGGACGCCGAGGACCCAGGCGGGGCCGGCGGCCTCGACGGCCTCGACGGTGCCGTCCTCGGCGTGGGCGCAGGGGGCCAGGCCCCGGCCGAGGCGGTCGACCGCCTGGTGGTGGTAGGAGGGGACGGCGGCCGCCTCGGGGGTGAGGGCGGCCAAAAGGGTGTCGGGGACGGGCTTGACGTCGTGGTGGACGAACTCGCCGGGGCCGGCGGTGTGACCGTCGAGGTGCTGGATGAGGGTTCCGCCGAGGTGGACGTTGAGGAGCTGCATGCCGCGGCAGATGCCGAGCAGCGGGGCGCCGGCGGCCAGCGCGGCGTCGATGAGGGCCAGCTCCCAGGCGTCCCGCTCCCGGGCCGGGGGTCCGGTGCGCGGGTCCGGTTCGGCCCCGTAGTGCACCGGCTCCACGTCCGCCCCGCCGGCCACCACCAGGGCGTCCAGCCGGGAGACCACCTCGGCCGCCGCCTCCGGGGCGTCCGGCGGCAGCAGGACCGCGGTGCCGCCGGCGGCCTGGACCAGCCGGGGGTAGCCGGCCGGGAGCAGGGCGGCGGGCAACCGCCACACCCCCCAGGCGGCCGGCTCCAGGTAGGTCGTCACGCCGATCAGCGGCTTGGCCACGGTTGGGGTCCTTTCCTCGTGCGGAGCGAGCCGTGCCACGGGCCCTCCCGCGTCCAACGTACGTGCGGGTGCGGGGTGGCCGCTCAGTCGCGGGTCAGTTCGGCCTCCGCCGCGGCGAGGGCGGCGAACTCCTCCTCGGGGGCGGCGGCGACCAGGTGGCGCCGGCTGTAGAAGGCGAAGTAGGCGAGGGCGACGGCGTAGACCGCGAGGGCGATGAGCGCGGCGGTCACGTCGACCAGGAAGGTCGCCACCAGCGCGGACAGCGCCAGGACGAAGGCGGTGGTGGAGGTCGCGATGCCGCCGGGGGTGCGGTACGGGCGCGGCAGCTCCGGCTCGCGGCGGCGCAGCACGATGTGGGACAGCGCCATCAGGGCGTACGAGATGGTCGCGCCGAACACCGCGATGTTCAGCATCCGGGCACCGTTCCCGGTCCCCGCGGCCAGCGCGAAGCCGATCGCGCCGGGGATGAGCAGGCCCAGGTAGGGGGACTTGCGGCGGGAGGTGAGGGAGAGGAAGCGGGGCAGGTAGCCGGCCCGGGAGAGGGCGAAGAGCTGCCGGGAGCCGGCGTAGATGAGGGAGAAGAAGGAGGCGACCAGGCCGGCCAGGCCGGCGTAGTTGACGAAGCGGCTGAGCGCGGTCGGCTCGCCGTCCCCCTGTAGGGCCACCACCAGGGGGTTTCCGGCCTCCTGGATGGCGGCCGAGCCGCGGGCGCCGGTGGCGGCGAAGAAGGTCAGCACGGCCAGCGCCACCAGGATCAGCAGGGAGAGGGAGAGCGCCCTGGGCATGGAGCGGACCGGGTCCTTGGCCTCCTCGGCGGCCAGCGGCACGCCCTCCACGCCGAGGAAGAACCACATGCCGAAGGGGAAGGCCGCCCAGATGCCGAGCAGGCCGTAGGGCAGCCAGGAGTTGGAACCGAGGGCGGAGGCGTCCACCGGGATGTCGTTCAGGCCGTCGGCGTGGAACTCGGTGAACGCGCCGACCGCGAAGATCAGCAGGGCGGCGACGGCGATGGCGGTGACGACGAGGCTGAAGCGCAGCGCCTCGCCGACGCCCCAGAGGTGGATGCCGATGAAGATCGCGAAGCAGGCGAGGTAGACCGGCCAGCCGGACTCCAGGCCGAAGAGGCCGAGCGACTCGACGTAGTCGCCGATGAAGATGGAGATCGCGGCCGGCGCGAGCACGTACTCGATGAGGATCGCGGTGCCGGTGAGGAATCCGCCCCAGGTGCCGAGCGCCCGGCGGGCGAAGCCGTAACCGCCGCCCGCGGCGGGCAGGATGGCGGAGAGCTCGGCCAGCGCGTACACCAGGCAGGCGTACATCACGCCCATGAGGACGGTGGCGATGGCGAGGCCGCCGAAGCCGCCCTCGGACAGGCCGATGTTCCAGCCGGAGAAGTCCCCGGAGACGACGTACCCGACGCCGAGACCGGTCAGCAGCAGCCAGCCCGCGCTGCCCCGGCGCAGAGTCCGGCGGGTGAGGTAGTCGTCCGCCGGGGCCGCGGCATCCTTGGTGTCGTCCAGTGTCATGGCAGTGCTCCCGCTCAGCATTCGGGGCCCAATGGAATGGCTACATACCATTGCGGCGGGGGAGCGGCACTGGCAAGACCCGTGCGTTACTTTCAGGTTTCGGTGGGCCAGAGGCTCGGACCGGGCTCGGAGGCGGGGCCGTGATGACTGCGGGGAGCCTGCCCCGTCGCCGCCGGTTCAGGCCAGGAAGCCGCGCAGCAGCGCCGCGGTGCCCAGGCAGTGCTCCCGCATCACCTCGCGCGCCCCGTCCGCGTCCCCCTCCAGCACCGCCTCCACCAGCGCGGTGTGCTGCGCCTGCGAGTGCTCCAGGTTGCGCACCAGCAGCGGGATGCAGTCCAGCAGGTCGTTGACGGTCGCCCGGACCGCCGCGTACTGCGCGGTCAGCGACGGCGAGCCGGACAGTTCGGCGAGGGTGAGGTGGAGCAGGGTGTCGGCCCGCCGGTACTCGTCGAGCGGGGCGTCGCGGGTGGCCCGCAGCGCCGTCCGCAGCCTCTCGGCCCCGGCGTCCGGCAGCCCGTGCGCCGCGCACAGCCCGGCCGCCCCCACCTCCAGCACCTCCCGGAAGCGCAGCGCGTCCTCCAGGTCGACCGCCGCCACCCGCCGGCGCAGCTCCTCCTCGTCGGCCGAGCGCTCCCGGCGCAGCACGAACGTGCCGCCGTAGCGCCCGCGCCGGCTCTCCACCAGGCCCTGCTCGGCGAGCACCTTCAGCACCTCGCGCAGGGTCACCCGGCTGATGCCCATCCGCTCCGCCAGCTCCCGCTCGGCCGGCAGCCGCTCCCCGCCCGGCACCAGCCCCAGTCGCACCACCCGCAGGATCTGCGCCAGCGCCTCCTCGAAACCGCTGCCCGCCCGCACCGGCCGCAGCACCGCGTCCAGGCCGGTGCCGCCGCCGACCGCCCCGCCCCCGCCGGACTCGTTCGCCGCCACGTCCGTCCTCCCCTTCCCAAGCAAAGGTCTTCCGTCATACCTTATGGCTCCCGGCTGGCCGAAGGAGGAGCATCCCCGTGGCAGACCGCACACCCCCGCTCACCGTCGAGGAGCTGCGCGCCCTCGTCGCGAGCGGCGAGATCGACACCGTCGTCCTGGCCTTCCCCGACATGCAGGGCCGGCTGGCCGGCAAGCGGTTCGCCGCGCCGTTCTTCCTCGACGAGGTACTGGAACACGGCGCGGAGGGCTGCGCCTACCTCCTGGCCGTGGACGTCGAGCTGAACACCGTCGACGGCTACGCCATGTCCTCCTGGGACAGCGGCTACGGCGACTTCGCCATGCGCCCCGACCTCGCCACCCTGCGCCGCGTCCCCTGGAACGCGGGCACCGCCCTGCTGACGGCCGACCTGGTCTGGCAGGACGGCTCCCCGGTCACCGCCGCGCCGCGCCAGATCCTGCGCCGCCAGTTGGACCGGCTCGCCGAGCTGGGCTACACCGCGCACGCCGGCACCGAGCTGGAGTTCATCGTCTTCAAGGACAGCTACGAGCAGGCCTGGGACGCCGGCTACCGCGGCCTGACCCCGGTCAACCAGTACAACGTCGACTACTCCGTGCTCGGCACCGGCCGGGTCGAGCCGCTGCTGCGCCGCATCCGCAACGAGATGGCCGCCGCCGGACTGACCGTGGAGTCCGCCAAGGGCGAGTGCAACCCCGGCCAGCACGAGATCGCCTTCCGCTACGACGAGGCCCTCACCACCTGCGACCAGCACGCCGTCTACAAGACCGGGGCCAAGGAGATCGCCGCCCAGGAGGGCCTGTCGCTCACCTTCATGGCCAAGTACGACCAGCGCGAGGGCAACTCCTGCCACATCCACCTGTCCTTGCAGGACGCCGACGGGCGCAACGCGATGGCGGCCGGAGACGGCGACCCGGACGACCCGTACGGGATGTCCCCGCTGATGCGGCACTTCCTGGCCGGACAGCTCGCCGCCCTGCGGGACTTCACCCTCCTCTACGCCCCGAACATCAACTCCTACAAGCGCTTCCAGCCCGGCTCCTTCGCGCCGACGGCCGTCGCCTGGGGCCCGGACAACCGCACCTGCTCGCTCCGGGTGGTCGGCCACGGCCGCTCGCTGCGCTTCGAGAACCGGCTGCCCGGCGGGGACGTCAACCCCTACCTGGCCGTCGCCGGACTGGTCGCCGCCGGACTGTACGGGGTGGAGAACAAGCTCGAACTCCCCGACGCGTGCGAGGGAAACGCCTACACGGCCGGCCTGCCCACCGTGCCGTCCACCCTGCGCGAGGCCGCCGAGCTGTGGGAGTCCAGCCCCATCGCCAAGGCCGCGTTCGGCGACGAGGTGGTGGCCCACTACCTCAACATGGCGCGGGTCGAACTCGCCGCCTACGACGCCGCGGTGACCGACTGGGAGCTGCGCCGCTGCTTCGAGCGGCTCTGACCACCCCGTACCGCCGCACCCCGTCCCCCAGGCACGCCCGCACGTGAGGAAACCCGTGACCGACCTTCGGGAAACCACCCAGCTCACCGTCCTGAACCCCGCCACCGAGGAGACCGTCGCCACCGTCCCGGCCGCCGGCACGGCCGACGTGGACGCCGCCGTGACCCGCGCCGTCGCCGCCCAACGGGGGTGGGCGGCGGCCGCCCCGGCCGACCGGGCCAGGCTGCTGCGCCGCTTCGCCACCGTCGTCGACGAGCACATCGAGGAGCTGGCCCGCCTTGAGGTGACCGAGGCCGGACACACCCTGGGCAACGCCCGCTGGGAGGCGGGCAACGTCCGCGACCTGCTGGACTACGCCGCCGGGGGAGCGGAGCGGCTCAACGGCCGGCAGATCCCGGTCCCCGGCGGACTGGACGTCACGATCCTGGAACCGCTCGGCGTCATCGGCGTGATCGCCCCCTGGAACTTCCCCATGCCGATCGCGGCCTGGGGCGCCGCGCCCGCCCTGGCCGCCGGCAACGCGGTGATCCTCAAGCCCGCCGAGACCACTCCCCTCACCGCGCTCCGGCTCGCCGAACTCGCCCTGGCGGCCGGACTGCCGGAAGGGCTGTTCCAGGTGCTGCCCGGCACCGGACCCGTCGCGGGCGACGCCCTGGTCGAGCACCCCGACGTCGCCAAGATCGTGTTCACCGGCTCCACCCGCGTCGGTAAGTCGATCATGGCCAAGGCGGCGGACCGGCTCAAGCGGGTCACCCTCGAACTCGGCGGCAAGAGCCCCAACATCGTCTTCGCCGACGCCGACGTGGCAGCCGCCGCGGCCGCCACCCCGATGTCCTTCCTGGACAACGCCGGCCAGGACTGCTGCGCCCGCACCCGGATCCTGGTCCAGGCCTCCGTGTACGACCGCTTCCTGGAGCTGCTGGCCCCGGCCGTCGAGGCCGTGCGGGTCGGCGACCCGTCCGACGAGGCGACCCTGATGGGCCCGCTGATCTCCCGCGCCCAGCTCGACCGGGTCCGCGGGTACGTGGACGAGGCCGCCCCCGCGATCCGCGGCAAGGCCCCGGAGGGCCCCGGCTTCTGGTTCCCGCCGACCGTCCTCACCGCGGCCGCGCCCGACGACCCGGTGGCCGTGGAGGAGGTCTTCGGACCCGTCGCCGTCGTCCTGCCCTTCGAGGACGAGGCCGACGCGGTACGCCTGGCCAACGCCACCGACCACGGCCTGGCCGGCTCGCTGTGGACCCGGGACGTCGGCCGCGCCCTGCGGGTCTCCGCCGCCGTGCGGGCCGGCAACCTCTCGGTCAACTCCCACTCGTCCGTCCGCTACTGGACCCCGTTCGGCGGCTTCAAGCAGTCCGGCATCGGCCGCGAACTGGGCCCCGACGCCCTCACCGCCTTCACCGAGACCAAGAACGTCTTCCTGAGCACGGAGGTCTGACCCCGATGACCGACACCCCCGACACCACCCCCGCCGTCCCGGGCACGTCCGCCGCGCCCGCGGCCCCGGTGTGCCGCCGGCTGGTCGGCCGCACCGCCGTGATCACCGGAGCCGGCAGCGGCATCGGGCTCGCCGCGGCGCGCCGGCTCGCCGCCGAGGGCGCCCGCGTGGTCTGCGGCGACATCGACGAACGGGCCGGCAAGGCCGCCGCCGACGAGGTGGGCGGACTCTTCGCACGGGTCGACGTCACCGACCCCGAGCAGGTCGAGGCGCTGTTCAAGACGGCGTACGACGCCTACGGCAGCGTGGACATCGCCTTCAACAACGCGGGCATCTCCCCGCCCGACGACGACTCCATCCTGGAGACCGGCCTGGAGGCCTGGAAGCGCGTCCAGGACGTCAACCTCACCTCGGTCTACCTCTGCTGCAAGGCGGCCCTGCCCTACATGCGTCGCCAGGGCCGCGGCTCCATCATCAACACCGCCTCCTTCGTCGCCGTCATGGGCGCCGCCACCAGCCAGATCTCCTACACCGCCTCCAAGGGCGGGGTGCTGGCGATGTCCCGCGAGCTGGGCGTGCAGTTCGCCAGGGAGGGCATCCGGGTCAACGCCCTGTGCCCGGGGCCGGTCAACACCCCGCTGCTGCGCGAGCTGTTCGCCAAGGACCCGGAGCGCGCCGCCCGCCGGCTGGTGCACATCCCGGTCGGCCGGTTCGCCGAGGCCGAGGAGATCGCCGCCGCGGTCGCCTTCCTCGCCAGCGACGACTCCTCGTTCGTCAACGCCACCGACTTCCTGGTGGACGGCGGCATCTCCGGCGCCTACGTCACCCCGCTGTAGCCGCGCCACCGGCGTCCGGACGCCCGGACGGGCCCGCCGCCCGCGGCCCGCGGACGGTCCACGCGGCCATCGCCCACAGGGTCAGCGCGCAGCCCGAACCGACCAGCGTCCGGACCTGCGTCGCCGACCCGCCGGACGCCAGGACGACCAGCCCGGCCGCCGCCACCGCGCACAGCAGGGCCGCAGCCGTACGCAGCCGGGGCTGCTCGAAGACCGCCGCCAGCGGTACGAAGTGCAGCCCCACCACCAGCGCGACCAGCGGCGGGATCAACTCCGGCACCCCGCCCCGGCCGCAGCCCACCGCGATGCCGGCGATCAGCAGCCACTGCACCGCGTTCACCTGGCCGAACCTGCGCCGCCGCAGGGGCGGCAGCGGGCCTCCCGCGGAGGCCGGCAGCCTGCGGCGCGCCGCCAGCATCAGCACCAGGGCCACCACGGCGCCGGCGCCGACCGCGACCCAGCGGGCCGGCCCGGGGAGCGCGGCGACTCCCAGCAGCAGCCAGCCGAGCCCGAACAGTGCGAAGAAGCCCACTCCCGATCTGAACACGATCGGCACCCTCCCGGGGACCGGTCCTCCTGTCAACGCCCCTCGGCAACCCCCGCGCCCGACCGTTGCCTACAGTGGCGGCCATGGCCATGACGACTCCGCCCGGCTGGTACCCGGACCCCGCCGCCCCCGCCGTCGAACGCTGGTGGGACGGCGCCGCGTGGAGCGGCCACACCCGTCCGGCGCCCGGCGCCCCGGCCGCCCCCGGCGGCTTCGGCCCGCCGACGCCGCCCCGGGGCAGGCGCAGGACCGCACCGGTGCTGCTCGCCGCGGCGGCCGTGGCCGCCGCGGTCACCCTCACGGTGGTGCTGCTCCGCCCGGACGGCGGCTCCGGCGCCGCCGCCCCCGGCCCCGCCACCCCGTCCGGCAGCCGGGCGACGGCCTCCGCCTCCCCGGCCGGCGGCCCGTCTCCCGACGAGGAGCAGGGAGCGGACGGGGGCGACCCCACCGTCCTCACCGACCAGCTCAACGGCGTGACCCTGCCGGTCCTCGACGGCTGGGAGCGGCCCGAGTTCACCACCGTCGACGTGCCGCTCGCCGCCACCGTCGCCCAGGACGACTGCCCCGCCGCCCCCGCCCGGTCCTGCCGGCGCGGCACCGTCACCTCCCGCACCGCCCACACGACCGGCGACGGCAGCGCCCGGACCATCGCCCGCGCCGACATCGAGGACGCCGCCGAGGAGGCGTTCGGCGAGGACACCCTCGGCACCCGCGCCTACGGCGGCATCCGCTCGCACCAGGTCGTCGCCGAACGGTCCGTCACCGTCGCCGGCCGCACCGGCCACCTGGTCCGCTGGCGGGTCGTCACCGGCAAGGGCCCCGGCGGGCACGTGCAGACCGTCGCCTTCCCCTCGCCGCTGGGCAGCGGCGCCCCGGTGGTGGTGCGCATCGCGCTGAACAGCGTCCCCGGCGCGCCGCCGCCGGCCGCCATGGACGAGATCACCGCCGGCATCCGGCCCATCGGCGACGCCACCGGCGGCGGCGTGGGCAGCACCATCGGCCCCTGAGCGCCTCCGAGCGCCCCCCGCCCCCGAGCGTCCCGGACGCCGGGGCCTCCACCGGGGGTCGGCCGGGCCCCAGCCGGGCCTCAGAGGAAGGTGCGCCCCTCGCCCCGGTACGTCGGCACCGACGCGGTCACCCGGTCCCCCTCGATCAGACGCAGGGTGTCGAACCGCTCGCACAGCTCACCCGCCTTGGCGTGCCGGAACCACACCTTGTCCCCGATCAGCAGGTCGTCGGCGGCCGTGCCCAGCAGCGGGGTCTGCACCTCGCCCGGCCCCTCCATCGGGTCGTAGCGCAGCCCCTCCGGCAGGTACGGGACCGGCAGCCGGTCCTCGCCCGCCACCCCCGACGCGGGGTAGCCGCCGCCGAGCACCGTCACACAGCCCATCCCGGGGCGGCGCACCACCGGCTGGGCGAACAGCGCGGCCGGCCGCCCGGCGAACGACGTGTAGTGGTCGAACAGGCGCGGCTGGAAGAGCCCCGACCCGGCCGCCACCTCGGTCACCGCCGCCTCCGCCGCGGTGTGCTGCACACTGCCCGTACCGCCGCCGTTGACGAACTCCAGCCCCGGCGCCACCGCCCGGACCGCCGCCACCGCCGCCGCCCGCCGCACGGCCAGCTCCCGGCGGGCCGCCGCCTGCATCAACCGGATGCCGCGCGAGCGCAGCGGCCGCCCGGCCACCGCGTCCCCGACACCCGCCACGTGCCCCTCGTACGCCATCAGCCCGACCAGCCGGAAGCCGGGGCGACGGGCCACCGAGCGGGCCAGCTCGGCCAGTTGCTGGGGCTCCCGCAGCGGCGAGCGGCGCGCGCCGACCCGCAGCCGGCCGCCCAGCAGCCGCAGCGAGGTGTCCAGCTCCAGGCAGACCCGGATCTCCTCCCGGCCGCCGTCCCGGGCGCAGTCGATCAGGTCGAGCTGCGCCGGGTCGTCCACCATGACCGTCACCGCGCCGGGTTCGACGACGTGCTGCTCGCCTACCCCTCCGCGGACCAGGCCGGCTTCGCCGAACTGGCCGGGGACGCCAAGCTGGCCGGCGCGGTGACGGTCATGGTGGACGACCCGGCGCAGCTCGAC
>NZ_PVLV01000115.1 GCF_002982015.1 Streptomyces solincola
GCCCCCGCCTGTTCGACGCGCTGCGCCACCACCCCCGCGCCTCGCTGCTGATCTGCGGCATCACGGCCGGCGGCACCCTCGCCTACTACACCTGGACCTCCTACCTGCCCACCTACGCCGAGCTCGGCGGCGTCGACAAGGGCGACACCCTGCTCGCCTCGACCCTGGCGCTCGCCTTCTTCGCGCTGCTGCAACCGCTGGGCGGGCTGCTGTCCGACCGCTACGGCCGCAAGCCGTCCCTGCTCCTCTTCGGCCTGGGCTTCACGCTGCTCGCGCCGGCGCTGCTCGGCCTCGTCGGCTCGTTCACCTCGCTGCTGCTGGTGGCCTGCGCGGGCATGGTGCTGCTCACCGGCTTCACCTCGATCTCGGCGGCCGTCAACGCCGAGCTGTTCCCGGCCGGGGTGCGGGCGGCCGGCATCGGCTTCCCCTACTCGCTCACCGTCGCCCTGTTCGGCGGCACCGCCCCGTACGTCGGCACCCTCTTCCGCGAGCTGGACCGGCCCGGGATGTTCGCCTGGTACGTCTCCGGCGTCTGCCTGCTCTCCTCGCTGGTCTACCTGCGGCTGCCGGAGACCGCGCACCAGGAGCTGGACCGCTGAGTCCCGCACCGGCCGGCCACCGCACCGGCCGGGCACGCCGAAAGGGCCCCGCCGTCCGGCGTCGTGCCGGACGGCGGGGCCCTGCCGGGGGGCTACCCCCGGTCGGCGTCGTGCCGCAGCGGGGTGAGCTGCTCGATGTCGTAGCGGGCCCGCAGCGCGGCGATCGCCGCGTGGTCGGGCTCCCCGCCGGCGTCCAGGATCTCCAGCAGCTCCTCGAAGTACCGCTCGTGGTCCGGCGGCGGGGACGCCTGGAAGAACATGCGGGCCGGCTCGCCCGAGCGGTTGGCGAACGCGTGCGGGCAGCCCGGCGGCACCACGATCACCGTGCCCGGCGTGGCCCGCACGGTGCGCCGGCCCGAGGACGACTCCCAGTTCCGCCAGTCGTCCCGGGTGCGCACCCGGGGTTCGAAGGCGAGCACGTCCAGCTCGCCCTCCAGCACGTAGAACAGCTCCTCGCTGCGGGTGTGCACATGCGCGCCCACGTCGAAGCCGGGCGGCACCACCACCTCGAAGCTGGACGCCGCCCGCGAGTGCTCGCCGGTCACCTTGAAGGTGACCTCGTGCGCCGGCGCCCGCAGCGTGCGGCCCTGCCCCCGCGGCACCAGCAGCCCGTCGGGGGCCTCGGCCAGCAGCGCCGCCGGCGCCCCCTGGTGCGAGGTCACCAGGTCACCGGCAGGGCCTGCGGACCGCGGATCAGCGCGCCCCGCCGGAACGGCACCTCCGCGGCCGGCACCGCCAGCCTCAGCCCCGGGAACCGGTCGCAGAAGGCGTCCACCAGCAGCTCCGACTCCAGCCTGGCCAGCATCGCGCCCACGCAGTAGTGCGGCCCGTAGCCGAAGGACACATGCGGGTTCGGGGAGCGGTCCAGCACCACGTCCTCCGGGTCGGCGAACACCTCCGGGTCCCGGTTGGCCGCCAGATAGGAGACGTACACCGCCTCGCCCTTCGCGATGACCGTGCCCGCCACCTCCACGTCCTCCAGCGCGATCCGGGACAGCCCCACCGCGCTGCGGTGCGGGATGTAGCGCAGCAGCTCGTCCACCGCCCGCGGCCGGGCCGCCGGGTCCTCCCTCAGCCTCTCCAGCAGCTCCGGCCGGGTCAGCAGGATGTAGAGCATGTTGCCGGCGTTGTTGGTGACCGCCTCGCCGCCGATCTGGATCAGCAGCGCCAGGCCCACCGCCTCCGACGCGGTGATCTCCCCGTCGGCGATCGCCCCGCCCAGCAGCCCCAGCACGCTCTCCACGCCGTCGGCGTCACCGCCGTCGTCGCGCGGCTGCGCCAGCAGGTCGGCGAAGTAGGCGCACATGTCCTCCTTGGCCCGCTGGCTGCGCTCCACGCCCTGCGCGGAGGAGAGGATCAGATTGGTCCACTCGTGCATCTTCGGCCGGTCGGAGGCGGGCACGCCCATCAGCTCGCACACCACCGCCAGCGGGAACGGGGCGAGCAGCCGCTCGGTGAGGTCGGCCGGCGGGCCGTCGGCCAGGATGCCGTCCACCAGCTCGTCCAGCATCGCCCGCGCCTTCGCGCGCAGCCGCTCCACCCCCCGGGTGGTGAACGCCGGCGCCACCGAGCGGCGCAGCCGGGTGTGGTCCGGCGGGTCCTCGAAGCCGACCGCCCCGTCCACCGGGATGAAGTGCGGCGCGAGCCGGGTCACGTCGTGGTCGGCCACCAGCTTGCGGCTGAAGCGCGGGTCGTTGGTCACCGCCCGCACGTCGTCGTAGCGGGTCACCAGCCATGCCCAGCCGTCGCCGTTGGGCAGCTTGATCCGGGTGAGCGGCCCCTGCCGCATCAGCTCGGCCAGCACCGGGTCGAAGTCCGTCCCGTGCAGGTCCAGCGCGGGCCAGTGCCGCACCGGAGGAAGCCCGCGCCCGGTGACCGGGCAGACCTCCACCGCGGGCCGCGCCGGGGCGTCGGCCGTCGCGGTCGTCGTCGTCTCATCCCACACGGCTGGTTTCCTCCACCAGGTCGGACACGAGCGCGGACGCGGTGTCCGGTACGCGGTCGTCCACCGTCCACCGGCCGAGCGACATCTCGGCGGTGATGCCGGGGCCGAAACCGGCCAGCAGCCCGCGGGCGGTGTCCTCGACGCCGCCCTCGTCGAACAGCCGGCGCAGCGCGTCCAGCACCACCGCGCTGGCGATGTTGCCGTACTCGGTCAGCGTTGCCCGGCTGAAGCGGAAGGCCTCCGCGGGCACCTTCAGGTACTTGCTGAGGTCGTCCAGGATGCGCGGACCGCCGGCGTGGATGATGTAGAAGTCCAGGTCGGTGGCGTCCCACTCGTGCTGCCCGGCCAGTTGCATCAGCGCCGGCGCCAGCGGCTCCATGGTGCCCGGGACCCGCTTGTCCAGCTTGAAGTGGAAGCCGGTGGAGCGGACGTCGTAGGCGATCCAGTCCACCGTCTCGGGGACCAGGTAGGAGCCGTTGCGCTCCAGCGCCACGCCGGTGCCGCCCCGGCCGCGCATCACCGCCGCCGCGATGCCGTCGCCGAACAGACCGTTCGACAGCAGGTTGCCGACCCCCAGGTCGGTCGGCTGGTAGCACAGCGAGCAGAACTCGCAGGCCACGATCAGCGCGTTCGCCTCCGGGTAGGCGGTGCAGAAGTCGTGCGCCCGGTTGATCGCCGCGCCGCCGGCCGCGCAGCCGAGCTGGGCGATCGGGATCTGCCGGGTGTCGGACCGGAAGTCCATGGTGTTGATGAGCCAGGCGGTGAGCGAGGGCATCATGAAGCCCGTGCAGGACACGTAGACGATGACGTCGATGTCCTGGGCGCGCAGCTCCGCGTCCTCCAGCGCCCGGTCGATCACCGCGGGCACCCGTGCCTTGGCCTCGGCCTCGTATATCCGGTTGCGGACCTCGAAGCCGTCGTGCCGCAGCGTCTCCTCGATCGGCCGCAGCAGGTGGCGCTTCCGGACCCCGGTGTTCTCCATGAGCCGCAGGGCGAGCGGGAGCTGCGGGTGGTCCGCGTGGATGGTGCGCGCCAGGTCGAGAGTCTCCTGCATGGTGATCACGTGCTCGGGGACGGACACCGCCGGTCTGCACAACGTGGCCATGAGTCAAGCCCTTTCGTCGCTTTGTCCCTCCAGGATCGCCAGCGGGCCCACCGGGGCGCGCGCCGAAGAAAACCGGCCGCGGTTGCGCCGCGGGGGTGAGCGCCGTCCGCCCCGCCGCACTCCCGACGGAACCCGGCACCCGCACCGGCGGCCGCCCCATTAGCGGCTCGCCGCGCCGCGCAACAACAGCGCCACGCCGCCCCGGCCCCCATCTCACCCGTACGGAGGCGGCCACCCGCGCCCTGTCGGCCGCACCCGCCGCACCCCCGGACCCGGGCGCGTCGGCCCGCCACCGTCACCCGGACGGCACACCAGAGGATGACCGCCCGCCGCCGGGCGTCCGAGCATGGACCAATGGCCCACCATCTGCGCATCCTCCGCGGCGCCCCCAGCCCGACCGAAGTCGCCGCCCTCGCCGCCGTCCTCACCGCGCTCGCCGCCCGGGACGCCCCCGGCGCCGCGCACCGCCCCCGCGAGCGGGCACACTGGGACCGGGGCTGGCGCGCCCACGCGCCCTCCGGCTCCTGGCGGTCCCACCTCCCCGGGCGCCGCCCCCACGACCGCCACCCCTGAGGGGACGCCGACCGTTGCGCCTGCTGCTCACCTCCGACACCCATCTACCGCGGCGCGCGCGGGAGCTGCCCGCGCCGCTGCTCGCGGCCGTCGACGAGGCCGACGCGGTGGTGCACGCCGGCGACTGGACCGATCTGGCCACCCTGGAACTGCTGGCCGGCCGCGCCCGCGAGCTGATCGCCGTGCACGGCAACAACGACGGCCCCGAACTGCGCGCCCGCCTGCCCGAGACCGCCCGCGTCGAACTGGACGGGCTGCGCCTGGGCGTGATCCACGAGACCGGCGACGCCAAGGGCCGCGAACGCCGCTGCGCCGAGCGCTTCCCCGACCTCGACGTCCTGGTCTTCGGCCACAGCCACATTCCCTGGGACACCACCGCCCCCGGCGGCCTCAGGCTGCTCAACCCCGGTTCCCCCACCGACCGCCGCCGCCAGCCGCACTGCACCTACATGACTGCCGAACTCACCGGCGGACGCCTCGGCGAGGTCACCCTGCACCGGCTCCCGCCGCGCCCCGCGCGCCGCTGACCGCTCCCGGGCGGCGCACTCCGGCGCGAAGCGCCCGCGGTTTGGCCGAAAAGCATGCACCGGTGTGCGGGAAGCGTCCAACTCCTGTACCGGCGCGCCCCGTTCTCCCTAGCATGAGCCTCTCCCGGCGACCGCCCCTGACCGGCCGGCCGCCGCACCGGCACTCGAAGCGGATGAGGACGAGGATGGCACGCGAGTTGTGGAGCCCAGAGGCCATCGACACCACGGTGCCCAGCGTGGCCCGTATGTACGACTACTTCCTGGGAGGCAGCGACAACTACGAGTCCGACCGCGTCGCCTGCGCCCACCTGCTGGAGCAGGTCCCCAGCACCATGACGCTCGCCGTCAACAACCGGCACTTCCTGCGCCGCGTGGTGCGGGTGCTGGCCGGCGAGTACGGCATCCGGCAGTTCGTCGACCACGGCTCGGGCCTGCCCACCCAGGACAACGTCCACCAGGTCGCCCAGTCGGTCGACCCCCAGTCCGCCGTCGTCTACGTGGACAACGACCCCATCGTGCTCGCACACGGCAGGGCCATGCTGGAGGAGAACGACCGCACCACCGTCATCCAGGCCGACATGCGGGACACCGACGGCATCTTCGGCCACCCGGAGACCCGCCGGCTGATCGACTTCGACCGGCCGGTGGCGGCCCTGTTCGTCTCGGTCCTGCACTGCATCCCCGACGAGGACGACCCGGCCGGGCTGATACGGGACGTGGCGCGGAGACTGGCCCCCGGCAGCTTCCTGGTGGTGTGCCAACTGGTCAGCGAGCGCGAGGACATCCGCGCCTTCGTCACCGACTTCATGGCCAAGGCCACCGGCGGCCACTGGGGCCGGGTCCGCGAGAGCCGCGAGGTGGCCGGCTTCCTGGACGGCATGGAACTGCTGGATCCGGGCCTGGTCGAGGTCTCCACCTGGCGGCCGGACAACGACCTGGCCCCCACCCAGCTCACCGACGAGTGGGTCGAGTGGGGCGGCGTCGCCCGGATCGGCTGACATCCCAAGCGGGCCGGGCCGGCGCGTCCGGCCCGCGACCGGGCCCCGGCCTCCGCCCGGCCCGGCGGGCGGTCAGCCCCGGCCGATGTGCGCGCGCACCAGCTCCAGCGACTCCCGCGGCGTCAGCGCGCACGCGCTCAGCCGGTCCATCATGTCCCGGTACTGCTCGACCGCCTGCGGCTTCTGGCTGAACGTGCTGTCCGTCAGGTGCTCGATGTACACGGCGTCCTTCAGATCGGCCAGCGCGAACCGCAGATAGGTGACCCCGGTGCCCACACCCACCGACGCGGTCACGTCCAACGGCGCGACCTGCACCGTCACATGCGAGCGCTCCATCATGGCCGCCAGGTGTTCGAGCTGCTCCCGCATCACCTGCGGCCCGCCCACCCGGCGCAGCAGCACCGACTCGTCGAGCACCGCCCACAGCCGGGGCCCGTCCGCCTGGTCGAGCTGGCGCTGCCGCTCCTGGCGCAGGTCCATCCGCCGCCGCACCTCGTGCGGCAGCAGCCTGGCCGGCCCGGACTCGATGACCGCGCGGGCGTACGCCGGGATCTGCAGCAGCCCGGGCACGTAGAACGGCTCGTACGCCCGGATGATCGCCGCCGCGCCCTCCAGGGCCACCAGCGGCGCGAAGAAGTCCGGCAGCACGTCGTGGAAGGCGTTCCACCAGTCCGGCTGCCGGGAGCGCGCCGCCAGCCGCAGGAACTCGGCGACGGCCCCCTCGTCCTCCACCCCGTACAGCCGCAGCAGCGCCTGCGCGTCGGCCGCCTTGCAGCCGTGGCGGCCCAGCTCCATCCGGCTGGTCTTGGAACGCGAGAAGCCGAGCCGGGCGTCGACGTCGGCCGGGTCGAGCCCGGCGGCGGCCCGCAGCTCGCGCAGCTTGCCGCCGAGGATCAGCTTCAGGGCCGTCGGGTTGTGCTCGACCGCACCCAACGGCCTTACGAACAGCGGTCGATGAGGCTGCGGCGTCGTCATCGGAGGGCGCTCCTGCTCACGGGGAAGGACCTATGACGGTACCCACCCCGCAGCGGTGAGGCCAGACGCGGCCGCCGCCGGGCGGCGCGATCCGGCCGTGTGCGCGGGACGTCGGCGCGCCGGCCGCGGGAGGCCGCGCCCGCACCCCGGCGGGCACGGCCCCCCGCGGACCCTCAGCCGAGCACCGAGTCGAAGTCGCCGTCCCGCGCGCCGGCCAGAAAGGCGGCGATCTCGGCCCGGGTGTACACCAGCGCCGGGCCCTGAGGATCCCGGGAGTTGCGCACGGCCACACTGCCGTCCGCCAGCGGCGACAGCTCCACGCAGTTGCCGACCGGGTTGCTGTGGCTGCTCTTGATCCAGCGTGCCGAGGTCAGTCGTCCGGCCGGTATGCCGTTGGCCGGCGCCACGCCGTCCGCCGTCTCCTCGCCCGGTGTCCCGTTGGCAACGCGCTCGACCATGGTTCCTCCAGAAGTCTGTGCCGCCGCCCGTCCCCGCGGCTCGCGAGGGGGAAACGACGGCCGGAACGCAATCCCGGATGCAATTGCGTTCTGCCGGTGCACCCGACGATACTCGGTCCCGGTCGGTTGCCGCAGCAGTCAACTCCCAAGCCCTCAGGGGGACATGCCAGATGACGGTTCACACGACGGCGTTACCGGCGGGAGCCCGCGAGATCCTGCCGGACGACACCGGCCTCGGCTCCTTCGCCGCCTGCGCCCTGGAGGGCAGCCCCCGCAGCGCCGGCCGGGCCCGCAGGTTCACCGAGGCGACGCTGCGGGACTGGGCGTTGCCCGCGGTCAGCGGGGACATGGAGCTGATCGTGACCGAGCTGGTCGCCAACGCGGTACGGCACGGGCTCGGGCCCTCGGCGGGGCCGCCGACCGGATACCCGGTCTGGCTGGGGCTCTTCCGCTATCCCGGCGCGGTGGTCTGCGCCGTCGCCGACCCCAGTCCGGAGCCCCCGCGCCCGCGCGCCACCGGATGCCTGGACACCGGCGGCCGGGGCCTTGCCCTGGTCGGCGCGGTGAGCGACGAGTGGTCCTGGGACGTGTCGCCGGTGCGGGGCAAGACCGTCTGGGCCACCCTCTCGCTGCCCGGCTCCGGCGAGGCGGCCCCCTGAGACGCCCTGGAAAACGGGACCGGCCGGCCGGAACCGCGGTCGCTCAGTCCTCGACGGACGCGGCGAGGTTCTCGGAGATGACGTTCTCCAGCAGGTGCGACAGCGCGCTGTCGCCCTTGACCGCGGTGGAGTTCTCGGTGCAGGTCTGGTTCTGGGTGTCGTTGACCAGGTCCTGCACACCCACGTTGACCAGCGCCAGCACGTTCTGCACGTCGGCCTGGGCCGGCACGCCGAGGCAGAGCTTGTTCAGCGAGCCCTGCACGAGGCCGATCTGCGGGCTCATGTACCCGCCGGTGGCGGTGTTGCCGTAGATCTGCCGCGAGAAGTTGCCGTTCTGGGTGCTGATCTCGCCGTCACCCACGGCCGAGGCCATCGGAGCGCCGGCGGCCAGGGCGGCGGCGGCGACACCGGCGGTGGCCAGAACCTTCTTGATCATGCTGCTTCCTTATCGTCGTCAGACCCGGAGCCTTCGTCGGGTTCGCTTGCGTAACCGCCGTGTACCGATCGCGTCACGGCCCGGCGGCCGGCCGCCGCGGACTTCACCCGTTTGCCGCAGTCCCGAGGCGGCCTCGCCGCATGGGGACCCGGCGCGGGGGTCACTCATGAGGCATGGACGCATCACAGGACACCGGTACCCCCGCCCCGGACCCGCAGGAGGACCGGCGGACCGTCGAACGGCTCGTGCCGCTCTGGCTCGACGAGGCCGCCCGCCACGACCGGGCGGCCGCCGACGCGGCCCGCCGCGAGTGGCGGGACGGCGCGCTGAGCGCCGAGTCGGCCCGGGTGCTGGCCGACTGGGCCACCGCCCGGGTCACCGACACCGCCTTCAACGAGGACGAGGGGCCCTGGCGGGAGGGGCCCGCACGGATCGACGTCGGCGACAAGGCCGCCGTCCACCGCTGGCTGGCCGCCCAGGGCCACGACGTCTGACCTGCCGCCGCCCGCCCGCCGCCGGTCGTCTAGAGTGCGTTGCCGATCATCGGCGCACCGGCGAGGGGGAGCGGGCCATGAGCGCACAACTGCGCGAGACGGCGCAGGATGTGGCGAGACTGCTGTGGCGGGAGCACACCGTCTACCGAGAACGCTCCGGCGGTGTGGTGATACGCGGCGAGCAGGTCCAGCGCTGGATCAGCCTGGCGCCCGCCGGCGGCCGGGACGAGATCCTGCTCCGCGCCGGTCGGATCCTGGACGGCGGGACCACCGCGCCGGCGCGCTGCGAGGCGGTCATGCCGAGCGCCGCGTCCGGCGCCGAACTGGCCGCGGCCTGCCGCAGGCTGCTCGCCGACACCGCGGCCGGCCCGGATCACCGGACCGGGGCGCCGCAGGGCGCACCGCGCCGCACAGGCGTACGGGGCGCACGGCGCGAGCGCCGCAACCGGCCGCGCCGCCCCGCCGGCCGCCGCACCCGCCACACCGGCTTCGCCTCCGCGCTGGTCCTGCTCTGCGTCGCCGGGGTCGCCTGCTACGCGGTCTGGGGCGCCGCGGCGTTCTCCTGAAGCCGGACTCCCGCCGTACCACCGGCGCGGGGCGGTCATCCGTGCTCCACTGGAGGGATCCCGCCGGAGGCGGGCCATCCCGCGGGGACGCGGGCGGAGGTGCGGGCCGATGGAATCCGGACACGGCGGCGGACACGCGACCGGGCACGGCGGCGAGGACGGGACCGCGCCCGGCAACGGGCCAGGGAGCGGACAGCGCGGCGGGTACGGGGCCGGGCGGCGCGGCCGCCTCGGCGCCGGCCGCGCCCCCGTGCACGAGGCCACCAGCGGCGACGGACCCGGGCGTGCCGGCGGCCTCGGGACCTCGCACCGCGCCGGCCGCCGCGTCCGGAGAGGCCGGTGGCGCTCCGGGGCGCTCGGGGCGGCGCTGTGCGCCGCGCTGGCCGTGAGCCTCACCGGATGTCCGGCGTCCGCGCCCGACCGCACCGCGCCGACCGGGCCCGCGCAGGCCGTGTCCCCCTTCACCGGGCTGCCTCAGCGCGCGGCCGCCCCGGTGCTCGCCGTGAAGATCGACAACGTCCGGCCGGCCCGCCCGCACACCGGCCTCGGCGCGGCCGACCTGGTCTACGCCGAGCAGGTCGAGGCCGGGCAGAGCCGGCTCCTCGCGGTGTTCTCCTCCCGGCTCCCGCCCCGCGTGGGCCCCGTCCGCAGCGCCCGCGAGGCCGACCTGGAGCTGCTGCGCCAGTTCGGCCGGCCCGCCCTCGCCTACTCGGGCGCCCAGTCCGCGCTCATCCCGCTGATCGAGGCCGCCCCGCTCCACCCGCTGCCGCCGGAGTCCGCCCCCGAGGCGTACCAGCGCGGCGACGACCGACCGGCCCCGCACAACCTCTACCTGCGGCCCCGGACCGCATTGGACGCCGCCCCGGACGCGGGAACGGCACGGGACATCGGCTTGCGGTTCGGCGCCGCGCCGCCCGGCGGCGAGCCGGTCACCGCGCACACCGTCCGCTTCCCGGCCGCCCGGTTCACCTTCACCTGGTCGCCCGGCGAGCGGCGCTGGCTCATCGCCATGGACGGCGCCCCGGCCCGTACCACCGACGGCGGCCCGCTCACCGCGGCGACCGTCGTCGTGCAGTACACCGACATCCGCCCCTCGCGGTTCGCGGACCGCTGGGGGAGCGTCTCCCCGTACACCGAGACCACCGGCTCCGGCACCGCGCTGGTGCTACGGGACGGGCGCGGCCACCAGGCGCGGTGGAACCGCCCCGGGGCCGGCGCCGGAACCTCCTTCACCACCCCGGACGGGCGGCCGCTGGCCTTCGCGCCCGGCCCGGTGTGGATCGTCCTCGCGCCGAAGTGAGCCCTCCGGGACGCGGCCGCGTCAGGCCGCCGCGTCCAGCCTGGCGAGCTGCTGCTCGCTCAGCCTGAGCGAGGGCGCCTGCGCCGAGTCCCGCACGCTCGCGGCCCGGCGCGCCCCGGGGATCGGGATCACGCACGGCGACAGCGCCAGCATCCACGCCAGGCAGACCCGCTGCGGGCTCGCCCCCACCTCCTCGGCCACCTCGTGGAACGCCCGGTGCTCCGAGCCCAGCTCCGCCGCCCCGCCGATCCCGCCCAGCGGGCTCCACGGCAGGAACGCCAGCCCCAGCTCCTCGCACAGCTCCAGCTCCGGCAGGCTGGAGCGGAAGGCGGGCGAGAACTGGTTCTGCACCGCCACCAGCGCCTCGCCCAGGACGTCCCGGGCCTGCCGGATCTGCGCCGGGTCGGCGTTGGAGATCCCCGCCGCGCGGATCTTCCCCGCGTCGTGCAGCTCCTTCAGCGCGCCCAGGGTCTCCTCGTAGGGCACCTCCGGGTCCGGGCGGTGGTGCTGGTACAGCCCGAGGGCCTCCACGCCCAGCCGCCGCAGCGACTCCTCCACGGCCCCCCGCAGGTAGCCGGCCGAGCCGTCCAGCGCCCAGGCGCCGTCCGGGCGGGTGTGGCCGCCCTTGGTGGCCACCAGCACCCCTGAGGCGTCCCCGCCGTACTCGCGCAGCGCACGGGCGATGAGCAGCTCGTTGTGCCCGGGGTCGGAGGCGTCCAGGTGGTAGGCGTCGGCGGTGTCGATCAGGGTGACGCCCGCGTCGAGCGCGGCGTGCACGGTGGCGATCGCCTGCCGCTCGTCGGGCCGGCCCCGTACGGAGAGGGGCATGGCGCCGAGGCCGACGGCGCCGACGCGCTCCTTGCCGATCGGACGGGTGGGCATGGCGGAGGGTGCGGTTGTCTCGGTCACCGCTCCAGCCTCACCGCCCGGCCCGGCGCTGTCCAACACCCATCCGTGATGGCGCCCATCGGCCGAGGCGATCGCACGCCCCTGCGCGCTAGCGCGAGCCGTCCGCGTCCAGCAGGTCGAGCAGCGCCCGCAGCGCCGCGGAGGGCCGGACGCCGTCCGGGCGGGCCACCGCCACCTCCCAGCCGCTGTCCCGGTCCAGCTCCCGGACCACCAGCCCGCGCGCGTGGTCCTTCCGCGCCACCGAGACCGGCGCCAGCGCCACCGCGTGCCCGCCGCCCACCACCTCCAGCAGCTTGTGGACATCGTCCAACTCCATGCCGACCGACCGCTCCACCCCGGCCCGCGCGAACACCGCGTCGGCCGCCCGGCGCGCCCCCCACTGCGGGCGCAGGTCCACGAACGGCTCGCCCGCCAGCTCCGCCGGCGACAGCGGCCCCTCGCCGTCCGCCAGCCCGTGGTCCGGGGAGCACAGCAGCACCAGTCGCTCGCGCGCGAGGCGCCGCAGCGTCACCCCGGGCGCGTCCACCGGGCCGGCGACGAACGCCACGTCCAGCCCGCCCTGCCGCAGCCTGTCCAGCAGCACCACCGACCCGGCCTGCGCCACCTCCACCCGTACCGCCGGATGGCGCGCCCCGAAGGCGACCAGCAGTCCGAACGGGTCGGCCGCGCCCATGCACTGCTCGGCGCCCACCCGCAGCGCCCCGGCGACCGCGCCCCGGACCGCGGCGACCGCCTCCCGGGCCGCGGCCGCGCCGGCCAGCGTGCGCCGCGCCTCCACCAGCAGCGCCCGCCCCGCCTCGGTCAGCTCCATGCCGCGCGCGGACCGCGTGAACAGCTCCGCGCCCAGGTCCCGCTCCAGCGCCCGCAGCGAAGCCGACAGACCGGACTGCGCCAGGTGCAGCCTGGCGGCGGCCCGGGTCACGTTGCCCTCCTCGGCGACCGCCGTGAAATGTTCCAGATGCCGCAGCTCCACGCCCCGAAGTCTAGGGAACACGCCATTGCGCCCCGCCTCCGGCCACCGCCGCGGACGCGGTTTCGGCCGTTCGCCGCGGGCAGAGTGCCGAACCCTCCCCGCGGGTCGGCGCGCGGCGCTACGGTGCGGGGCATGGACGACGAGACGTTTCCCGCGGACGGCGACGACTGGCCCATACCGCCCGCGTGGATGTGGGGTTGCGAGGGCTGCGTCGAGCTGTACTCCACGATGAAGTCCCTCGCCGCCGAGCCCCCGCCGCCGCCCGGGGCCGCCGAGCCGGCGGAGGGCGCCGGCTCCGCGCAGGTCCGGCTCGCCCGGCACATCGCCGCCGAGCACCGGGCCGAGCTGCCCGCCTACGCCGGGTCCTGCACCCGGTGCGTGGACTACCAGACCCGCACCGCCCGCGACCGCGCCATGGGCCGCTCCACCCTCACCACCGAGCAGCTCGGCCGCCAGCACCGGGCCCGCCACGCCTTCGTCCCGCACAGCACCGTGCACCTGCTCTGACCGCGGAGGAGCGCCGGTCCGGGCCGGGCGGCACTGGTCCGTCCGAGTGGTCCCGGTCCCGGGCCGGACGTAACGTCGGAGGGTGGCCTCCGCCCCTTGAGCCACCGGCGCCACGGCGCCGCGGAGGCCCCCCCGCCGCGCTGCCGCGACGGGTCCCCTCCCCGTCCTCCAGGCTCCGGGACCTCTGCCATGACCCAACCCGCGCCGACGTCCGCCCCGCAGGCCGCAGGGCCGCGACAGCACGGCAGCGGCATCGCGCTGCTCGTCATCGCCGCCTGCCAGTTGATGGTGGTCCTCGACATCACCATCGTGAACATCGCGCTGCCGCACATCCAGCGCTCGCTGGACTTCTCCACCACCAACCTCTCCTGGGTGGTCAGCGCCTACACCCTGACCTTCGGCGGGCTGCTGCTCCTCGGCGGCCGGGCCGGCGACATCCTGGGCCGGCGGCGGGTGTTCATGGCCGGCGTGCTGCTGTTCGTGCTCGCCTCGCTGCTCGGCGGACTGGCCCAGGACTCCGCCCAACTCCTGGCGGCCCGCGCCTTCCAGGGCGTCGGCGGCGCCATCGCCTCGCCCACGGCGCTCGCCCTGGTCAGCACCACCTTCCCGGAGGGCCCCGAACGCAACCGGGCCTTCGGGGTGTTCGCCGCGGTGTCGGCCGGCGGCGGCGCCATCGGACTGCTCGCCGGCGGCATGCTCGTGGAGTGGCTGGACTGGCGCTGGGTGCTCTTCGTCAACGTGCCCATCGGCCTGCTCGTGGTCTTCCTGACCCCGCGCTACATCCGCGAGTCCGAACGCCACCCCGGCAACTTCGACGTCGCCGGCGCGCTCACCGCCACCGTCGGCATGGTGCTGCTGGTGTACGGCTTCATCCGCGCCTCGCAGGCCGGCTGGGGCGACCTGCTGACCGTGCTGTCCTTCGTGGTCGCCGTGCTCGTGCTGACCGCGTTCGTGCTGATCGAACGGCGCTCCAGTCAGCCCATCACCCCGCTGCACATGTTCGCCGACCGCAACCGGGCGGGCACCTACGGCATGATGCTCAGCCTGGCCGCCGCCATGTTCGGCATGTTCTTCTTCCTCACGCTGTTCGTCCAGGACGTCCTGGACTTCACCCCGCTCGCCGCCGGACTGGCGTTCCTGCCGGTCAGCGCCGTCATCGCGGTCGGCGCGGGCCTGGCCTCCCGGCTGCTGCCCCGCTACGGGCCCAAACCCTTCATGGTGACCGGGGCACTGCTGGCGGGCGCCGGCCTCGGCTGGCTGACCCTCGCCGACGTCCACTCCACCTATCTGGGCAGCATCCTGGGGCCGATGCTGGTCTTCGGCCTCGGCATGGGCATGCAGTTCGTGTCGCTGACCCTGATGGCCCTGTCCAACGTGGCGGTCCGGGAGTCCGGCGCCGCATCGGGCCTGCTCAACGCCACCCAGCAGGTCGGCGGCTCGCTCGGGCTCTCCATCCTGGTGACCGTCTTCGGCACCGCCTCCGGCAACGAGGCCGCCCGCCAGATCCAGGCGTTCCTCGCCCAGGCCACCCCCGCCGAGCGGATCCGCTTCCAGCTCAGCGGCGCCCTGCCGGGGCCCTACGCCGACCGCATCCTGACCGCCGGAGTGTCCGCCGCGTTCATCGTGGCCGCCATCCTGGCCGCCGTCGCCGCGGTGATCGCCCTGCTGGTCATCCAGGTCCGCCCCTCGGACATCGAACGCCTCAAGGGCGGCGCCGGCCCGGCCGGTCTGTGACCCCCTCCCGGACGGGCGGACGCCTAGACTCGACCGGCATGGAGGACGCGATATCCGCAGCCGGCGCGCCCGGGTCGCCCGATGGTCCCGACCCGCTGAGCCGGCTCACCCTCGACCGGTTGCGCCGCCGTACCAGCGTCAAGTGGCGGCGCCACCCGCCGGACGTGCTGCCGCTGTGGGTGGCGGAGATGGACGTCCTGCCGGCCGAGCCGGTGGCGGCGGCGCTGATCCGGGCCGCCGAGACCGGCGACACCGGCTACGCGTACGGGACCGGCTACGCCGAGGCGCTGGCCGCCTTCGCCCGGGACCGCTGGGGCCACGACATCGACGTGGCGCGCACGAAGCCGGTGCCCGACGTGATGCTGGGCGCGGTCGAGATACTGAAGCAGGTCACCCGGCCCGGTGACACCGTGGTCGTCGACGCCCCGGTGTACCAGCCGTTCCGGGAGTTCGCCCGGCACCTGGACCGCCGGGTGGCCGAGGCGCCGCTCGGCGCGGACCTGCGGCTCGACCGCGAAAGGCTGGCCGACGCCTTCCGCGGTGCGACGGCCGGCGGCCGCCGGGCCGCGTACCTGCTGTGCAGCCCGCAGAACCCGACCGGGACGGTGCACACCGCCGAGGAGCTGGCCGCCGTCGCGGCGCTCGCCGACCGGCACGGCGTGCGGGTGATCGCCGACGAGATCCACGCCCCGCTCACCGCTCGGGGCGTGCGCTTCACCCCGTACCTCTCGGTGCCCGGCGCCGGGGCCGGCTTCAGCCTGATGTCGGCGTCCAAGGCGTGGAACCTGGCGGGCGTCAAGGCCGCGGTGGCCGTCGCCGGCCCGGACGCGGCGGCCGACCTGGCCGCGGTGCCGGCCGAGGTGGGGCACGGCGTCAGCCACCTCGGGGTGCTGGCGCACACCGCCGCGTTCCGGGACGGCGGGCCGTGGCTTGACGCGGTACGCGACGGGCTCGACCGCAATCGGCTGCTGCTGGCCCGCCTGCTCGCCGAGCACCTGCCGGCCGTGCGCCACACCCCGGCCGAGGGCACCTATCTGGCCTGGCTGGACTGCCGGGGCCTGGGTCTGGGCGACGACCCGGCCGCGGTCTTCCTGGAGCGCGGCCGGGTGGCGCTGACCCCCGGGCCTGAGTTCGGCTCCGGGGGCGCCGGGTACGCCCGGCTCAACCTGGCCACCTCGCCGGAGGTGCTCACCGAGGCGGTACGCCGGATGGCCACCGCGCTGTGAGCCGAGGCTGCTTCAGCCGGCCGCCACCGGCAGCGCGGGCAGCCCGCCCAGCAGGGCTCCGCCCACCGGCAGCGGCGAGGCCTGCCCCGGCCGCTGCTGCTGCTGGTTCTGCCCGCCCAGCAGTCCGGTGCTGTTCAGGTCGGTGGCCACCGGGGCGCCCACGGTGGTGGGCGGTGCGCCGTCGCCGGCGGCCAGGGCCGGCGAGGCCGCCAGACCGGCTCCGAGGGCGCCGGCGCACACCGCGGCCATCCGCAGACGGGAACGCGCAGTCATCTCTCACTCCTTGTCGGGCCCTCGCGGCCCGGTCGACGCGGGTTGCCGCCGGAGGGGCGCGAGCCGCCCCGGCGCGAAGTGCAACGACTCCGCCCCGCTCCCCGACACGGGCGTCAGCGCTCCGGGTGGCGGCGGCGCGGCCGGCGCAGGGCCCCCATGACGCGGTCGACGGCCCACAGCGCGGTGAGGGCGCAGAGCGCGAACGCGCCGAACAGCAGCAGGCACAGCACCGCCAGCATCAGCGGCCCGCCGGCCGCCGCCATCAGCTGCCCCATCGGCCCGGCCCACAACCCCGCCGTGCCCACCACCGGGACCGCCACGGCCACCGCCAGCACCACGCCCGGCCGGGACCGCTGGTCGTCGTCCTCGCCCCCTGGGCGCCCGCCGTGTCCAATGTCCGTTCCCTGCACCTGGTCAGTCTGCCCTCTCCGGGCGGCGCCCGGCCCCCGTACCGCCGTCCCACGTGCTGTTTTCGGCCTGCCCGAGACGCCCGTCCCGCGGCCCCGTACACTCGTCCACCGCTGCCGGGACCGGTGGTGAGCGGCCGCATGAGCGCGATCACCGTGCGATCTCAGGGTGATCACGCGAACCGACTGTGCGATCAGTTTGTGATCAAGGTGTGATCAACCGAGCCCCGGAAGGGTGATGGACATGGACTCCGCCATGCGAGGCGACGCGCCGATCTACGACCGCCTGATCGCGGAGCGCGGCGATGTGCCCGGCGACGTGCGGCGCACCGCCGAGGAGACGCTGCGCCGGCTGACACGGGCCATGGAGTTCGGGCCGGGCAGTCGAACACCGGGTTTCCCCGGCGGCGGCTTCACCGGCCCGGGGATATGAGCCCGGCGGCGTGAGCCCCGAGGACCTCGGCAGCGGGGGCCGGATCGCGGGGCGCGAGCGCGCGCTCCGGGGCCCTCAGGGGCGGTCGTCCACCAGCCCGCAGACCCAGGCGAGCGCGTCATGCACCCCGCGGGCGTGGGCCGCGCGCTCGGCCTCCTCGGTGGGATCGCCCAACTGCACCACCGCCGCGTCCAGTTCCGCGGTCAGCATGTAGCTGGAGGGCACCCCCTCCAGCCCGGCCACGGCCGCGCCGGTCACCGGTGCGCGGACCGCCTGGCCCAGCGCCCACCCGTAGGCGTCCAGGGCGCCGAGCGAGAACGCGGTCCGCAGCCCCGGTGTGGCCGCCTCGTGCTCCAGCCGCCGGTACGCGCCCTCGACCTGCACCCGCGGCCGGGTGCCGATGAGCGCGCCGGCGTCGCGGCGGGTGTCCTCGTTGCGTTCGAAGTCGACTCCCATACCGTACGTCTCACCAGCCTTCGCCCGGCGATGCTTGCCCCGCCGGAAAAGTTTCCCGCGAGTCCGGCCCCTCCGCAGCACGGGGCGGGCCGGCGGAGCGCGGAGCGGCGCGCCCGCGGGGGGGGGGCGCCGCCGTTCAGCCGGCCGGACCGCGGGCGTCACCCGGTCAGGGCAGGGTCCACTTCTGGTTGGGTCCGGTGTGGCAGGCCCACAGGTGGGCTCGTGTGCCGTTGTCCCAGGTGCCGCCCTCGGCGTCCAGGCACTTGCCGGACTGGGGGTTGCGCAGGGTGTTGTCCGGCTGGGGTTGCCAGACCTGGGCGGCGGTGCCGTTGCAGGTCCAGAGCTGGACCTTGGTGCCGTTGGCGTTGCCTCCGCCGGAGACGTCCAGGCACTTGGAGAGCGCCCGCAGGGTCCCGTCGGCCCCGACGGTCCAGCTCTGCGCGGGCACCCCCGCGCAGGTCCAGATCTGGGCCTGGGTGCCGTCGGCGGTGGCGCCGCCGGCCACGTCCAGGCACATCCCGTTGACGCCCTTGACCGGGCCGGTGCGCGGGACGGGGTTCGGGCCGCCGCCGAGGGTGAAGTGGAAGTCGTCCACGTCGAACAGCGCACCCGCGCCGCCCTTGAAGACCAGGTACAGGGTGGTGGTGCCGGCCGGCCGGTTGGTCAGCGCCGTGCTCACCTCCTGGAAGTTCTCCCAGCCGCCGGTCACCGGCACGGCGGCCGAGCCCAGCAGGGCGCCGGTGACCGAGCCGGCCCGCACCTCCAGGGTGCCGCCGGCGCCGCCGGAGGAGACCCGGGCGGTGAACCGGCTCGCGTCGTCCAGCGCGTACGGGGTGAAGGAGATCCAGTCGCCGTGGGAGATGTCGCCGACCGTCTTGCCGCCGTGCGCCGTCGCCTTGTCGTACACGGTGATGCCGGAGGCGGCCCCGTAGTGCTCGCCCTGGCGGTGGGTGGGCTGGGAGACGTTCTGGTCGTGGGTGGTCAGCGCGGGCTGCCCGTTCGCGCCCTTGTCGGTGTACTCCGCGTCCCAGACGCCGAAGATGTTGGCGTTCGGGTCGTGCTCGCCGTCCGCGATGGTCTGCACGGTGCCCGAGCAGCCGGTGGCCGAGGTCTGCGGGTGCCCGTGGCTGTCATGGCCCAGGATGAAGGTCACCTTCACCTTCGAGCAGTCGATCGCCCCGTCCTCCGGGTCGCTCACCGTCACCCGGAACGGCACCGCAGCGCCGGGATCGATGATCCGCCCCTCGGCGGGCAGTTGCAGGGTGACGGTCGGCGCGGTGTTGCCCACGGTGATCCGCACCGAGGCGGTGGCCGTCTTGTTCGTCGGGTCGGTGACCGTCAGCTCGGCGGTGTACTGGCCGTTGGCGGTGTAGGTGTGCGAGGGGGCGGCCGCCGTCGAGGTGGCCCCGTCGCCGAACTTCCAGGCGTAGCGCAGCGCCCCGCCGTCCGGGTCGCTGCTGCCGGCCGAGGAGAAGGCCACGGTCAGCGGCGCCTTGCCGGAGGTGCGGTCGGCCTTGGCCTGGGCGATGGGGGAGCGGCCGTCGACCAGGTGCTCGATGCGGTAGAGCGCCGAGTTGGCGTCGCCGTTGAAGTAGCCGGTGCCGTAGTCCAGCACGTACAGCGCGCCGTCCGGGCCGAACGCCATGTCCATCACCTGGGTGCCGGTCCACGGGAAGGCGTTGATGGACTGCACCGTCCCGTCCGCGCCCTGCGCGATCCGCTTGATCCAGCGGCGGCCGAACTCGCCGGCGAAGAAGTCGCCGTCGTAGGACTGCGGGAACTTCACCGCGGACGGGTTGCCCGGGTCGTAGCGGTAGACCGGGCCGGCCATCGGGGACTCCGAGCCGCCGCCGAACTCCGGCACCGAGCCGCCGTCGTAGGGGATCCAGGCCGGCTGCGCCGGGGGCAGGTCGGTCAGCCCGGTGTTGCGCGGCGAGGTGTTCTTCGGGGCGTTGCAGTCGAACGTCGCCCCGGCCGTGCCGTTGGCGAAGTTCCAGTCCACATAGGCGTCGCCCCGGCCGGTGCAGTAGGGCCAGCCGAAATTGCCCGCCTTGGTGATCCGGTTGAACTCCACCTGCCCGGCCGGGCCGCGGGTAGCGCTCGCGGCGCCCGCGTCCGGCCCGTAGTCACCGAGGTGGACGGTGCCCGTCGCCTTGTCGACGCTCAGACGGAACGGGTTGCGGAAGCCCATGGCGTAGATCTCGGGGCGGGTCCGGGCGGTGCCGGGCGCGAAGAGGTTGCCCGCCGGGATGCCGTAGGTCCCGTCGGCGTTGACCTTGATCCGCAGCACCTTGCCGCGCAGGTCGTTGGTGTTGCCGGAGGAGCGCTGGGCGTCGTAGGCCGGATTGCGGGAGGGCCGTTCGTCGATGGGGGTGTAGCCGTCGGAGGCGAACGGGTTGGAGTCGTCGCCGGTGGAGAGGTAGAGGTTTCCCTGGGCGTCGAAGTCGATGTCGCCGCCGACGTGGCAGCAGATGCCGCGCGAGGCCGGCACGTCGAGGATCTTCCTCTCGGTGGCCAGGTCGAGCGTGCCGTCGGTCTTCAGGGTGAACCGGGAGAGCCGGTTGACCCCGTCGAAGGGCGCGAAGTCGGCCGCCGTGCCGTCCCCGGGGGCGTCCCCGGCCGGGGTGGTGAGCCTGGGCGCGTAGTAGAGGAACACCTGCCGGTTGGCGGTGAAGCCCGGGTCCACCCCGACGCCCTGCAATCCCTCCTCGTCGTGGCTGTAGACGTCGAGCTTGCCGGACACCTTGGTGGCGCCGGCCGCGTCGGTCAGCCGCAGGGTGCCGTCGCGTGAGGTGTGCAGCACCGAGCGGTCGGGGAGCACCGCCATGGTCATCGGCTCGCCGGTCTCCGCGACGCCCTTGGCGAGGGTGACCTGCTGGAACTCCTCGGCTGCCGCGGCGGCCGGCCGGGCGGTGGTGTGCGCCGGAGCGGACGCGGTGGCGGGGGAGGGGACGGCGGCCAGCAGCCCGGTGGCCAGGGCAGCGGTGGCGAGCAGGGCTTGGGCCCGTCGGGGCCGGTACGGTCGTATGCGCACGTGAGGTCTCCCGGAAGCGGTGGGGGAACGTCGCGCGGCCCCGGGCACCACCGGGACCGCCGGAAAGGGGAGCGCAGGCGCGCGCCGTCGCGCCGTGGCACACCGGTCACGGCTCATGTCCGGTGTGTTGCAAGGAAGTTAGCGGGCTTGGTCCGGCCGCGTAACCCCTTTCGCAGCGCCTTTCCCTACTTCTTCCAGCACCAGGACAAAGGCGTCCGCCCAGCGGACGGCAGACCCGGGGCGAGCCGCCTGCCGGGGCCCGGGGACGGCCCGGGAGGAGCCGCTCGCCGGGGTCCGGGAACAGCCCGGGAGGAGCCGCTTGCCGGGGCCCGGGGAACGCCGGACCGGCGGCCCGCGCGAGGCGGACCGCCGGTCGGTGGTGTGCTGCTCGGGCGGGCGCCCGGACGCCGGGCGGGGCCGCCCCCGCGCCCGTACGCCCAGGCGTGCCGCCGAGCCGTTCAGCTCTCAGCCGGTCAGAAGACGTTGACCCCGTAGGCGCTCAGCGCCTCGGTGACCGGCTGGAAGAACGTGGTGCCGCCGGAGCTGCAGTTGCCGCTGCCGCCCGAGGTCAGGCCGAGCGCGGTGCTGCCCGCGAAGAGCGGGCCGCCGCTGTCGCCCGGCTCGGCGCAGACGTTGGTCTGGATCATGCCGTAGACGACCTGACCGCTGCCGTAGTTGACCGTGGCGTTGAGGCCGGTGACCGTGCCGCTACGCACTCCGGTGGTGCTGCCGCTGCGCCGGACCGACTGCCCGACGGAGGCGTTGCCGGCCGAGGTGATGTCCTGGTAGCTGCCGTTGTACAGGTACACCCGGCCGTCCGCGGCGGACGGGTTGGCGTGCCGGATGATGCCGTAGTCGTTGGTCGGGAAGCTGGTGCCGGTCCGGCTGCCGAGCACCGTGGTGCGGCCGGAGTTGGTGTACCAGGTGGTGGCGCTGTTGGTGCAGTGGCCGGCCGTCAGGGCGTAGTAGGTGCTGCCGCTGCGGACGTTGAACCCCAGCGAACAGCGGCTGGAGCTGGAGTAGATGGCCTCGCCGCCGGCGATCAGCTTGTTGAACTTTCCGGGGGTGCGCTTGATCTGCACGGCGCCGGCCCGGTCGCCCGCGGCCTGCTTGATGGTGGCCAGCTCCGCGGCCGAGACGGTGGAGTCGGCGGTGACGACCAGCTTGCCGCTCTTGGCGTCGGTGTACCAGGCGGTGCCGGCGATGTCGGCGGCCAGGACGGCCTCGCTCGCCTGGGCGAGCTGCGCGCCGGACATCCGGACGTCCGCGGCCGGCTGGGCGCCGGCGGTGGGCGCCGCGAACGCGGACGCGGCCACGAGGGCGGCGGCCACGGCGGTCAGCCGGGTGCCTCTCGAGGTGCCGCCGAGGGGGGTGAAGCGCGTGAAGTTCACTGCGTCCTCCGTGGGGGAGACCATGGCCCGCTGGGTGGGCGGGCCGTGCGGAGCACCGGAACGCGACGCACGACGGGTCGTGATCGCCATGTGCCTGTCAACCGGCGCGCTAGGAATCCTGGAGGCCGTCCGCGGACGGGGCAAGGACGCCTTTCGGCCGCTCTACGCGCGTCCCGTCCGGCGGTCGGCCGCCGCCGCCACGGCATCCGCGCGCCGGCCGGCACCGCCCGCGCCCGGCATCGCACGGAGAGGCGACCGGCGGCGGGCTGCCGGCGGCCCCGACCCGGCCCCCGCGGCGCCCCGGGCCGGCGT
>NZ_PVLV01000116.1 GCF_002982015.1 Streptomyces solincola
CCCTCGACCCCCGCCAAGCCGGACGGCTCCGCGGAGCCCGGCTCGCCCCCGGCCGCCGCCTCCCCCTCCGCGGGCGGGTCCGGCGACTCCTCCGCGCCGGCCGGCGGCGCACCGCGGCCCAGCGCCTCCGGCAAGCCCGGTGGCTCCGGCCCGCTGGCCCCGCCCGGCGACAGCGCGAGCACCGAGGGGTTGCAGCCGCGGGTGCTCACCGGCCTGGGCGACGCGGCCTTCCTCGACGACGTCCTCAGCCGGGCCGGCTCCACCGCCCAGCACCGCACCGTCAGCGTGGTGTTCCGCACATCGAACGTCGTCGTCACCATCCGGTACGGCGAGCAGCCCGCCCGCATCACCGAGGTCCCCGACAGCGCGGAACTCCAGGAAAAGGCGCAGTCACTGGCCCGTGCGCTGGCCGAGCGGTTCGACGAGTAACGCCCGCCCGGGCCCCCGGAACCACGCCGTCCGCCTGCGTCGTCCTCCTCACGCCGCCCCCGGAACGGCTCCGATCCGGGCTACCGTGGCGCGGACAACCGGACCGATCACCCGACCGCAGGACCGTACGACAAGCGACTGAAGGAACCATGCAGCGATCAGCCCCGCGACTCACCCGCATACTCGCCTGCGCCGCCGTACCGGTGATGCTCGTCGTCGCCGGCTGCTCGTCGGACTCCGGCAGCGACGACGCCGGCAAGGCCGCGGAGCAGTCGCCCTCGGCGGCCGCGTCCTCCGCCGCCCCGTCCCCGACCGTGCAGCCGGCCCGCTTCACCGAGCTGCCCGAGCCCTGCAAGGCCGTGGCCGCGGCGACCGTCGAGGACCTGGTCCCCAAGGTGAAGAACAAGAAGGGCACGGCCGGCCAGTCCAGCGACACCTCCAGCCGCGGGAGCTGCTCCTGGAACGGTCTGGACGACAAGGGCGTCAAGGGCTCGCAGTACCGCTGGCTCGACGTCTCCCTGCTCCGCTACGACTCCGACCCCTCGCTGGGCAGCGGCGAGCAGCGGGCGACGGACAACTACGCCAAGGAGGTCGCCAAGATGAAGGCGACCCAGGGCGCCAAGGACGTGAAGTCCGCCCCGGCCACGGGCATCGGCGACGAGGCGACGAACATCGCCTACGACCTGAAGAAGTCGGACGAGGACTTCGTCTACGCGGCGATCGTCACCCGCACCGAGAACGTCGTCGTCACCGTCTCCTACAACGGCGCCGGCTTCGCGGGCGCCGACACCCCCAAGCGCGAGGACCTCGCCAAGGCGGTGGTCCGCGCGGCCCAGGACGGCGTCAAGGCCGTCCAGGCCGCCAACAAGTAGGCGGCTGCCGCCCACTTCGCGACCGGAGCCCGGCGACCCCCAGGCGGGGCGCCGGGCTCCGCGCTCGCCACCTCCGGCCCGCGCGCGACCACCGCCCCACGGGACACATCCCGAACGCGTGTGCCACGCTTGGCCCGTAGGACACACAGGGAGGGGATCGCGGGTGGCCGCGATGCAGTTGACACGCACACACCGCGTACTGATCGGCATGGTCGTCGCCGGCGCGGTGATCATCGCCGGAATCGGTTTCGCCGGGTCGTACGCGGCGGTGCGCGAACTCGCCGAGCGCAAGGGCTTCGGGGACTTCTCGCTCGTCTTCCCCATCGGCATCGACGCCGGGATCTGCGTGCTGCTCGCGCTGGACCTGCTGCTGACCTGGCTGCGGATCCCGTTCCCGCTGCTGCGGCAGACGGCCTGGCTGCTCACCGCGGCGACCATCGCCTTCAACGGCGCGGCCTCCTGGCCTGACCCGCTGGGCGTGGGCATGCACGCGGTGATCCCGGTGCTCTTCGTGGTCTCGGTGGAGGCCGCCCGGCACGCCGTCGGGCGGATCGCGGACATCACCGCCGACAAGCACATGGAGGGCGTGCGGCTGACCCGCTGGCTGCTCTCCCCGGTGCCGACGTTCCGGCTGTGGCGGCGCATGAAGCTGTGGGAGCTGCGCTCCTACGAGCAGGTCATCAAGCTGGAGCAGGACCGGCTGATCTACCAGGCGCGTTTGCAGGCCCGGTTCGGCCGCGCCTGGCGCCGCAAGGCCCCGGTGGAGTCGCTGATGCCGCTGCGGCTCGCCCGGTACGGCGTACCGCTGGCGGAGACCGGCCCGGCCGGGCTCGCCGCGGCCGGCATCGAGCCCGCGCTGCTGCCCCCGGCCCCCGCCGAGCAGCTTCCGGCCGGCCCGGCCCGGCTCCCCGCGACCGCCGCCCCGCGCCCCGAACTCCCCGAAGCCGGGACCGAAGCCGGGACCGGGGCGCAGCCCCTCGACGAGGCCGCGGACCGGGCGCCCGACCAGGGCGCCGAGCCCCCGGCGGCAGCCGGGCCCGCCCAGCCGCGGCCGCAGGCCCAGCCGGCTCCCGCCGCCGCCCGCGTCCCGGGCCCCCGTCGGCCCGAGCCCGGCGCCCAGCCGATGCCAGTGCAGCCCGCCGCCGTACCGCCCGCACAGCCGTACGGCCCGCAGGAGCAGCACGGTCCCCAGGAGCAGTACGGCCCGCAGGAGCCGCCCGTCGCCGACCGGCCGTACGGCCCGCAGCTCGCCCCGGCCGCCGAAGAGCAGCCGGCCGCCCACGAGCACCAGGACGGCCACCAGCACCAGGACGGCCAGGGGGACGGGTCGGGCGCCCCGCAGGGCAGCCCCTGGTTCAGCGCCCCGCGCGAACCCCAGCCCGCCTACCAGGGCTCCTACGACCCGCGGTACGCGGAGCCCGCGGACGCGTCGCAGCCGGAGGCCGGCGCTCCGGCCGCCGACCCGAACCGGCCGCCGGGGGTGCCCGGCCCGGTGTACCAGGAGCCGGCCGAGGAGCCCGAGCCGGTCCAGGAGGTCGTCCTGGACACCGAGGCGTTCGGCCGCGCCGCGTACGACGCCTACAAGGAGTTCCGGGTGGCGTACCAGCAGGCCCACCCCAACGCCCAGGTCTTCAGCGACTACCTGACCGAGAAGTACGGCTGGCGGCACCAGCAGGGCATGACGCTGCTCACCCGGCTGCTGCCCGGCTTCGAGAAGCGCTACCAGCAGGACGTCGACGCCGACCAGTACGCCTGAGCCGGTCCCGTACGCGCGAGGGGCCCCCGCCGTCGCCGGCGGGGGCCCTTCGCGGTGTCCGCGGGTCCGTCAGGCCGCCAGCAGCGCCCGCACCCGGTCCGCGCCCACGGCCAGCAGCAGGGTGGGCAGCCGGGGACCGGTGTCCCGGCCCACCAGCAGCCGGTAGAGCAGGGCGAAGAAGGTGCGCTGGGCGGTCTTCAGCTCCGGTGTCGGCTTGGCCTGCGGATCCAGCCCGGCCATCACCTTGGGCACCCCGTAGACCAGGGTGGTCAGCCCGTCCAGCGACCAGTGGCTGTCCAGGCCCTCCAGCAGCAGCCGCAGCGACTCGCGCCCCTGCTCGTCCAGCGAGCCCAGCAGCTCGGCGTCCGGCTCGGTGCGCACCACCGTCCGCTGGTCGGCCGGGACCTGGGTGGAGATCCAGCTCTCCGCGCGGTCCAGCCGGGGCCGGACCGCGTCCAGCGAGGTCAGCGGGTCGGCCGGGTCCAGCTCGCTGAGGATGCGCAGGGTCTGCTCCTCCTGGCCGCCGGTGATGTCGGCGACCGAGGCGAGCGTGCGGTACGGCAGCGGGCGCGGGGTGCGCGGCAGCTCGCCGCCCGCGGTGCGCACCGCGCGGGAGTGGGCGGCCGCGTCGGCCGGCAGCACCGAACCGTCGGCCACCTTGGCCTCCAGCTTGTCCCACTCGTCGTACAGCCGCTGGATCTCCTGGTCGAAGGCGATCTTGAACGACTGGTTGGGGCGGCGGCGGGCGTACAGCCAGCGCAGCAGCGGGGCCTCCATGATCTTCAGCGCGTCCGCCGGAGTGGGCACGCCGCCGCGCGAGGAGGACATCTTGGCCATGCCGGAGATGCCGACGAAGGCGTACATCGGGCCGATGGGCTGCACCCCGTCGAACACCTCGCGGACGATCTGCCCGCCGACCACGAAGGACGAACCGGGCGAGGAGTGGTCCACGCCGCTGGGCTCGAAGACGACGCCCTCGTACGCCCAGCGCATCGGCCAGTCGACCTTCCACACCAGCTTGCCCCGGTCGAACTCGCTGAGCTTGACCGTCTCGGTGAAGCCGCAGACGCAGGAGTACGTCAGCTCCGTGGTCTCGTCGTCGTAGGCGGTGACGGTGGTGAGGTCCTTGCCGCAGCTTCCGCAGTAGGGCTTGTACGGGTAGTAGCCGCCCGCCCCGCCGGAGCCGTCGTCCTCGGCCGCCGCGCCGGAGCCCTCGGCGGCCTCCAGCTCCGCGTCCTCCACCGGCTTCTGCTGCTGCTTGGCCTGCGCCTTCTTCGGCTGGCCGGTGGCCTTGTCCTTGGTGCGGTAGCGGTCCAGGATCGCGTCGATCTCGCCGCGGTGGCGCATCGCGTGCAGGATCTGCTCGCGGTAGGCGCCGGAGGTGTACTGCGCGGTCTGGCTGATGCCGTCGAACTCCACGCCCAGCTCCGCCAGCGAGGCGGTCATCGCGGACTTGAAGTGCTCCGACCAGTTGGGGTGCGGGGAGCCGGCCGGGGCGGGCACCGAGGTCAGGGGCTTGCCGATGTGCTCGGCCCAGGACTCGTCCACGCCGGCGACGCCGCCGGGCACCTTGCGGTACCGGTCGTAGTCGTCCCAGGAGATCAGGTGGCGGACCTCGTACCCGCGCCGGCGGACCTCGTCGGCGACCAGGTGCGGGGTCATCACCTCGCGCAGGTTGCCCAGGTGGATCGGGCCGGACGGGGAGAGCCCGGAGGCGACGACGACCGGTTTGCCAGGCGCACGTCGCTCCGACTCGGCGATGACCTCGTCCGCGAAACGGGAGACCCAGTCGGTCTCGGTGCTGCTCTGAGCCACGATCGGCACGTCCTTGCTTCTCTTCGGAGCTTCACTTCGGATGCTGGCTGGTCGTCTCTCCCGGGGGCGCGGAACGAGCGCCCGCCCCGGGAGAGGCCATTGTCCCAGACAATGCGTTTGCGCCGCATGGGAGAATGGCAGGCGCAGCCGCCCGGGCCCCCGGGCCCGCGATCGGCGGCCGCCACGACGACGACCACGACAGGAACGGAAGCCATGGCCTCGGTGCCCTCACTCGCTTCGACCGTCCAGCAGCGCCTCGCGGAGGCCCTCACGGCCGCCCTCCCGGCGGCCGGGTCCGCCGACCCCCTGCTGCGACGTAGCGACCGGGCCGACTTCCAGGCCAACGGCATCCTGGCGCTGGCCAAGAAGCTGGGCGGCAACCCGCGCGAGCTGGCCGCCCAGGTCACCGGCGCGATCGCGGCCGAGGACCTGATCGCCGAGGTCGAGGTCTCCGGCCCCGGCTTCCTCAACATCACCCTCACCGACCAGGCCATCGCCCGGACGCTGGCCGCCCGCGCCGCCGACGAGCGGCTCGGCGTGGAGCCGGCGGCCGCGCCGGGCACCACGGTCGTCGACTACGCCCAGCCCAACGTGGCCAAGGAGATGCACGTCGGCCACCTGCGGTCGGCGGTCATCGGCGACGCCATGGTGCGGATCCTGGAGTTCACCGGCGAGAAGGTGGTCCGGCGCCACCACATCGGCGACTGGGGCACCCAGTTCGGCATGCTCATCCAGTACCTCATCGAGCACCCGCACGAGCTGGACCACGAGGGCGGCGAGGAGGTCTCCGGCGAGGAGGCCATGTCCAACCTCAACCGGCTCTACAAGGCGTCCCGGGCGCTGTTCGACTCCGACGAGGAGTTCAAGGCGCGCTCCCGGGACCGGGTGGTCGCCCTCCAGTCCGGCGACGAGCGGACCCTGGCCCTGTGGCAGCGGTTCGTCGACGAGTCGAAGATCTACTTCTACTCGGTCTTCGACAAGCTGGACATGGAGATCGCCGACCCGGACGTGGTCGGCGAGTCCGGGTACAACGACATGCTGGAGGAGACCTGCCGCATCCTGGAGGAGTCGGGCGTCGCCGTCCGCTCCGAGGGCGCGCTCTGCGTGTTCTTCGACGACGTCAAGGGCCCCGACGGCAACCCGGTCCCGCTGATCGTCCGCAAGTCCAACGGCGGCTACGGCTACGCCGCCACCGACCTGTCCGCGATCCGCGACCGGGTGCACAAGCTGGGCGCGGACACCCTGCTGTACGTCGTGGACGCCCGGCAGTCGCTGCACTTCAAGATGGTCTTCGAGACCGCCCGCCGGGCCGGCTGGCTGGGCGAGGGCACCAAGGCCGTGCAGCTCGCCTTCGGCACGGTCCTCGGCAAGGACGGCAAGCCGTTCAAGACCCGTGAGGGCGAGACGGTCCGGCTGGTGGACCTGCTGGACGAGGCCGTGGAGCGGGCCGCCGCGGTGATCCGGGAGAAGAACGACGCCCTCACCGACGACGAGATCGCCGAGCGTGCCGCCCAGGTCGGCATCGGCGCGATCAAGTACGCCGACCTGTCCACGTCCGCCTCCCGGGACTACAAGTTCGACCTGGACCAGATGGTGTCGCTCACCGGTGACACCTCGGTCTACCTCCAGTACGCCTACGCCCGGATCCGGTCCATCCTGCGCAAGGCGGGCGAGGACCGCCCGGCCGCCCACCCGGAGCTGGCGCTGGCCCCGGCCGAGCGCGCCCTGGGCCTGCACCTGGACCAGTTCGGGGAGGTCCTGGCGGAGGTGGCCGGCTCCTACGAGCCGCACAAGCTGGCCGCCTACCTCTACCAGTTGGCCTCGCACCTGACGTCCTTCTACGCCGAGTGCCCGGTGCTGAAGGCGGACACCGCCGAGCAGAAGGAGAACCGCCTCTTCCTCTGCGAGCTGACCGGCCGCACCCTGCACCAGGGCATGGAGCTGCTCGGCATCCGCACGCCCGAGCGGCTCTGACCCGCACCACACCGCGAAAGGCCCCTCCCGGAGGCGTCCGGGAGGGGCCTTTCGCGACGCGCTACTGCCCGCGGGCGTGCCGGCCGGCCGGGGTGCGCAGCGAGGGCAGCCGGAAGGCCCCGGAGCGGTGCCTGGCGGTCGCCTCCGGGAACTGGAGCAGCAGGGCCGCCGCCACCAGCGGCAGGATGAGCAGTACGAGGGTCACCATCGCCGTTCTTCCTTCCGTCACGTCGCGTCCGTCCCCTACCGCCTGACCGCGTACGCGCACGGAAAACCCGTCATGTCCGCCATGGACCCGATCGGGTGGCGGCTCACTCGGCCGCGGCCGCCCCCATGACCTGCGCACGGCCCCAGGCCCCCAGCGGCTCCAGCGCCTCGTTGAGCTGCACGCCGCGCGGCGTCAGGGCGTACTCGACCCGCGGCGGCACCTCGTGGAACACCGTCCGTCGCACGATCCCGTCGGCCTCCAGCTCGCGCAGCTGGGCGGTGAGCACCTTCTCGCTGACGCCCCCCCCACCCGCCGGCGCAGCTCACCGAACCGGGTGGCGCCGTACTCCTCCAGCGCCCACAGGACGAGCACCTTCCACTTGCCGCCGACCACGTACATCGCGGCGTCGATCCCGCACTGAAAGCCGTCCGTCCGGCGCATCCCCCGCCCCTGCCCGCACCCTCACCAGCGGGTAACCACCCACTTCCAGGTGCGTACTTGATCACTCCGAACCGGCCGACGAGTCTAGCCGCATGACCAGCCACACCACCGGGAAGACCGCCGTTTCGCTGCTCGGGCTCGGGGCCATGGGCACCGCGCTCGCCGACGCCTGGCTCACCGCCGGGCACCCGCTCACCGTCTGGAACCGCACCGCCGCGAAGGCCGAACCGCTCGTCGCCCGCGGCGCGGGGGCCGCCGCCACCCCCGCCGAGGCGGTGGCGGCGGGCGACCTCGTCGTCCTGTGCCTGCTGAACGAGGACTCGCTCGACGAGACCCTCGCCGGCCTCGACCTCGCCGGCAGGGGCCTCGTCAACCTGACCACCTCGACGCCGGGCGAGGCCCGGGCCCGCGCCGCCTGGGCGGCCGAGCGCGGGGCCCGCTTCCTGGACGGCGGGATCATGGCCGTCCCGCCCATGATCGGCGTCCCCGAGTCGGGGGCGTACGTCCTCTACAGCGGCGACCGGGCGCTGTTCGACGCCCACCGGGACGCCTTGGCGGCCCCCGCCGGGACCGTCTGGGCCGGGGACGACCCGGGCCACGCCGCGCTGACCGACGTGGCCCTGCTCACCGCGATGTCGGGGATGTTCGCCGGGGCGACGCAGGCGCTCGCGCTGGTACGCCGTGACGGGATCGACCCGGCGGGCTTCGCCGGGCGGCTCGGCTCCTGGCTGACCGCCATGGCCGGCTGGATCGAGCGGTCCGGCGGCGTCCTGGAGGACGAGGACTCCAACCTGGCCATGCAGGTGGCGGGCAACGCGGTGCTGCTGCGCACCGCCGAGGAGCAGCGGGTCAGCTCCGAGCTGCTCGCGCCCTACTACGCCCTGATGTCGCGCGCCCTGGAGACCGGGCGGCCCCTGGACGAACTCCTGCTCACCGAGGGCTGATCACCGCGCTCAGCCGCGGCCGGCCAGCTTCTGCGCGGCCTCGGTCGCCCAGTAGGTGAGGATCATCTTCGCGCCGGCCCGGCGGATGCCGGTCAGCGTCTCCAGGATGGCGGCGTCCCGGTCGATCCAGCCCTTCTCGGCGGCCGCCTCGACCATCGCGTACTCACCGCTGATCTGGTACGCGGCCACCGGCACGTCCACCGCGTCGGCGACCCGCGCCAGGACGTCCAGGTAGGGGCCGGCGGGCTTCACCATCACCATGTCGGCGCCCTCGTCGAGGTCCAGCGCCAGCTCGCGCAGCGACTCCCGGACGTTGGCCGGGTCCTGCTGGTAGGTCTTGCGGTCCCCTCGCAGCGAGGAGCCGACCGCCTCCCGGAACGGGCCGTAGAAGGCCGAGGAGTACTTCACGGTGTACGCGAGGACCGCCACGTCCTCCTTGCCGATGGTGTCCAGGGCGTCGCGGATCACGCCGATCTGACCGTCCATCATGCCGCTGGGGCCCACCACGTGGGCCCCGGCGTCGGCCTGGACCTGGGCCATCTCCGCGTACCGCTCCAGGGTGGCGTCGTTGTCCACCCGGCCGGCCTCGTCCAGCACCCCGCAGTGGCCGTGGTCGGTGTACTCGTCCAGGCACAGGTCGGACATGACGACCAGGTCGTCGCCGACCTCGGCGCGGACGTCGCGCAGGGCCTGCTGGAGGATGCCGTCCGGGTCGGTGCCGGCCGTGCCGGCGGCGTCCTTCTTGGCGTCCTCCGGCACCCCGAACAGCATGATCCCGGAGACGCCGGCCGACACCGCCTCCACGGCGGCCTTGCGCAGGGTGTCGCGGGTGTGCTGGACGACGCCGGGCATGGCGGAGATCGGCACCGGCTCGCTGACGCCCTCGCGGACGAAGGCGGGCAGGATCAGGTCGGCCGGGCTCAGCCGCGTCTCCGCGACCATCCGCCGCATCGCGGGCGTCGTCCGCAGCCGCCGGGGCCGGGTGCCGGGGAAGGAACCGTACGAAGTCATACCCGCCACGCTACGCCCGCCCGGCCCCGGCGATTGCCGACACCGCGTCGGCCCGCGTACGCCCGCGGGTGCGCCCCGGCCGGAAGCCGGGACCGCCCGCGTACGCCGCGCGGCCGCGCGTACGCCGCACCGCCCCCGTACGCCGAAGGCCCGGCCGGGGGACGTCCCGGGCCGGGCCTTCGTACCGACGCGTGTGCGTCTCAGGTGGTCGACCGCCGGCGGCGGGCGCCCGCGCGGCGCTCGCTGGGGCGGGTGACCGGGTCGCCGGCCTCCAGCGCCGCGGCCCGGCGGCGCTCGCCGAACTCCGCCAGCGCCTCCGCCAGCTTGTGCACCGACGGCTCCGGCGAGAGCACGTCCACCCGCAGCCCGTGCTCCTCCGCGGTCTTCGCGGTGGCCGGGCCGATGCAGGCGATCACCGTCACGTTGTGCGGCTTGCCCGCGATGCCGACGAGGTTGCGGACCGTGGACGAGGAGGTGAAGAGCACCGCGTCGAAGCCGCCGCCCTTGATGGCCTCCCGGGTCTCGGCCGGCGGCGGCGAGGCGCGCACCGTCCGGTAGGCGGTGACGTCGTCCACCTCCCAGCCCAGTTCGATCAGCCCGGCCACCAGGGTCTCGGTGGCGATGTCGGCGCGCGGCAGGAAGACGCGGTCGATCGGGTCGAAGACCGGGTCGTAGGGCGGCCAGTCCTCCAGCAGGCCGGCCGCGGACTGCTCGCCGCTGGGCACCAGGTCCGGCTTGACGCCGAACTCGACCAGCGACTTCGCGGTCTGCTCGCCGACCGCGGCGACCTTGATCCCGGCGAAGGCGCGGGCGTCGAGACCGTACTCCTCGAACTTCTCCCGGACCGCCTTGACCGCGTTCACCGAGGTGAAGGCGATCCACTCGTAGCGGCCGGTGACCAGGCCCTTGACCGCGCGCTCCATCTGCTGCGGGGTGCGCGGCGGCTCCACGGCGATGGTCGGCACCTCACTGGGCACCGCGCCGTAGGAGCGCAACTGGTCGGACAGCGAGGCGGCCTGCTCCTTGGTGCGCGGCACCAGGACCTGCCAGCCGAACAGCGGCTTGGACTCGAACCAGGCGAGCCGGTCGCGCCGGCCGGCCGCGCCGGCCTCGCCGACCACGGCTATGACCGGGCGGTGTCCCTCCGGCGAGGGCAGCACCTTGGCCTGCTTGAGCACCTGGGCCACCGAGCCGAGCGTCGCCGACCAGGTGCGCTGGCGGGTGGTGGTGCCGGCGATGGTCACCGTCATCGGGGTGTCGGGCTTACGGCCCGCCGACACCAGCTCGCCGGCGGCCGCGGCCACCGAGTCGAGCGCCGAGGAGACGACCACCGTGCAGTCCGAGGCCCCGGCCTCCGACCAGCACCGCTCGCCGGCCGTGCGCGCGTCGAGGAACCGCACGTCCGCGCCGTCGGCGTCGCGCAGCGGCACCCCGGCGTACGCGGGCACGCCGACCGCGGTGGCGACGCCGGGCACCACCTCGAAGGGGATGCCCTCGGCGGCGCAGGCGAGCATCTCGGCGCCGGAGCCGCCGTCGAGCCCGGGGTCGCCGCTGACCGCGCGGACGACCCGCTTGCCGCCCCGCGCGGCCTCCATGACAAGATTGGCCGCATCCCTCAACACGGGGACACCGGCGCTCATTGACGCCTCGTCAAGGACCGCCAGCTCCGGCGTGCTCACGCCCGCCCGGGCATGCCCGCGGACGACGTCGAGCACCTCCGGCTCGGCGATCAGCACGTCCGCGCCGGCCAGCGCCTCCACGGCGCGCAGCGTCAGCAGACCCGGATCACCGGGTCCGGCGCCGAGGAAGGTGACGTGCCCGCACGCGGAGAACGCCGAGGAAACCTGGGATGCAGTGGTGGGGCTCAAAGTGCTCGCTCCCCCATAAGACCGGCCGCACCCTTGGCCAGCATCTCGGACGCGAGTTCGCGACCGAGGGCGACGGCGTCGTGGTGCGACGCGGGTACGGGACCGGTGGTGGACAACTGCACCAGCGTCGAGCCGTCGGTGGTGCCGACGACGCCGCGCAGGCGCATCTGGTGAACATCCTGTGCGTCGCTCAGGACATCGGCCAACGCCCCGACAGGGGCGGAGCAGCCGGCCTCCAGGGCGGCGAGCAGGGACCGCTCGGCGGTCACGGCGGCCCGGGTGAGCGGGTCGTCGAGCGCGCCGAGCGCGGCGGTCAGCTCGGCGTCCGACGCCGGGCACTCCACCGCCAGGGCCCCCTGGCCGGGGGCGGGCAGGACGGTGTCGACGGCGATCAGCTCGGTGGCCTCGCCGCCGCGTCCGATCCGGTTGAGCCCGGCCGCGGCCAGCACGACCGCGTCCAGTTCCCCCTGGTGGACGTAGCCGATGCGGGTGTCGATGTTGCCGCGGATCGGCATGCACTCGATGCGCATGCCGTGGCTGCGGGCGTACGCGTTGAGCTGCGCCATCCGCCGCGGCGAGCCGGTGCCGACGCGGGCGCCGGCCGGCAGCTTCTCGAAGGTGAGCCCGTCCCGGGCGACCAGCACGTCCCGCGGGTCCTCGCGCACGGGCACGGCGGCCAGCGCCAGCTCGGCGGGCTGCGCGGTCGGGAGGTCCTTCAGCGAGTGGACGGCGAAGTCCACCTCGCCGGCCAGCAGCGCGTCGCGCAGCGCGGTGACGAACACCCCGGTGCCGCCGATCTGCGCCAGGTGCTCGCGGGAGGTGTCGCCGTACGTGGTGATCTCCACCAGCTCCACGGGGCGCCCGGTCACCTTCCGCACGGCCTCGGCGACGTGCCCGGACTGGGCCATGGCGAGCTTGCTGCGCCTGGTCCCCAGCCTCAATGCCCTGTCGGTCATACTCACCCTCGCTTCGGGTCGTTCACGTCGGCCCGGCTGACGGCGGCGACCGTCTCCGGGTCGAGGTCGAAGAGTGTGCGCAGCGCGTCGGCGTACCCGGCGCCGCCGGGCTCCCCGGCGAGCTGCTTGACCCGTACCGTCGGCGCGTGGAGCAGCTTGTCCACGACGCGGCGCACGGTCTGGGTGATCTCGGCGCGCTCCTTGTCGGCCAGGCCGGGCAGCCGCCCTTCCAGCCGGGCCATCTCGGAGGCGACCACGTCGGCGGCCATGGTGCGCAGCGCGACGACGGTGGGAGTGATGTGGGCGGCGCGCTGGGCGGCGCCGAAGGAGGCGACCTCCGCGCCGACGATGGCGCGCACCCGGTCGACGTCGGCGGCCATCGGCGCGTCGGCGGCGGCCTCGGCCAGCGACTCGATGTCGACCAGGCGCACGCCGGGCAGCCGGTGGGCCGCGGCGTCGATGTCGCGGGGCATGGCCAGGTCGAGCAGGGCGAGCGGGGCGGCGCCCGGGGCCCGGCCCTGCGCTGCGGCCTCGATGTCGGCGGCCTTCAGGACCAGTCCGGTCGCCCCGGTGCAGGAGACGACGACGTCGGCGCCGGTCAGTTCGGCGGGGGCGTCGGCCATGGCGACCGCGCGGGCGGCCACGCCGGTGCCGCCGGGCTCGGTCAGGATCTGCACCAGGCGGTGGGCGCGCTCGGCGGTGCGGTTGGCGACGACGACCTCGGCGACGCCCGCCCGGGCCAGGGTGGCGGCGGCCAGCGAGGACATCGAGCCCGCGCCGATCACCAGCGCGCGCTTGGCGCGGGCCCAGGACTCCACTTCGGCGCCGGCGGCCAGCTGCTCCAGGCCGAAGGTGACCAGGGACTGCCCGGCCCGGTCGATGCCGGTCTCGCTGTGGGCGCGCTTGCCGACCCGCAGGGCCTGCTGGAACAGGTCGTTCAGCAGCCGTCCGGCGGTGTGCAGCTCCTGGCCGCGGGCGAGCGCGTCCTTGATCTGGCCGAGGATCTGGCCCTCGCCGACGACCATCGAGTCCAGCCCGCAGGCCACCGAGAACAGGTGGTGGACGGCCCGGTCCTCGTAGTGCACGTAGAGGTAGGGGGTCAGCTCTTCCAGGCCGACGCCGCTGTGCTGGGCGAGCAGCGTGGACAGCTCGGCGACGCCGGCGTGGAACTTGTCCACGTCGGCGTACAGCTCGATGCGGTTGCAGGTGGCGAGGACCGCGCCCTCGGTGGCCGGTTCGGCGGCCAGGGTGTCCTGGAGGAGCTTGTTCTGCGCTTCGGGGTCGAGCGCGGCACGCTCCAGCACGCTGACCGGGGCGCTGCGGTGGCTGAGGCCGACGACGAGGAGGCTCATGCCGGCATCACGGCGGGCATGTCCCCGTCAGGTCCGTTCCGTCCGTCGCCCTGCGCGCCGGCCGCGGTCGTCGCGGCCGCCGGGTCGGCGACCGGGGTGCGGGCGGCGACCGGAGGCGCGACGGGGCCGCCGGCGTCCGCCGGGGCGCCGTTGTCCTCGCCGGCCTTGCGCTGCTCGTGGAAGGCGAGGATCTGGAGCTCGATGGAGAGGTCGACCTTGCGCACGTCGACGCCGTCCGGCACGGACAGCACGGTGGGCGCGAAGTTGAGGATGGAGGTCACTCCGGCGGCCACCAGCCGGTCGCAGACCTGCTGGGCGGCGCCGGCCGGGGTGGCGATGACGCCGATGGAGACGCCGTTCTCGTCGATGATCCGCTCGAGGTCGTCGATGAACTGCACCGCGATCCCGGCGACCGGCTTGCCGACCATGGCCGGGTCGGCGTCGATCAGCGCGGCGACCCGGAAGCCGCGGGAGGCGAACCCGCCGTAGTTGGCGAGGGCGGCGCCCAGGTTTCCGATGCCGACCATGACGATCGGCCAGTCCTGGGTCAGGCCCAGCTCACGGGAGATCTGGTAGACGAGGTACTCGACGTCGTAGCCGACCCCGCGCGTCCCGTAGGAGCCGAGGTAGCTGAAGTCCTTGCGCAGCTTGGCGGAGTTGACCCCGGCGGCGGCCGCGAGCTCCTCGGAGGAGACGGTCGGAACGGAGCGCTCCGACAGCGCGGTGAGCGCCCGCAGGTACAGCGGGAGCCGGGCGACGGTGGCCTCGGGGATGCCTCGGCTGCGGGTCGCCGGTCGGTGAGTTCGGCCAGTTGCCACGGTGCTCCTGCGGGATGAGCTGGGCTGTAGGCGGCCAGAATGAGAAGGACCGCCCCGTCGACAGCAGGCTATGTCTTTGTGAACGCGTGCACAAAGATGGTGTCTGATTTGTCCGCGCAACGTGACCGGGCTCACGCATACCGATCGAGCCATCCCGGAACCGGCGACCGAGTCGACCCGTTGGGGAGCCGAAGGGGGCAAAGCCGTACACACTCCTTGGTACCGCACCCCCGAACCGCAACAAAACGCACCCGATGGTACCCGGATTTCCCAGCCAGCGCCGCCGCGCGGGCGCTCTGCCCCGCACCGGCGCGGCCTCGCTCGGCCCCCGTCGCTTTCCGGCCACGCCCGCACACCGGACGGCGCGGGCGCACCCGATCGGCGCCCGGCCCCGCACTGGACGGCGGGGCGGCCGGGCGCGCTACCCGGTCAGCGCCCGCCGCAGCCGCTCCGGGTCCACCTTCCAGAAGGTGTGCTGCTCGCCGTCGACCAGCACCACCGGGATCTGCTCCCAGTAGGCCCGGTGCAGCTCCGGGTCGAGCGTGATGTCCCTCTCCTCCCACACCGCGCCCGTCTCCGCGCACACCGCCGCCACCACCGCGCGCGCGTCCTCGCACAGATGGCACCCGGGCCTCCCGATCAGGGTGACCGCGCGCGGCCCGGTCTTCTTCCTCGTACGTCCGAACATGCGCCCATTCTCCGCCCCCGCGCCGCCCCGGGACCCCGCCCGCGGCACGCTCCCGCCGCCTGCCGTTCACCCCATGGCATCCCCACAAGTCGGGCACGGCCGAACACAGTGGCTATGCTCACCGCATGGCCGCACTGGGATGGCTCACGCGACACCGGCGCCCCGCCACGGCACGCAGCGTGCTGGCGGGCGAGGCGTCGGCCGAGGCAGCCCGCAAGACCTCCGCCGCGCTGGAGACCCTGGAGCGCGGGACCGACCTCGTCCCACCGTCCGAGCCGGAGTTCCCGGTCCGCGGCGACGAGCGGGCCGCCGCCTTCTTCGACCTCGACAACACCGTGATGCAGGGCGCCGCGATCTTCCACTTCGGCCGCGGCCTGTACAAGCGGAACTTCTTCCAGCGCCGCGAACTGGCCAGGTTCGCCTGGCAGCAGACCTGGTTCCGGCTGGCCGGCATCGAGGACCCCGAGCACATGCAGGACGCCCGGGACAGCGCCCTGTCCATCGTCAAGGGCCACCGCGTCTCGGAGCTGATGAGCATCGGCGAGGAGATCTACGACGAGTACCTGGCCGACCGCATCTGGCCCGGCACCCGGGCGCTGGCCCAGGCGCACCTGGACGCCGGGCAGAAGGTGTGGCTGGTCACCGCCGCCCCGGTGGAGACCGCCACCATCATCGCCCGCCGGCTCGGGCTGACCGGCGCCCTCGGCACCGTCGCCGAGTCCGTGGACGGCGTCTACACCGGCAAGCTGGTCGGCGAGCCGCTGCACGGCCCGGCCAAGGCCGAGGCGGTACGCGCGCTGGCGGTCGCCGAGAGGCTGGACCTGGACCGCTGCGCCGCCTACAGCGACTCGCACAACGACATCCCGATGCTCTCGCTGGTGGGCCACCCCTACGCGATCAACCCCGACACCAAGCTGCGCAAGCACGCCCGGTCCCTGGAGTGGCGGCTGCGCGACTACCGCACCGGCCGCAAGGCGGCCAAGGTCGGCATCCCGGCCGCCGCCGGGGTGGGCGCGCTGGCCGGCGGCACCGCCGCCGCGGTCGCCCTGCACCGCCGCCGCCGCTGACCGGCCCCCGCCGCCGAGGCCCCCG
>NZ_PVLV01000117.1 GCF_002982015.1 Streptomyces solincola
GAGTGGGCAGATACACCCATCTTGCCGTACCCCGGCCCCCCGACTACTCGTTGTCGTCGGGGGGCCGGGGTACGGCAAGATGGGTGTATCTGCCCACTCTCGGATTGCCGGACGGTTTCTCTTGGCTGAGTACATCTACACGATGCGCAAGACGCGCAAGGCGCACGGCGACAAGGTCATCCTCGATGACGTGACGCTGAGCTTCCTGCCCGGCGCGAAGATCGGTGTGGTCGGCCCGAACGGCGCCGGTAAGTCCACCGTGCTCAAGATCATGGCGGGTCTGGAGCAGCCGTCCAACGGCGACGCGTTCCTCTCGCCCGGCTACAGCGTCGGCATCCTGCTCCAGGAGCCCCCGCTGGACGAGAGCAAGACCGTCCTGGAGAACGTCCAGGAGGGCGTCGCCGAGACCAAGGGCAAGCTGGACCGGTTCAACCAGATCGCCGAGGAGATGGCGACGGACTACACCGACGCTCTCATGGAGGAAATGGGCAAGCTCCAGGAGGACCTGGACCACGCGAACGCCTGGGACCTCGACGCGCAGCTCGAGCAGGCCATGGACGCGCTGGGCTGCCCGCCCGGCGACTGGCCGGTGAACAACCTCTCCGGTGGCGAGAAGCGCCGCGTCGCGCTCTGCAAGCTGCTGCTGGAGGCCCCCGACCTGCTGCTGCTCGACGAGCCCACCAACCACCTGGACGCCGAGTCCGTGCAGTGGCTGGAGCAGCACCTCGCCAAGTACGCCGGCACCGTCGTCGCCATCACCCACGACCGGTACTTCCTGGACAACGTCGCCGAGTGGATCCTGGAGCTGGACCGCGGCCGCGCCTACCCCTACGAGGGCAACTACTCCAAGTACCTGGAGACCAAGCAGACCCGTCTCAAGGTCGAGGGCCAGAAGGACGCCAAGCGCGCCAAGCGGCTCAAGGAAGAGCTGGAGTGGGTCCGCTCCAACGCCAAGGGCCGCCAGGCCAAGTCCAAGGCCCGTCTCGCCCGCTACGAGGAGATGGCCGCCGAGGCGGAGAAGACCAGGAAGCTGGACTTCGAGGAGATCCAGATCCCGCCGGGCCCGCGCCTGGGCAGCGTCGTCGTCGAGGTCGAGAACCTCAACAAGGCCTTCGGCGACAAGGTCCTCATCGACGACCTCAGCTTCACCCTCCCGCGCAACGGCATCGTCGGCGTGATCGGCCCCAACGGCGCCGGCAAGACCACGCTGTTCAAGATGATCCAGGGCCTGGAGGACGCCGACTCCGGCTCCATCAAGGTCGGCGAGACCGTCAAGATCAGCTACGTCGACCAGAGCCGCTCCAACATCGACCCCAAGAAGACGCTGTGGGCCGTCGTCTCCGACGAGCTGGACTACATCAACGTCGGCCAGGTCGAGATGCCCTCCCGCGCCTACGTCTCGGCGTTCGGCTTCAAGGGCCCGGACCAGCAGAAGCCGGCCGGGGTGCTCTCCGGCGGCGAGCGCAACCGCCTCAACCTGGCGCTCACCCTCAAGCAGGGCGGCAACCTGCTGCTCCTCGACGAGCCGACCAACGACCTCGACGTCGAGACCCTGTCCTCCCTGGAGAACGCCCTCCTGGACTTCCCCGGCTGCGCCGTGGTCGTCTCCCACGACCGCTGGTTCCTCGACCGGGTCGCCACGCACATCCTGGCGTACGAGGGCGAGTCCAAGTGGTTCTGGTTCGAGGGGAACTTCGAGTCCTACGAGAAGAACAAGATCGAGCGCCTGGGCGCGGACGCGGCCCGGCCGCACCGTGCCACGTACAAGAAGCTCACCCGGGGCTGAGGCAGCGGCAGTGGCTCGACACATCTACCAGTGCCCGTTGCGCTGGTCGGACATGGACGCCTTCGGGCACGTCAACAACGTGGTCTTCCTCCGCTACCTGGAGGAGGCCCGGATCGACTTCATGTTCCGGCTGGCGCCGGGCGACGGTTCGCCGTCGTTCTCCGGCGGGTCCGTGGTGGCCCGGCACGAGATCGACTACGTACGGCCCCTGGTGCACCGGCACGAGCCGGTGACCGTCGAATCCTGGGTCACCAAGATCGGCGCGGCCTCGCTCACCATCGCGTACGAGATCAAGGACCCCGGCACGGTGTACGTCCGGGCGTCCACGGTCGTCGTGCCGTTCGACCTCGACGCCCAGCGGCCGCGCCGCATCAGCGCCGAGGAGCGGTCCTTCCTGGAGGAGTACGTGGACGACGGCATGCACGGGGAGGCCCCCGCGGCATGACGGCGCCGCTGCACTTCGCCGACGCCAGGGAGGCGGACGATCTCGCCGCCTTCCTGGCCCGGCTGCTCCACTACGACCGGGCCGCCGCGGTCCGCCTCCAGGCGGGCGGCGGCACCCTGGCCGTGTTCGGACGGCCGCCGTCCTTCGAGGTGCTGGCCGTCCGCACCGCGTCCCTGCTGGACGACGCCGCGCTGGACGCCACCGTCTCCGCCGGCCGACTCCTCGACGGCATCGCCGAGTCCGAGGGCAAGGCCGTACTGCCCGAGCCCGTCACCGGACCGCCGTGGGCCGGGGTGCTGCCCCCGCGCGGCGGCTGGCGGGAGGTCCCCGGACTGCCCCCGGCCGCCACCCTGCGCGGCGCCGTCGGCGCGGCCGTCGCGGAGTTCCGCGGCCTGGCCGACGCCCTGCCCGAGCAGCGGCGCACCCGCGCCGAACGCGACCGCATCGGCCGGGAGATCTGGACCCGCACCGTCGGCTCCACCGGGCTGCCGCTGCGCGCCGTGCACGCGGCGCAGGCGCTCGGCTTCCTCCCGGCGCCGCAGGTGCCGGTCGGCCTGCTGGCCGCCGGCCCCTGGCTGCGGCTGCGCACCCCGTTCGGCTCCGTCGCCGTCCGCACCTCCGGCGCCGGCGGCCTGAGCGTCACCGCGCGCTGAGCCCTCCGGGCGGGAGGGCTCAGCCCGCGGTGTTGACCATCGAGGCAGCGGCGTACGTCAGGTAGTTCCAGAGCGTCCGCTCGTGCTCCTCGGACAGGCCCAGCTCGTCCACGGCCGCCCGCATGTGCTTCAGCCAGGCGTCGTGCGCGGCGCGGTCCACGGTGAAGGGGGCGTGCCGCATCCGCAGCCGCGGGTGGCCGCGGTTGTCGCTGTAGGTGCGCGGGCCGCCCCAGTACTGCATGAGGAACAGCACCAGCCGCTCCTCGGCCGGGCCCAGGTCCTCCTCCGGGTACATCGGCCGCAGCAGCGGGTCGCCGGCCACCCCCTCGTAGAACCGGCGGACCAGGCGGCGGAAGGTCTCCTCGCCGCCCACCTGCTCGTAGAAGGTCTGCTCCTGAAGCGTGCCGCGCGGGATCTCGTTCACGCCTCCATCGTCTCAGACGGCCCGGCGGAGGTCCGCGGGCCTAGGACCCGCCGTCTCCGGCCGGGGAGAAGCTGAGTACGAGCGCTCAGGACCGGGGCGGGCCGCCCGCCGAGGATGGGTCACCGACGGCCCCGGACCCGGGGCCGCGAGCCCAGGGCCGGGAGCGGACCACCCCGGCCCCGACCCGGGGCCGCCGACGGCCCCGACCAGGGAGACGCCCCGTGCTCAGCCGCCTCGCCGACCTGCTGGTGCCCGCCTTCGGCCGGCTCACCGTCACCTCGGACCCGGGCGCGGAGCTGCGGCCCGGCAGCATCGTCACCGCCAACCACACCTCGCTCGCCGACCCCGCCGTGGTGCTCGCCGCACTGCACCGGCTCGGCGCCCGGCCGGTGGTGATGGCCACCGCCGGACTGTGGCGGGCGCCCGTCCTCGGCCGCGCCCTGGCCCGCGAGGGGCACATCCCGGTCCACCGCGGCGGCCCGCGCGCCGCCGACTCGCTCGACCTCGCCGCCGACGCCCTGCGGGACGGCAGGCTGCTGCTGATCTACGCCGAGGGCGGCATCCCCGAGCGCCCGGACTCCGCCGAGGCCGCGCCCGCCGCCTTCCGCAGCGGCCTGGCCCGGCTCGCCCTGCGCACCGGGGCCCCGATCGTCCCCGTCGGCCAGGCCGGCGCCCGCAGGATCACCTCCGGCAGCGTGCCCAAGCAGCTCGCCGGCCTGGCCACCGCCCCCCTGCGCCGCCCCTGCCTGCACGTCCACGTCGGCGCCCCGGTGCGGCTGACCGGCGACGGGCTCATGGCGGGCACCGGCCAGGCGCACCGGGCCGTCACCGACGCCTGGCGCACGGCGGCCGGCCGCCTCGGCGAGCCCGCCGCGCTCGCCGCCTGACGGCCGCGCGGGGCCGGACCCGTGGTCGCCGGGCGGGCCCCGGAGCAGCACAGTGGAGGTATGGGCACACACCGGGACACGCGCCGAGACGACCCGTTCGCCGAGCCGGCGGCGAAGGCGCGGCACGAGCTGGTACGGGAGATCGCGGCCGGCGGCGACCTTCCCGACCCGGCCTGGCGGGCCGCCTTCGAGGAGGTGCCCCGCCACCTGTTCGTGCCGGGCTACCACATCGGCGTGCTGGGTGGTTACGAGCGGCTGGCCGCCGAGGACCCCGACCCGGACAAGCGGGCGCGCTGGCTGGAGGGCGCCTACCTGGACCGGCCGCTGGCCACCGACGTACGCGGCGGGGAGCTGGTCTCCTCCTCCAGCCAGCCGTCGCTGATGGCCGGGATGCTCCAGGCGCTGGAGCTGCGGGACGGGGAAGCCGTGCTGGAGATCGGCACCGGCACCGGCTACAACGCGGCGCTGCTCTGCCACCGGCTCGGCGACGGGCTGGTGACCACCGTCGACCTGGACGAGGGCATCACCGGGCCGGCCCGG
>NZ_PVLV01000118.1 GCF_002982015.1 Streptomyces solincola
GTGGGACGCCGGGGCGGGGGCGGGGTGCGGGGAGCACGATAAGCACAAGATCGTGCCAAGTGCCGTATGCCGCCGGCGTTCGTGCGGCCATACTGCGGTGGACGACCGAGGGGGAGGTCAGGTGGTACACGCACCGGAGCGGACGGGCACGGCGCCCGCGCCGCCGGAGGTTCCGGCCGCGCGGTCGGAGTGGGAGGCGGCGCTCGCGAAGCTGCGGGCCGCGGCGGTGACCGAGCCGGGCCGGCTGCGGGCGCTCGGCGGCGTACTGGCCGTGCTGCTGCTGGCGTTCGGCGCGGTCACCGCGCTGGAGGTGTCGAGCCGCGCGGAGGCCGCCGACGACGTGGTGCACCGCAGCCAGCCTCTGAGCGCGGACGCGGCGGACATCTACCGGTCCCTGGCCGACGCGGACACGGCGGCGGCGGGCGGGTTCCTGGCCGGGCCGGAGGAGCCGGCCCAGGTGCGGACGCGGTACGAGAAGGACATCGCGACCGCGTCGAGGCTGCTGGTCAGGGCGGCGGCGGCGAGCGGTGGTTCGGCGCGGTCGTCGGACGACATAGCGCTCTTGAACGAGAGCCTGCCGCGGTATACGGGGCTGGTGGAGCGGGCGCGGGCGGCCAACCGGCAGGGGCTGCCGCTGGGCGGGGCCTATCTGCGGTACGCCAACCAGCAGATGAGCACCACGCTGCTGCCCGCCGCCGAGCGGCTGTACGAGGCGGAGAGCGGCCGGCTGGGTCAGGACGAGGGGTCGGCGCGGGCCTGGCCGCTGGTGTCCCTGGCGGTGGGCGTGGTCGCGCTCGCCGCGCTGCTGTGGACGCAGCGCAGGCTGTTCCTGCGCACCAACCGGGTGGTCAACCGCGGGCTGCTGGCCGCCACCGCCGCCGCTCTGGTGCTGCTGCTGGGCCTGGTGGCGGGCCACGCCTACGCCCGCTCCATGCTGACCGAGGCGCGTGAGCGCGGCCAGGACTCGCTGACCGCGCTGAACGACGCCCGGATCAACTCGCTCAAGGCCCGCGCCAACGAGAACCTCGCCGTGGTGTCGCGGGGCGCGGTGCTCACCGCAGACGGGAGGAGCGACCGGTACGAGACGGAGTACGGCGCGGGGATGGCGCGGCTCGGCGCGGCGCTGACCGAGGCGCGGGGGCTGGCGGACGACGGGAAGGGCGGCGCACCGGTCGCCGAGGCGCAGACCAAGGTCGCCGAGTGGCAGGAGCGCCACAAGGAGGCCCGCGCCACCGACGACGCCGGCGACTACGACGGCACCCTGGCCAAGGTCATCGGCCCCGAGGAGTCCACCGGCGAGTCGTTCGACGAGGTGGACGCCGCCCTGGAGCGGGCACGGGACCACGAGCAGGGCGAGTTCACCCGGGCCGCCGAGAGCGCGGGGGCCCCGCTGGCCTGGCTGCCCGGTGCGGCCGCGGGGCTGGTGCTGGTCGCCGCCGCCGGGACGGTGGCGGGCGTCAACCGCAGGCTGTCGGAGTACCGATGAGGGTGAGGGGAGGCACGGTGAGAGGGATGGCGGACACAAGCCCGGAGCGGGAGACGGGGACGCGGACGGAGGCGGCGGCCACGGGGACGGCGACCGCCGGGACCGGCGCCCGGCGCGGGCGGCGGCGCGGGCTGCGCGGCTGGGGCGGGGTGGCCGCCATGGCGGCGGCCTGCGCGGTGACCGCCGCGCTGACCCTCGTACCGCTGTCCAGGGGCGGGGCGGCGGGTGCGGTGTCCGGCGCGGCCGTGGCGGCTCCGGCCGCGCCGGCGGCGGAGGAGTGCCAGGACCCGGAGGCGTCGCTGCGGCCCTCCGGCGCGGACGGGCCGTCGGTGAAGGCGATCAAGGACCGCGGGAAGCTGGTCGTCGGCGTGGACCAGAACAGCTACCGCTGGGGGTACCGGGATCCGGCGACCGGAAAGCTGGAAGGCTTCGACATCGACCTGGCGCGGGCCATCGCCAAGGACATCCTCGGCGACCGGGACGCGGTCATCTTCCGCGCGATACCCACCAACCAGCGCATAGCCGCGCTGGAGAGCGGCCGGGTCGACCTGGTGGTGCGGACCATGACCATCAACTGCAAGCGGGCCGAGCAGGTGGCCTTCTCCACCGCCTACTTCCAGGCCGGCCAGCAGGTCCTCGCCCCGGAGGGCTCCCCGGTCAAGGGGTACGACGCCTCGCTGAAGGGCAAGCGGGTCTGCTCGGCGGAGGGCTCGACGGCGTACGAGGCACTGGAGGAGCAGTCGTTCGGCGCGGTCTTCAGGGACGAGCACGACGGCGGGGACGGCGACGAGGACGTGCTGACGGTGCCCAACCAGCTCGACTGCCTGGTGCGGCTCCAACTCGGCGAGGTGGACGCGGTCGTCACCGACAACGCGCTCGCGGCCGGGCAGGCCGCGCAGGACCCGGCGGTGGAGCTGAAGGGCGAGCCGTTCACCACCGAGTTCTACGGGGTCGCCGCCAAACTGGGCAACGACGACCTGGTGCGCCGGGTCAACCAGGTGCTGGTCGACTACCGCAAGGGACCGTGGACGCAGGCGTACGACAAGTGGCTGAGCGAGGTGCTGCCCGGCATCGGCGGGCCGCCGGCGCCGAAGTACCGCAGCGGCTGACCGCGTGAGCCGTCCGGGCCCGGCAGGGGGCGCGGGCGGGACGGACCGAGAACGGAGAGGTGATCGATGGGCGTCACGGGACCCCCCGGGCCGGTGATGGACCGGGACGAGGTGGACCGTGCGCTGGCGCGGCTGGCGGCGGAGCACAAGGCGGTCGAGGACTCGCTGCTGGCGCTCCAGGACCACGCCGGCCGCAGGCTGCTGGAGGGCGCGGAGCTGACCGGTGCCACCGAGGTCCGCTGGGCGGAGACGGAGCGGTCGGTCACCGCGCTGTGGGCGTACTTCGACGCCTACACCGCCGCCCTGCGCGAGGCCCGGGAGCTACGCTCGCGGCGGCGCTGGTCCAGTCGCGAGGACCTGGTGGAGCTGACGGAGCGGCTGCGCGGGCGGAGCGTGGTGGTCCCCGGGACCGACGGCGGCCTGGTCGAGCGGTTCACGCTGGAGGGGCTGGTGGAGCGGATGAACGACCTGTACGCCCGCTCGCTGGACGCGGTGGTGACGGCGGACGCCGTCTGGTCGGCGCTGCCCGCCCGGATAGACCTGCTCGCCGCCGAGCTGGGCCGCACCCGTTCGCTGGCGCACTCGGTGGGCGTACGGCCCGGGGAGCACCCGTCGGGTGACGACCTGGAGGCGATCACCGGGGAGCTGACGGCGCTGCGCGCGCAGGTGGTGAGCGACCCGCTGGCGTTCTGGCTGCCGGCGGGCGGCAGTTCGGCGCCGGGCGGCGGCCGGCCGGACACCGGGCGCTACGACCGGGCGGCCCGCGCGCTGGAGGAGGTGCGCCGCGAGGTGGAGGCGGTGCTCCAGGTCCGGCAGGACTCCGAGGCGCGGCTGCTGAAGCTGCGCGACGTGCTCTCCCGCGCGGACCGGACGCTGGCCGAGGCCCGGGCGGCGCGCGGCGAGGTGCTGGCCAAGATCGCCGCCTCCGAGGTGCCGGCGGTCAGCGGTCCGCCGACCGCGCTCCAGGAGCGGCTGGCCGCCGCCGCCGAGCACCGCCGGCACGCCCGCTGGAACCGCCTGTCTCCGCTGCTGGAGGCACTGGAGCTCCAGGCCGAGGAGGAACTGCTGCGCGCCCGTGAGCAGTTGACGGCGGTCACCGCACCTCTGGCGGTGCGGGCCGAGCTGCGCGGGCGGCTGGACGCCTACCGGGCGAAGGTGTCCCGGCACGGGCTGGCCGAGGACCCGCTGCTGATCGAGCGCTACGACGTGGCGCGCCGGATGCTGTGGAGCGCGCCGTGCGACCTGCGGGCCGCCGAGCACGCGGTGCTGCGCTACCAGCGGGCGGCCGCGGAGGCCCTGGCCGGGCCGAGTGACCAACGGGGGGAACGATGACGACGACGACCTGCCAGCGCCCGGACTGCGAGGGCTCCTACGAGGACATGGGCGGCGGCGAGCTGTACTGCGGCACCTGCGGGCTCGCCCCGGTGGTGTCGCCCGGCGGCCTGGTGTCCTCCTCGGCGACGGGGATCGTCGCCGGCGCCAGGGGCGGCCCGGGCGGCGGCGGCACGGCGGGCCGTTCGCCGTCGTCGGCCTCGGTGCGCTCCTCCCGTTCGTCCCGGGCGTCCGCCCGCTCCTCGACGTCCCGGCGTTCGGTGTCGGGCCGGCTGTCCCGGTCGCTGACCGGCGGTTCGCACTCCGCCCGTTCGGTGTCGGTGCGCAGCTCGGGCACGTCCACGGGCCAGTCGGGGCGCAACAGGCTGGGCGCGGGGCTGGTGTCGGTGCCGGTGGTGCCGCGGCCCTCGCCCCTGTCGGTGGTGCTGGAGAACCCGGAGGTCCCCGAGCGCAAGCGGTTCTGCTCGCGGTCGGACTGCGGGGCCCCGGTGGGCCGGGCGCGCGGCGGCCGGGCCGGCCGCACCGAGGGGTTCTGCACCAAGTGCGGCCACCCCTACTCGTTCGTGCCGAAGCTGCGGGGCGGCGACGTGGTGCACGGGCAGTACGAGGTGATGGGCTGCCTGGCGCACGGCGGGCTCGGCTGGGTGTACCTGGCCGTCGACCGCGCGGTGTCGGACCGCTGGGTGGTGCTCAAGGGCCTGCTGGACACCGGTGACGAGGACGCGATGGCGGCGGCGATCTCCGAGCGGCGGTTCCTCGCCGAGATCGAGCACGCCAACATCGTGGGCATCATCAACTTCGTGGAGCACCTGGACCAGCGCACCGGCTCGCTGGACGGGTACATCGTCATGGAGTACGTCGGCGGGAAGTCGCTGAAGGACATCGCCAACGAGCGGCGGGGCCCCGACGGGCGGCGCGACCCGCTGCCGGTGGAGCAGGCCTGCGCGTACGGCATCGAGGCGCTGGAGGCGCTCGGCCACCTGCACGGACGCAACCTGCTCTACTGCGACTTCAAGGTGGACAACGCGATCCAGACCGAGGACCAGCTCAAGCTGATCGACATGGGCGCGGTGCGGCGGATGGACGACGACACGTCCGCCATCTACGGCACGGTCGGCTACCAGGCGCCGGAGATCGCGGAGGTGGGCCCGTCGGTCGCCTCCGACCTGTACACGGTGGCGCGCACGCTGGCGGTCCTGACCTTCGACTTCCAGGGGTACACCACGGTGTACGCGGACTCGCTGCCGGATCCGGACACCATCGAGGTGTTCCGCCGTTACGAGTCGTTCTACCGGCTGCTGGTGCGGGCCACCGACCCCGATCCGGCGCGCCGGTTCGCCTCCGCCCAGGAGATGGCCGAGCAGCTCACCGGGGTGCTGCGGGAGGTCGTGGCGGTGCAGACCGGCCGCCCCCGCCCGGCGCTGTCCACGCTGTTCGGCCCGGAGCTGCGGGTCACCGACACCGTGCTGTTCGCCGGGCCGGGCGGCGACGTCTCCGAGCTGGGCGTGCGGGCGGTGCCCCGGGGAGCGGGCCTGCTGCGCCGAGCCCGGCGCGCCTCCGCCCCGGCCGCGCCCCCGCCCGCCGCGGGCCCGGCGGCTCCCGGTCCCGCGGCGGGCGGGGGCGCGGCCGGGGC